>CAZUUQ010000048.1:16996-21333 GCA_964622625.1 uncultured Phycisphaeraceae bacterium | reverse complement strand
TTCACCCATCCGCTGCAGCGCGGCCTGAAGGTCGGACCAGACTTTGCGGCGATTGTCCGGGGTGTACTGCCGCAGCAGAAAGGCGGGGTGGAAGGTGGGCATGACGGGGATCGCTGCGCCGTCGGCCCGCAGGCCGACCACGCTGTGCCATGTGCCGCGAAGCCGCGTGATGCCCGTGTCGGTGTTCAGCAGCAGCTTGGCGGCCGGTCCGCCGAGCGTGACGATCACCTTCGGGGCGATGATCGCGATCTGGCGCTGCAGATAGGGCCAGCACGTCGCCGCCTCGGCCGGCGTGGGCGTCCGGTTGTTGGGTGGACGGCACTTGACCACGTTCGCGATGTAGACCTGCTCGCGGCTTAGGCCCATGGCCGCAATCATCTCATTGAGCTTCTGGCCGGCCCGGCCGACGAATGGCTCGCCCTGTTCGTCCTCGTTCTGGCCCGGGCCTTCGCCGACGAACATCAGGTCCGCGTCGGCGTCGCCGGTGCCGAAGACCGTCTGTGTGCGGCTCTTGCACAGCTCGCACAGCGTGCAGCCGCGGACGTGCCCCTCGTCCAGCGCCGCCAGCCGTGCGGCTTTCCCCGCACGATCCAGCGTCGCCAGTTCCGCCAGCTCGACCGCGTCCAGCGGCCCATGCCCGACCGGCGCCTGGCCGTCGCTTACCGGCGCCGCCATGATGTCGTCGGCAAACAGCGCATCTCCGCCCGCCTCATCACACGCCTCATGCCCAACCTCAGCAGCATGCCCTGCTTCATCAGGAGGCGGACCTGCCTCCTCATGCGCGGCCAGTCGTCGCCGGCCCACGGGCACCGCCTCGATGCCGAAGCACCGTTCGGCCTCCAGGTGCTGACGCAACCGCCGCCACGTCCGGGCATCGAGAGCATCCACGGCATCACCCTCCTCGGTCATGCCGCGAGAGTATCAGAAGCGGCGACGCACATCGGCCGACTGCCTGCTTGCACGTGGCGTTTGCGTTCATAAAATACAGCCGTGTCTTCAACGCCCGGCGGCAAGTGGCGCGCTCGGGCTCTGATCCGTCGTCACGGAGCCTGTCGTGAGCAGCAGCCCGACCCCAGCTTCCCCGCAGCGAGGGCCGAGCCGGCCGCTGGGACGCGGGCCCGACGCCCTGGTGGTCCTCGTGGCCATGCTGGCGGGCATCTTTGTGGGGATGAGCGCCTTCACCTTCAGCTACGGCGAGGGACTCTCCTATTTCAGCACCGACCCCACCGCCTGCACCAACTGCCACATCATGAACTCCCACTTCGACTCGTGGGTCAAGAGCACGCATCACACCTCGGCCACCTGCGTCGACTGCCACCTGCCCCACGATTTTCTGGGCAAGTACGTGGCCAAGGCCGACAACGGATTCTTCCACTCGTGGGCCTTCACCTTCCAGAACTTTCACGAGCCGATCCGCATCAAGCCGCGCAACCGCCGCATCACGCAGCTCAACTGCATCTCCTGCCATCAGGACGTCGTGCACGAACTGCTGCCCACCACGGTGCGCGGCGAGTCGGTCTCGTGCATCCATTGTCACAGCGACGTCGGCCACGCGCAGTCGCGATGAACTTTGAGCCGCCCCATGAACATATGTGAACAAACATCAATACCGATGAACACCGATGAACACGGTTGGACATGAGCGACAGGAGTCAGCCATGAGCACCCCCCCGACGCCAAGTGGTGAAAACAACGTCCGCCCGTCCTTGTCGACCGCACGCCGTGGCACGCGACAGGCCGGCCGCACGCGCCTGGGGGTGCTCGCGTCGATCGCCGTGCTGCTGGCACTGCTCACCTTCCTGGCCGCCGCGCTCGTCGTCTCCATCCACCAGCGCAAGATCGAGGCCCGCAATCCCTACGTCATCCTCATCGAGGTCGATGAGGACACCACCGACCCTGCCGTGTGGGGCGCCAACTGGCCGCGCCAGTACGACAGCTACAAACGCACCGTGGACTACGAACGCACGCGCTACGGCGGCAGCGACGCCATCCCCAAGCAGAAGCTCGATGCCGACCCCTGGCTGCGCACCATGTGGGCCGGCTACGCCTTCTCCATCGACTACCGCGAGGCCCGCGGCCACGCCTACATGCTCATCGACCAGGAACAGACCGAGCGCGTGCTCCAGCGCCCCCAGCCCGGCGCCTGCCTGCACTGCCACTCCTCGGTCATCCCCGCCTACCGCCACGTCGGCGAAGGCGACGTCATGGAGGGCTTCCGCAAGGTCTGCGCCATGACCTGGGAAGAAGGCCGCAACCTCACCGACGCGCACGGCGAACTGCTGATCCAGCACCCCGCAAGCTGCGTCGACTGCCACGACCCCAAGACCATGGAGCTGCGCGTCACCCGCCCGGCGTTCATGGTCGGCATCGCCGCCCTCAAGAAGCACCAGGAAGGCATCGAGAACTACGACGTCAACCGCGACGCCACCCGCCAGGAGATGCGCACCTTCGCCTGCGCACAGTGCCATGTGGAGTATTACTTCACCAAACAGGGCAACGTCGTGACCTACCCCTGGGCCAAGGGCAACCGCGTCGAACAGATCGAGGCCTACTACGACGAAATCGGCTTCCACGACTGGACGCACGGCATCACGGGGGCGAAGACGCTCAAGGCCCAGCATCCGGAGTTCGAGCTGTGGAGCCAGGGCACGCACGCCCGCGCCGGCGTCGCCTGCGCCGACTGCCACATGCCCTACGAACGCCAGGGCGCGATGAAGGTCTCCGACCACCATGTGCGCAGCCCGCTGCTGAACATCGCCCGCGCCTGCCAGCCCTGCCACAACGTGCCCGAGGATGAGCTGCGCGGCCGCGTACACACGATCCAGGACCGCACCCGCGCTCTGATCGACCGCGCCGGCCAGGCGCTGCAGGAGATGGTCGAGACGATCGCCGCCGCCCGCGGGGCCGGCGCCGGCGATGAAGAGCTCGCCCAGGCGCTGGCCCTCCAGCGAAAAGCCCAGTGGCGCATCGACTTCGTCTACTCGGAGAACTCGATGGGCTTCCACGCCCCGCAGGAGTCCGCCCGCATCCTGGCCGAGGCCCTCGACTACGCCCGCCAGGCCCAGTACCACGCCAAACTCGCCATCGCCCCGCGACTCGAACGCGTTCCCATGCAGGACGCGGTGCACGGCGTCACGCCCACCGAGCAGTCACCGCCCGGCCCGCATCAGCAGCCACAGTGAACGCGGCCGCCCCCGCATGCAGCACACACGCCATCGTGGCGGGAGATAACATGCACATTGTCCGTGCGGCCGCCGCGGCCCGCTTGCGATCGGTTCCGGGCTGTTCCCGGCAGGGAGACGCACCATGCTGCTTGAAGGCAAGATTGCCGTCGTGACCGGCGCCGCCCAGGGCATCGGCAAGGGCATCGCCGAGGTCTTCGCCCGCGAGGGCGCGACCGTCGTCATCGCCGACATTCAGGAAGGCAAGGGCGCCGAGGCCGCCGACGAGCTGCGGATGAAGACCGGCCGCGACGTGACGTTCCGCAAGCTGGACGTATCGGACCCGCGGGCCGTCGGCCCGTTCGTCGACGCCGTGGTGAAACAATTCGGGCGCATCGACGTCCTGGTCAACAACGCGGCCGTGCAGGACTGGGTGCCGTTCCTCGAAACCAGCCTGGAGATGTGGGATCGGCATTTCGCGGTCAATACGCGGGGGACGTTCATGATGTCGCAGGCGGTGGCGAAGGTGATGGTGAAGCAAGGGGGCGGGAAGATCATCAACCTGTCGTCGGATTCGGGGCTCGCGCCGCTGCCGGAAGGGGCGATCGCGTACTGCGCGACCAAGTCGGCGATCATCGCCATCACGCGGAACATCGCCAAGGAATTGGGACGGCACAAGGTGTACTGCAATGCCATCTGCCCCGGCGCGATCATGACGCCGACGACCGAACGCTTCATCAAGACCACATGGGAGGAAGGCCACACCCCCGAAGCCTGGGCCAAGGCCGCCGCCCTGCGCAAGGTCGGCTACCCCGAAGACATCGGCCGCGTCGCCCTATTCCTGGCCAGTTACCTGTCCGACCACGTCACCGGCGAACACATCCTCGTCACCGGTGGCGACCTGATGAGCCAGTGACCAGAGCCTATCCCAAAACCTGATCGAGCAGCAGTAAGGTGCAGCCGAAGTGCAGGAAGCCCTGGAACAACCTGGTCGACTTCTCCCAGCGGATGCGCAGCCGCCGGTAGTTCTGCGGCCACGCGATGGTACGTTCCACCTTCCAGCGTCGTTTGTATCTTCGCAGCGGTCGGCCATCCTGTGTCTCGTTTTCGGGCTTGCGGTTGCTGCGATGTGGAGCGATCAGCTCGATGCCATCCTCGGCCAGTTCATCGGCCAGC
>CAZUUQ010000048.1:14948-16896 GCA_964622625.1 uncultured Phycisphaeraceae bacterium | reverse complement strand
GGCCGGCCTCACGCATGACACCTACGGGCATCCGACAAATGCCATAGGCATGGGTATCGTTGCGGACGACTTGGAGAGACTTGCGAAGAGTTTGCCAACGAGGTGAGGGCAGGCAGTTGGCCTAAAGGCTGATTGCCATTGCTTACCCGCGGTCACCATTTCGCCACCGCGACGCCGGACGATACGATGCCGGCCATGGACGGACTGACGGACACATCACAGGGCCTGCCCTCGGTCGCCTGGGTCGCGTGGATCGCCTGGGTCGTGCTGGGGTATCTGGCCGGGTCGATCCCGTTCGGGCTGCTGATCGGCCGGCTGCGGGGCGTGGACATCCGCAAGGCCGGCAGCGGCAACGTCGGGGCGACCAACGTCGGGCGGCTGCTGGGCCGGCGGTGGGGCGTCGCGTGCTTTGTGCTCGACGTGCTCAAGGGTGCGGCCCCGGTGCTGCTGGCGGGCTGGGGCATGGGACTGCTGGGGCGCGTGGACATCGCCGCGGGTGAAGCGTGGTGGTGGCTGGCGGTGGGGGCGGCAGCGGTGCTGGGGCACGTGTTCCCGGTGTGGCTGAAGTTCCGCGGCGGCAAGGGCGTGGCCACAAGCTTCGGCGTGCTGCTGGGCCTCTGGCCGCTGATGACGCTGCCCGGACTGGCGGCCCTGGCGACGTGGCTGGTGGTCGCGGCCGCGACGCGCTACGTGAGTCTGGCGAGCATCATCGCGGCCGTGGGTTTGCCGGTGTACCTGTACCTGATCTGGGGCCTGGGCCGGGGGCGGTCGCTGCACGAACTGCTGCCGCTGCTGCTGGTGGCGGCCGCCCTGGCGCTGCTGGTGATTGTCCGCCACTGCGGCAACATCGCCCGCCTGCTGGCGGGCACGGAGTCGAAGATCGGCGGGGGCAAGCCCGCCTGATCCCATGCAAGGCGTCGCCGCCAGACTGATCGCTTACAATCCCCGTTCGTGCCCGCCGCAAACCAACCGAAAACCGCAATTTCAAGTCCCCGGAGCCGACCGTGTCTGACGCCCCCGCCCCGCGCCCTGCCGTGCTCATCATCCGCGACGGCTGGGGCCGCAACCCGCATCCCGAACATGATGCCTTCAATGCCGTGAAGCTCGCGGCCACACCCGTGTGTGATCAATTGCTGCGCGAGTATCCCTGGACGCTGATCCACACCAGCAGCGAAGACGTCGGCCTGCCTGAAGGGACGATGGGCAACAGCGAGGTGGGCCACCAGAACATCGGCGCCGGCCGGGTGGTGGATCAGGAGTCGGTGCGCATCACCAAGGCGATCCGCACTGGCGAATTCTTCGACAACGAAGTCCTCGTCGCCGCGGTGCGTGCCGCCCACGACGCCGGCCGGACGGTGCATCTGCTGGGCATCGCCTCCGACGCCGGCGTGCATGGCCTGATGACGCACCTCTACGCCTGCCTCGAACTGTGCAGGCGTGAGAACATCCCGGCCGACAAGGTCGCCCTGCACCTGCTGACCGACGGGCGCGACACCGGGCCTTACACAGGCAAGGCGTTCGTCCAGCAGGTCATCGACAAGTGCGTCGAGATCGGCGTGGGCCGCGTTGCGTCGGTCTGCGGCCGGTACTACGCGATGGACCGCGACAACCGCTGGGAGCGCGTGCAGCGGGCGTATGCGTGCCTGACCGGCATCGAGGCCGAGAAGCACGGCATCGCGACCGCGCCCGACGCCCTCGCGGCCATGCAGCGTTATTACGACAAGCCGACCAACGACTCGCAGCAGGGCGACGAGTTCATTGTGCCGACCATCGTGGCCGATTCGCCGCAGGCCGCCTGCGCGTCGCGCATCGCCGACGGGGACACGGTGATTTTCTACAACTACCGCGGCGACCGCCCTCGCGAGATCGTCAAGGCGTTCGTGTACGACGACGCGCAGTGGTCGCAGGTGCCGGCCTCGCCCGACAGCGGCACGCGCGGCTTCGAGCG
>CAZUUQ010000048.1:0-14848 GCA_964622625.1 uncultured Phycisphaeraceae bacterium | reverse complement strand
AAGCCGCAGATGTCGGCCCACGAGATCTGCGACCTGGTGCTGGCCCGGCTCGCGGCCGACGACTGCGAGGACGTGATCATCGTCAACTTCGCCAACGGCGACATGGTCGGACACACCGGCAAGCTGGGCGCGGCGATCGCGGCGGTGGAGACGGTCGACGGCTGCGTGGGGCGTCTTGTGGAGGCGACGCTGAAGCGCGGCGGGGCGCTGATCGTCACGGCCGACCACGGCAATGCCGAGCAGATGTTCGATCCTGAAACGAACGCGGCCCACACAGCCCATACGCTCTACGACGTCGAGTGCATTCTCGTGGACCCCCGCCCGCGGGTGAAGCAGCTCGCATCGGGATCGACCATCGATGCCAGCGATAAACTTCGCGCCGACGGCCGACTGGCGGACGTCATGCCCACGATGATCGACATGATGGGCCTGAAGCAGCCGGCCGCGATGACGGGCGTGTCGCTGCTGCGCCGCTGACGGTCCACGGACGCCCCCTGGCGCCGCAGCGATCCGTTGCCTCTTCTGCGCGAGACGTCTGCATGCCTGTCGAACTGCTCATCTTCCTGTCGCTGCTGCTGCTGTGGGGCATGTGGGCGGTGCAGTCGTTGCTGGCGGCGTGGCAGGTTGCGTGGTTCGCGGGGAAGATTGGGCGGCGGCGCGGGCGTTATGAAGGCCATGAGCCGCGGGCGTTTGTCATCGTGCCGTTCAAAGGCCTGGAAAAGGATCTGCCCGGCGCGATCGAGAGCCTGTGCAACCAGCGCTACGGCGACTACCGCCTGCTGCTGGTGGTCGAGTCGGAAGACGATCCGGCCTTCGCGGTGTTGCGGCGCGAGCTGGACCGCCATCCGGATCGATTGACCCAGCTCATCATCGCGGGCATCGCCCCGCCGCATCAGGGCCAGAAAGTGTACAACCAGCTCGCGGCCCTGCGCGCGATCGAATCCGAGAGCCGCGATGAGGACGTGTGGGTCTTCGCCGACTCCGATGCCGTGCCCGGTCCCGACTGGCTGGCGGAGCTGGTCGGTCCGCTGTGCCGGCGGGAGAAGTACGGCGTATCGACCGGTTACCGCTGGCTCACGCCCGCACCCGACGCGCGCGGGCGCGTGCGTATCTGGTCGCACCTGGCGAGTGTGATGAACAGCTCGGCGGCGTGCCTGCTCGGCCGGCCGCGGATCAACTTCGCCTGGGGCGGGTCCATGGCCGTCCGCGTCGACGTGGCTCGGCAGGGCGGCCTTGTGCAATGCTGGACCGGCGCCCTGACCGACGACTATCCCCTCTCGCGCCTGTGCCGGCATCAGAACCTCAAGGTCGCCTTCGCCCCCGCCTGCCTCGTGGCCACACCTGTGAGTCTCAACCTGGCGGAGCTGGTCAACTTCGCGCATCGCCAGTACCTGCTGACGCGCGTCTATGTGCCGTGGCTGTACAAAGCGGCCCTGGTCATCGCGGGGCTTTATGTTGCCGGGCTGATCACAAGCGTGGCATGGTTGCTTGCCGCTGTCATCACCGGCTGTCACGCGCTGGCCGCGCCGGTGCTGGTGACGTGGGCGGTCGTGTTCGCGGGCGATCAGGCGCGGGCGAGCTTCCGCCGTCGGGCGATTGCCGCGACCTTCGGCGAAGACATGGCTCGATCGCTGCGGGTGACGCTGCGGATCGACCGCTGGCTGACGCCGCTGTGGATGACGCTGCACTTTCTGCTGATGCTGCGCGCGGGCGTCGGGCGCACCATGGTCTGGCGCGGCCGGCGCTACCGCCTGCGCGGTCCCAACGACATCGAACAGTGCTGAGGGCGGGCGGCTTCAGTTCACCGGATCGCGGGCGGAGTTGCCGGTGGCGTTGTCGCCCAGGTCGTTTTCGCCCAGCAGATCGAAGAGTTTGCGGCGCAGCAACTGGCCGGCCAGGGTGCGGTCGTCGGTCGCCAGCGCCAGCACGGGCAGGCGATGCGGACTGATCATCAGCGGGTAGGCATAATGGATGCCGATCTCCGCGCCCAGCAGCGTCTCGCACAGTGTCGCCAGCGTGCGGCCCGCGCGGGCGTCGAGCTCCACGACCAGCACATCGCACTCGGCGAACGGCAGGTTCGCGCGGGTCAGCAGCCGCCGCGCCAGTTCCGCCCGCGACGTGAGCACGCGCACCACGGCATGGCCGACCGACTCCACCACGCTGATCGCCGCCAGTGTCAGGGCCTGACCCTCGAACACCCGCACCAGCTCACTGAGCTTGCCCACCCGGTTGTCGAGGAACACGCTGAACTGTGTGTTCATCGGCGGCTCGAAGCCGTGCGTCGTGATTTCCTGCACCGGCGCCTGCGACATGCCAAACGTCCCCAAGCCCCGGCCGATCCTGCCGTGCGGTCATTCCCACAGCCGTGCGGCCGGCGTCAGCCCGCAGTCCGTCCCGCGACGGCCGCCCCGGCCGCCTGGCGGTACCACGCGACGGTCGGCTCCATCCCGGCGGCGAAGTCCACGATCGGCTCGTAGCCCAGCAGCCGATGGACGTGCGACAGATCGGCCAGCGAATGCTTCACGTCGCCCGCCCGCTCTTCCTTGTAGACCGGCTGGAGGTCCGGCCGACCCAGAAGCCGTCCCATCATTGTAGCCAGCTCGTTGACCGTCACCCGCTGTCCGCACGCCACGTTCAGCACCGCCCCTTCCAGCGGTTTGGGGCACCGGGCGGCAAGAAGATTGGCATGCACGGCATTGTCCACGTAGGTGAAGTCGCGCGATTGCTCACCGTCGCCGAAGATCACCGGCCGCTGGCCGGCCAGCAGCGAACTGGCGAAGGCGGCGATCACGGCCGCGTAAGCGCTGTTGGCGTTCTGACGCGGCCCGAAAATGTTGAAGTAGCGCAGGTTCGCGCTGTCCACGCCGTAGCTGCACGCCCAGGCGGTCATCATCGCCTCGCACGCGGCCTTGGTGGCGGCGTAGGGGCTGCGGGCCTGCACCGGCATGGTTTCGACCTTCGGCAGCGTGGGCGTGTCGCCGTAGGCGCTGCTGCTGGCCGAGAACATGACGCGCTCCACGCCGGCGGCGCGGGCCGCCTCGAGCACGTTGAGCGTGCCCTGCACGTTCACCTGCATGTACAGCCGCGGCTGCTCGACGCTGCGCGGCACGGAGCCCAGGGCCGCCAGGTGGAACACGAAGCGGCAGCCTTCACAGATCTCGGCCAGAAGTTTGTCGTCGAGGATCGAGCCGTTGACGAAGCGGAAGCGGCTGCCGGCTTCGCGTCCGAAGGGTTCGAGATTCTCCCGCAGTCCGCCGGCCAGATCGTCGAGCACCAGCACCGTGGCGCCGAGTTTCAGCAGCGTCTCAACGACGTGCGAGCCGATGAAGCCCGCCCCGCCGGTAACCAGCACGCGCTCGTCGTCGAAGAAATCCCCATGCAGGGCCGACCAGTCGGTGGCCATCAGACAAATCCTTTCCGGTTGCATTCCGTCCGGTTGAAAACCGCGGCGGGGGTGCGGTGCCTCAGGGCGCGCCGTCGGCTTCAACAAGAGCCGCATCGCAAGCTGCATCGGCCATGCGGCGGCTGGACGTTACTTTTCGACGTCGCTGCCCGCTTCCTCCCACGCCTGCCGCAGCATTTTCGCCGTGGCCGCACCCGCCTCAGCCAGCGGCGGCTGCCACTTGCACTCGATGCTCACCCGCTGGTCGTAGCCAAGCTTGTGCAGCAGGCTGAAGAAGTGCACGAAGTCGAAGGCCTTCTCCGCGTCATCACCATGTCCGCCGGGCTGCAGGCGATCGACCACTTCCGCCACGTGTACGTGGGCGATGCGGTTGCCCAGGTCCAGCAGATTCTCGTCGTTCTCCTTCTCCAGGCGGTAGTGGAAGCTGTCCACCAGCACGGCCACGCCGGGATGGTTCACCTCGTCGCACAGCGAGCGCGCCTGCGACAGGCGGTTGACCGTATTGGTCTCGCCGCGGTGCAGATGCTCGATGACGAGCGTCACGCCGTGGTCGGCGCACTGCTCGCCGGCCATGCGGGTGAACTGGGCCAGTTGGTCGGCCGCCTGGGCCGCGCTGAAGCCCTCGGGCTTTCGCCGGGCCCCGCCTGAGCCGAACACCAGCACCGCCATGCCGAGCTGTGCGGCCCGCTTCGCGACGCGCCGCATGTAACTCGTCAGGGCCTCGAAATCACGGGCTGGACCGAGGATCGGCAGCGACCCGGGCACCAGGCAGTTGGCGGCCTCGATCGGCAGGGCCAGCTTCGCCAGGTCAGGCGCGCCCTTCGCCCAGGTCGCGTCGTCCTCCTGGCCGCGAAGCACCTGCTGGACATTGACCTCCAGGAAATCGAAGCCCGCCTGCCGCACCACCTCCGCCTGCTCCAGCCCGCCGCAACAACCCAGACGCATCACGTCACTCCCTGGCCCGATCCGGACCCGCTGTCGAACTCACGATTCATCCCAAGCGCATTCAATACCGCGGCACCGAGGCGTCGACCTCGGTCGACCAGCGGTCGATGCCCCCGGCCATGGAGCAGGCGCCGGCAAAGCCCTGTTCGCGCAGCCAGGCCGCCACCCGCAGCGAACGCACGCCGCGGTGGCAGTAGACCACGATCCGCCGACCAGCATACTGCCTCAGCGATTCCATGTGGTCGGGCATCTCGTGCATGGGGACGAGCACCGCGCCGTCGAGCCGCGCGATGGCGTGCTCCTCCGCCAGCCGGCAGTCGAGCAGCACGGCCGAGGGGTCGTCGCGGCGCAGGCTCATCACCTGCCGCGGCGTCAGTTCAAGATCGGTCGGCTCCGTTACGATCTGCGACGCGGGATGGGCGGGCGCGGGATCAGGCATCTTTGTCTCCGGGGCCACCCGTTGGGGCTTCACTGAAAAGGCTGCGCAGTGCTGCCGTCGCGTCCATGAGCCGTGTGTGGCTGTCGCGGTCGGGCGTGTAGTCTTCGATGATCCACGGCACGTGGTCCAGGCCGGCCGCGCGCAGGGCCGCCCACCACGCCCCGAGATCGGTCTGCGTCTGCCGCAGGGGACAGAACACGTGCCGCCAGCGGACGAAACCGCGCTCGTCGCGGCCGGCGTCGACGCGCATCGACCCGCCAATGTGGATGTGGTCGATGTGGCGGGCCAGCATCGCCACCGCCAGGGCCGGCACATTGTCGCCTTCGCGGGCGAAGTTGATCAGGTCGAGGATCACGCCGACCTGCTGGGGATCGAAGTGCCGCACGATGTTCCACACCAGGGCGCACCCGGACACGAGCGTACCCGCGTGCGTCTCGATCACGACCTTCACGCCGTGCCGCGCCGCCGCGGCCGCGATGCGGCCGTAGTCGTCAATCGCCTGCTGCAGCCGGGCTGAATAGTCGAAGGTCGGATCCTGGTGCGGGTACGGCCGGGGATTGATGCGCACGCGGCCGGCACCGCACATCGCCGCGCCGCGCAGGTGCAGGTCGAGCGTCGCGTCGTCGAGATCGCTCACCGCGGCCGGCACCGTGCCGAAGGGCATCACGCCGAGGACCGACAACTGCTGGCTGATGCCCGCCGCCTGCTCGATCAGGGTCTTCGGCGTCAGATCGAAGCGGTGGTTGCCCCAGAAGCTGTAAGGCTCATCGCGCCGAGCGGGGGGCACCACCCGCGGCCGCAGCGTGTAGTGCGTCAGGCCCAGGCGGTGGCACAACTGCACCTGCTGGCCGAAGTCCAGTTCCGGCAGCATCACCCCGGTCACACCCAGCGGCGGGCTTGTACGGTTTGTCATGACGCCTCGGCTTTCCCTTCGGACTCGCCGCCAGCGGCTGCGGGGGCCGGCTCGACGTGGGAATAGCCGTCAAGATTCACCACCACGACCTCGCCGTCGTCCTTACGCAGCACCAGCCGGTCCAGCCAGAGCTTGTCGTCGCGGCTGTGGGCGAACCACGAGCCGGTCTTCTTCTGCTCCACGCGGAGGATTTCGCCCTCGACGCGATTGGTCCACACGTCATCGCGCTGGGGGATCTGCTGGATCACGATGACCCGGGCCCCGGGCTTCAGGTCGGTGGCGGTGGTCATCGTCGGCACTCCGGAACGCAGGCGGGGGTGGGCGAGGCGGATCGGCCTTGATGACCATAACGTAAAGGCCCGGCCGCGAAAAGCGTGGGCCGCCTCGCCTTGACACCCCAGGCCGGGACTGCGACGATCAGCCGCCTTGGGAGAGGTGCCTGAGCGGCTGAAAGGGCCGGTCTCGAAAACCGGTGTGGTCTCCGGATCACCGTGGGTTCGAATCCCACCCTCTCCGCTTGCAGTTAAATCAATCCATAACAAATATTTACATGAGTCCCGAAGGCCCCGCCAACTCGGGGCTTTTGGCGTGCATGCGCACCGAGGTGAAACGGTGTCGCATACGACTCTTCCTTTGCGGTCTGAAGCAAGAGGCGCTGTCGAGGGCCGCGTTGAAGTCCCTTTACTGCTCGTCCCTGCGGGCGCCATTATTGGTTGAAGTTTCCGCCAATATTGCACACGCAATATCGGTTGAATGACAGTGTTTCCCGGGATAAAATGACATCACCATCCTGTCACAAAACAGCCGCGCCTCAGCGGCTGGGCAGATCGGCATCAGCCGAGGGGGTACAACATGAAAAGTCCGTGGCGTGCCGCATGGTGGCTGACGGCGAGCGTGGCCATTCTGGCGGCTGCGCGCGCCGATGCGGCCGTGATCCGCGACCAGGCCTTCATCCCGGAGCGGGATCCGGTCGAGGGTTACGACGGCAATCAGTTGTTCGAGTTTCCCAGGGCCCAGACGTTCACGGTGGGAGTGGCTGGCAAGCTGCAGGGCGTTTCGCTGCTCATTTCGCAACTGGATCCCGACGGCGAGCTGGTCGTTGAGATTCTCCCGACAGTGGACGGCAAACCCACAGATGCGCGCGAGCCGGTTCTGGCCGCGGGCCGGCTGACATTGTCGGAAGTGCCCAGTTCGAGCCCGGGCGGGACCGGGCCGGGATGGGTCTATGTGGACCTGAGCCTTGACGCGCTGCTGGTGGAAGAAGGGCAGATGCTGGCTCTGTCGGTGCGCGGCGACCGCGGCTCCGAACCGGGCGGCGACATCGCATGGTTCGGCGGGCTCAACGACGCACCGGATGTCTATGCCGACGGCGACACCTGGATGTGGCTGGAGGATCTGGTGTGGATCTGTTTGTGGGGCCCGGATCCATGCGTCTACCAGCCGCCGCCCCCGGATGGCTGGTACCCGGCATCGTCCATCAACGACTACGGCTTTCAGGTCTTCATCGATGTCGGCGACAACATCATTCCGGAGCCGGGCCTCGCAGCGGTGCTGATCTGCGGCCTGCTGGCGTTCATGACGCGTCGACGGCCCAGGGCCAGCCAGACGACATAAGTGTGGAACGACGTAAGATCCCGCGTTCATGGTCCTGCGCCGATTTTTCCCGTCACACTATGTTCGCCGTAAGTACATGTGTTCGCGGGGAATCGCGGCCGGCTGCGCCCGTTCGCGCCCGTTTGCGCCCCGTCCCGTTTCGGTCATGAGCCGATGGCTGATGACGGGGCGCCCGCGAAGAACCACCTAACATCCACTTGACACCACGTCCACCCACGATATCCTATCAGAACCCAAACGTTGACGGGTTCAAGGAGCATCGGTATGGTGGCTGACGCAACGGCATCGCGACGCAGCGTGGCCGCGAAGGCGGCTGGTCACGCGACACACGCCAAAGCAAACGGGGCCGACGGGCCCATTCATCACCCCTCTCGCACGGAGGCCTCCATGGCCAGATCATCACGGACGGGTACGCCCGGCAAGACGCCCCCCTCGGCCCCCAGCGGCGACGACGCGGCCCGGGCCGCCGCCCTCGAACGCGCGGTGTCGCAGATCGAACGCAACTTCGGCAAAGGCTCGATCATGCGCCTGGAGGATGACCCCTCCCACGTGCCGCCGGGTATCAGCACCGGGTCAATCAGCCTGGACCTGGCCCTCGGCGGCCGCGGCATGCCGCGCGGACGCATTATCGAAATCTTCGGCCCGGAAAGCTCGGGCAAGACGACCTTGGCCCTGCACGTGATCGCCAATGCCCAGAAGGCCGGCGGCGTGGCGGCCTTCATCGATGCCGAGCACGCGCTCGACCCGTCCTGGTCGCGGCGGCTGGGGGTCAACCTCGAAGAGCTGCTGGTCAGCCAGCCCGACACCGGCGAACAGGCCTTGGAAATCTGCGAACTGCTGGTGCGATCCAGTGCCGTGGACGTGGTGGTGGTCGACTCGGTGGCGGCCTTGATCCCGCGGGCCGAGATCGAAGGCGAAATGGGCGACACGCAGGTGGGCCTCCAGGCGCGGCTCATGAGCCAGGCCATGCGCAAGCTCACCGGCGCCATCAGCCGCAGCCGCACCACCGTCATCTTCATCAACCAGATTCGCGAGAAGATCGGCGTGATGTTCGGCAACCCGGAGACGACGCCCGGCGGCCGGGCGCTCAAGTTCTACTCAACGGTGCGCGTCGACATCCGCCGCACGGCATCGATCAAGGAAGGCGAGCAGGCGGTGGGCAATCGCGTGCGGGCGAAGGTCGTCAAGAACAAGATCGCTCCGCCGTTCCGCATGGCCGAGTTCGACATCATGTTCGACCACGGCATCAGTGCCGAGGGCGATCTGCTGGATCTGGCCGTGGAGATGAAGGTGGTGGACAAGAGCGGCGCGTGGTTCAGCTACGGCGAAATGCGCCTGGGCCAGGGCCGCGAAAACGCCAAGCAGTTCCTCAAGGAGAACGCCGACCTGTTCGCGGAAATCCGCGGCAAGGTGCTGGAGACCAAGGGCGTGGCCGGCATCGTCGCCCCCGAAGATGATGCCGCTGATGTGCCGGACAACGGTACGGATGATGCGTGAGTGAGCGGCCGACCCGCGGCGAGGCGGGTTTCATTGCCCCTCGTCGTCGCCGTCGGCCTCTGCTTCCAGCACCGGCTCGTCCGCGGAATCGACGCGCGACAGGTTCCCGTTCTCGTCAACCTGCAACTCCGCCAGACGCCTCTCCACGCGATCGAGGACCGCCCGGCAATGGCCGATGAGCTTCACGCCCTTTTCGTATGACGCCAGCGTCTGCTCCAGCCCCGCCTCGCCCGACTCGATGTCGTCGATGAGCTGCTCGAGCTGCGTCATCGCCTGTTCGTAGGTCGGCTTCTTGTCCGTCGATCTGGCCATGCGATCCCGCCTCGATTCGCTGACGCCGGCAGCGTATACGCCCCAGTGTATCCCGCCTGTTGCCGCGCTTCAGCCGAAGAGGTCCGCCTGCCCCGCGTCGGCCGGCTTTCTGACCCGGCGGCGCGGCGGCGCCACGGTCGGCGGGGCTGCTCCATCCGGACCGGCCTCAACGCGACTGGCCAGTTGCCCGTCGACCAGCACCGTGGTGATCCGCTGGCCCGCTTCCACGGCCGCGGCGCTGCGCAGCACCTGCCCGTCCGGCCCCAGCGTGTACGAATAGCCGCGCCGCAGCACGTTCATCGGCCCGACGGCCTCAAGCTGACGGGCCAGGGCGTCCAGTTTCTGCCGCGCGGACGTCAGTCGCTGCGGCAGGCTCAACGCCAGGCGGCGGGCGAAATCAGTCAACCGCCGGCGGTGCGGTTCGGCCATCTGCTGCGGCCGGCGGAACATCGGCCGACCCGCCGCCGCGTCCAGCCGCTGCCGCGCGCTGTGCATGGTCCGGGCCATCAGCATTGTCAGCCGCCGGCCAAGCTGATCGAGCTGTCCGCCCAGGGCCGCGGCATCCGGCACCACGCGCATGGCCGCCTGCGTCGGCGTCGAGCAGCGCATGTCGGCCACCAGCTCGGCGATCGTCGTGTCCGTCTCATGCCCGATGGCCGCGACGATCGGCAGCGGGCAGTGATGAATCGCGTCGGCCACGACACGCTCGTTGAACGCCCACAAGTCCTCGATCGATCCACCGCCGCGGGTCAGGATGATCGCGTCGATCCCCAGGGCCGCACCATGTCGCGACAGGGCGGCGATGGCGGCGGCGATCCGCGGCGCGGCCGTCGGACCCTGGACGCGCACGTCAACCAGCATCAATCGACAGCCCCCCCACCGCCGGTGGGCTGTGTTCAGCACATCCTGCAGCGCCGCACCCCCGCGCGACGTGACGACCGCCACCGCCCGCGGCAGCAGCGGCAGGGGCTTCTTGCGCGACTCATCGAAGTAACCCTCGGCCCGCAGCGCCTCGCAGAGCTGGCGGAACCGCAGCTCCAGTTCGCCGATGCCCACCGGTTCGAGCCGATCGACGTAAAGCTGAAGCTGCCCGCCGGTCTCAAAGTAGTCCAGCCGCCCGGTGGCGATCACCTCCATGCCGTAGGCGACCCTGAACTTCACCCGCTGGGCGGCCGAGGCGAAACAGACGCACCGCAGCGTGGCCCCTTCGTCCTTGAGCGAGAAGAACCAGTGCGTGCGGTCGCTGAAATTGCTGATCTGCCCGACCACGCGGACGCGCTGGGCGAAGCCATTGGCGATCACGCTTTTGATGCGGGCGGCCAGCTCGCTGACCGTCAGCGCCGCCTCGCCCGCCGTGCTGCCGCGCGCCTGCCGCGGCCCGCGATCCGGTTTGAAAGGCAACATCGCCATGCCCATGGATCGTCGCACAACCACCCCGCCGCCTCAACCGCGAGGCGCCGTGTCTCTGTCGCGCACCACAAACCCCGCACCCGGAAACCCGTTGCCCCCGCCGCCATTTGACACCCGCCTGCGATCTCCTACCGTAGTCGATCCGTTGAGGCCGCACGCCGCCTTTCCGCCCCCGCGCGTCGGTCGGCCCGTTTCCAGACCCAAAAACCGCATCCCTATTCACGGAGTTGGAGCGATGGCTCTGAAGGTTGGCATCAATGGTTTCGGCCGCATCGGGCGTCTGGTCTTCCGCGCCGCACAGAAGAATCCGAACATCCAGTTCGTGGGCGTCAACGACCTGTTCCCGCCCGAGAGCCTGGCGTACCTGCTCAAGTATGACACGATCCATGGCCGCTTCGACGGCGAAGTGAAGGCCGAGGCCGACGCCATCGTCGTCAACGGCCGGCGCATCCCCGTCAGCGCCGAGCGCGACCCGGCCAGCCTGCCGTGGGGCAAGGTCGGGGCCGATTACGTCGTCGAGTCCACCGGCCTGTTCACCGACCACGAAAGCGCGGCCAAGCACCTCAAGGCCGGCGCCAGGCGCGTCATCATCTCCGCTCCCACGAAGACGCCCGACCAGGTGCCCACACTCGTCATGGGCGTCAACCACAAGGCCTTCAAGAAGAGCGACACGGTCGTCTCCAACGCCTCCTGCACGACCAACTGCCTCGCCCCCCTGGCGAAGGTGGTGCACGAGAAGTTCGGCATCGTCGAGGGCCTGATGACCACGGTGCACGCGGTGACCGCCACGCAGCCGACGCAGGACGGCCCAAGCCGCAAGGATCTGCGCGGCGGGCGGGCGGCCGGCTTCAACGTCATCCCCGCCTCGACCGGGGCCGCCAAGGCTGTCGCGCTCGCCATGCCCGAACTCAAGGGCAAGCTCACCGGCATGGCCTTCCGCATCCCCACCGCCGACGTGTCGGTCGTCGACCTGACCGTCCGTACCCAGAAGGCCACCAGCTACGACGAAATCTGCAAGGCCATGAAGGCCGCCAGCGAAGGCGAGCTCAAGGACATCCTCGGCTACACCGATGAGCCCGTGGTCTCCAGCGACTTCATCACCTGTCCGCTGTCGTCGATCTTCGACGCCGACGCCGGCATCGAGCTCAACAGCAACTTCTTCAAGCTCGTGAGCTGGTACGACAACGAATGGGGTTACTCCAACCGCGTCAACGACCTGATGGTGCACATGGCCAAGACCGACGGCCTGGCGTAAATCGCCGCCGCGGACACGAGCCGCACATGCTCGCCGCACGCACACGCAAGCCCAGGCACGGCCGTGCCTGGGCTTTGTTGTTGCATGTCGGCCGACATCGCCCGCCGACGCCTCACTGCGGATTCGGTACGAAGGTTCCGCCGCGGCACTGCTTGAGATACCGCATCGCGTGCACCTGGCCGGTCATCTCCAGGTCGCCCTTGTAGACCGGATCGTGCCAGCCCTCGATGTCGATCGTCCCGCGGTAGCCGTGCATGCGGAGCACGCTGATGATGTCGGTCCAGTTGCTGTCGCCGAAGCCGGGATGGCGGTGCCAGACGTAGGGCGCGCCGCCGCGGATGCCGCGCGTCCGCACCGCGTTCCAGTCGACCGTCGCGTCCTTGCCGTGGATGTGGAAGATCTTTTTCGCCCACTGGCGAAGCTGGGGCATGGGATCGATCAGGCTGTTCATCTGGTGGCAGGGCTCCCACTCCAGCCCCATGGCATCGGAGGGCACCTCGTGGAACATCATCTCCCACGCGGCCGGGGCGTGGGCGATGTTGAACCGGGCCGCGTCCCAGCGCCCGCCCATGTCGCAGTTCTCGAAGGCGATCTTCAGGCCCGCGTCCTCCGCCTTCCTGGCCAGCGGCGTGAAGACCTTCTTGAACTGCTTCATCGCGTCAGGCACGGGCCTGCCCTCGAAGCAGCCGGCGAAACCCGCCACCACGTTGCAAGTCTTGCCGAACTTCGGGCACACATCGAGCAGCCTGCCCCAGTCTTTGGCCGTCTGCTTGTCCTCCAGCGGATTGCCGAAGATGCCCAGGGAGCTGATGACCGGCTTCTCGCCGTTGGGGCTGGGTGTGGCATCGATGGCCTTCTTCACGGTGTCGGCCAGCTTGCCGAGGTTCACGTCGCCGATGTGCTGCCAGAAGGTGATCTGGAACGACTCGAAGCCGTGGGGAATGATCTGCGCCAGGTAGCTGTCGAGATCGAACTTGCCCTTGACGAGCGTGCCGATGCGGATGTCGTTGTGGTTTTCGCGGCCGGGATTCTGGGCGGGCATGAGGCGATACTCCAATGGGCGTTCACGCGGGAGGTATGGATATCCATGGACGTCTGCTTTTAGCGATCGCGGCCGGGACGTCAATGTGCCGCCTCTTCGGGGTACAGGTCCAGCGACGCCCGCTGCGGCTCGGACTCGATCAGGTGCGCCAGCGACCGGGCGGTGTCCACCGCGTGCGTCAGCGAATGGAAGATGCCGATGCGCCCCTCATGATGCGACCAGCGGGCCCGCTCCAGCACCGCGGCCGGCTGGGCCTGCACCCCGCCGAGAATCACGAACACCTGGCCGCGGTACAGCTTGTCCACCGTCGACGCCAGGCTCGCCAGCCCCGTCGCGTCGATCACCGGCACGGCCGACAGGTCCATCAGCACCACGCGGACGCCGCGATCGACGCGCTGAAGCTGGCTCATCGCCCGCTGGGCCGCCCCGAAGAACAGCGGGCCCGCCACCTCGTACACCACCAGCCCCTCGGGCCAGTCGTCGCCCACCAGCGGATGGCTCTCGCCGATCAGCCGCGCCTGCGAAATCTCGGCCATCCGCTGCATGAACAGCAGCGCCGCCAGCATCACGCCGGCGAACACGGCGATCGTCATGTCGAAGATCACCGTCAGCGCGAAGCACGTCACCAGCACGATCACGTCGCTGCGCGGGGCGACGCGGAAGGTGTAGACGAAGTGCCGCGCCTCGCTCATGTTCCACGCCACCACCAGCAGCAGGGCCGCCAGCGCGGCCATCGGCAGGTAACCCAGCAGCGGCGCCAGCAGGAGCATCGCCGCGAGGATGAACAGGGCGTGCGTCACCGCCGCCACGGGCGAACGGGCCCCGTTGCGTACGTTGGCGGCCGTGCGGGCGATCGCGCCCGTCGCGGCAATCCCGCCGAAGAACGGCGCGATCACGTTGCCCGTGCCCTGGGCCAGTAGCTCGGCATCGGGATCGTGGCGGTGGCCGCTCATGCCGTCCGCCACCACGGCCGAGAGCAGCGACTCGATCGCCCCGAGCATCGCGATGGCGATGGCCGAGGGCAGGAGCTGGCGGATCGTGTCGAAGCTGAGCACGAAGGCGCTCGCCTCGCCCGCGGCGTCCACCGGTCCCGCCAGCCGCCACGGCAGCACCGGCAGCGGCGGCTGCTGCGGTATGCCGAACGGGTGCTCCGCTGAACCGAAGCGGCTCTGGATCGTCGCCACCGCCGCGTCCGGCCACAGCCGCGCGATCAGCAGACCGCCCAGCGCCGCCAGCGTCAGCGCGATCAGGGCCGGCGGAATCTTCCGCGTCAGCCGCGGCCACAGCAGCAGCAGCACCAACGTGCATCCGCCGATCACCAGCTCCGTCCAGCGCAGCGACGGCATCGCCTCAGCCAGCGCCGCCACGCGCTCGAAGTAACTCGCCTCGGCCGACAGGGCGTGAACGCTGAGCCCCAGAAAATCCTTGACCTGAAGCGTCGCGATGACCACGGCTATCCCGGCCGTGAAGCCCGTCGTCACAGGGTGCGGGATGAACTGGATCAGCCGCCCCAGGCGCAGCACGCCCATCAGCATCAGGATCAGCCCGGCCATGAACGTCGCCAGCGCCAGGCCCGCGATGCCGAACTTCGCGCTGATCGGCGCGAGGATCACGACGAACGCGGCCGTCGGACCCGACACCTGCACCCGCGACCCGCCGAGTACCGCGATCAGCCCGCCGGCCACGATCGCCGTGTAAAGCCCGTGCTGCGGCGGCACGCCCGAGGCGATCGCCAGCGCCATCGCCAGCGGCAGGGCCACGATGCCGACGACGCATCCGGCCAGCACATCGTCGCGCAGCAGACGCAGGCTGTAGCCCTCGCGCCACACCGCGCGCCACGCGCTGCATGGCCGCACCTTCACGCGGCGAAGCACCGGCGACAGACCCGGCAGGGTTGGAAGCGTATTGCCCATCACGGGAGGCAGGCGGGACGGCGGCGGCCGCCATCCGGGAGGCGAGCATCGAGCCACGACCGATCGCGGACGGCCGACGGGTCGATGGTATATGTCCTCCCGGCC
>CAZUUQ010000047.1:17740-21508 GCA_964622625.1 uncultured Phycisphaeraceae bacterium | reverse complement strand
TCCCACAGCCACCCCAAGCCGCACCTTCGCAACGCGAAGGTGCGGATCAAACCGGATCACCCCCGGATACCTCCGGCTTACTCCGGACCGCCCACGTCGGACCGCGCGTCGGCGATCATCCTCTGGCGTGGGCGTGAGCGGTCGTCAGCTCATCAGGCCCTGGAACATGGGCGTGCTCAGGTAACGTTCGCCGAAGCTGGCCGCGATGGTGACAATGGTCTTGCCCTTGTTCTGCGGTTTGGCGGCGACGCGGCAGGCGGCGCAGATGTTCGCCCCCGTGCTGATGCCGCCGAAGATGCCCTCTTCCTTCGCCACGCGCTTGGCCCAGGCGAAGGCGTCATCGTTGCTCACCGCCTCGACGCCGGCCAGCAGCGACGTGTCGAGGTTGCGCGGGATGAAGCCGGCCCCGATGCCCTGAATCTTGTGCGGCCCGGGCTTGCCGCCGGCGATCACCGGCGAATCGACGGGTTCGACGGCAATGGCCTGGAAGTCGGGGTTGTGGCGGCGGATGTAGCGCGTCACGCCGGTGATCGTTCCACCCGTGCCCACGCCGGTGACGATCATGTCCACGCCGCCCTCGGTGTCGTTCCAGATCTCCGCCCCGGTGGTCTGCTCGTGGATCTCGGGGTTGGCGGGGTTCTCGAACTGCTGGGGCATCCAGGCGTTTTCGGTGGTGGCGACGAGTTCGGCCGCCTTGGCGATGGCGCCCTTCATGCCTTCGGCCGCGGGCGTGAGCACCAGGTCGGCTCCGAGGCCGCGCAGCAGGGCGCGGCGTTCGACGCTCATCGACTCGGGCATCGTCAGCGTCAGCCGATAGCCGCGGGCGGCGCAGACGAACGCCAGGGCGATGCCCGTGTTGCCGCTGGTCGGTTCGATGATGTGCGTGTCTCTGTTGATCGCGCCGGAGCGTTCGGCCGAGTCGATCATGGCCTTGCCGATGCGGTCCTTGACCGAGGCCATGGGATTGAAGAACTCGCACTTGACCAGCACCGCGGCGCCGGAGGGCGCGACGCGGCGCAGGCGCACCAGCGGGGTGTTGAAGACCGTGTCGACGATGTTCTCGTAGGTGCGGCCATGCAACAGGGACGTGGGCGTCTGGGTGGACGAGCTCATGCGGTCTCTCCTGAGTCGAAACCTGACTCAACGTCGGGCCGTGCATCCGGCCGCGACTGCCACGCGATGTGTCGGCATGTCATGGTAGATCGGGCCTCAGCCCGCGCCAAGCGCGATGCCGTCCATCCGACATTGCGGGCGCGATGGTCCGGTGATCGCTGTTCCCGGGGTTCCGCTCCATGCGTCCCCCGCCGATATCATGCCCGCCCGGGAGCCCATGCCATGCAACCGATCGCGTGCAGTTCGCTGACGTTCGCCAGTTCACCGCTGGCCGAGGCTCTCAAGCAGGTCGCGGCCCTGGGCTTTGGTCACGTGGACCTGGCGGTGTATCAGGGCTGGGCGCACGTGAACCCGGCGGACCTGGCGGCTGACACGGCGGCCATCATCGCGCGGGTGCGGGCGGCGCTGGATGCGGCGGGCCTGAAGGTCAACGCGCTGAATGTCGGTCTCGGCAGAGAACCGCACGACCCGCAGCATGGCCCACGTCTGCAAGCGGTCTGCGCCTTGGCCACGGCCCTGGATTTAAAGGTGCTGACGCTTCAGGCGCCGGCGGCTGGCACACCGCTGGCGGATGCGGCGCGGCAGATGGCGAACATCAAGACAAAAGTTGAGCAGGCGGGCCTCATCGCGGCCTTCGAGACGCACACGAACATGGTCACCGAAGACCCCGTCACCGTGCTGCGGCTGATCGAACTGGTGCCGGGGATGCGGCTGACGCTGGACCACAGCCACTACGTCTTCGGCAACGTGCGCAGCGACCGGTGGAGCGAACTGCTGCCGCACGTGGCGCACGTGCATCTGCGCGATTCGGGCCCGGACCGCGATCATGTGCAGGTTGAACCCGGCACGGGCGAGGTGGACATGGCCGGCCTGGTGCGGCAACTGGTGCGACGGCGGTACGACGGGCCGATTTCGCTGGAATACATCGAGGGCATGGGCGGCATTGACGCGGCGGCATGCACGGCGGCGCTGCGTCGGCAGATTGAAGCCTTGATCGCGCAGGCGGAGAAGGCGGGATGACGAGATGACGACAACGATGACGGCGGCGGTGATCGGCTGCGGCGGCGCGGGCGTGCATCACGCCCGGGGCTACGCGACCAGCCCGCACACGCGGCTCGCGGCGGTGTGCGATCTCGATGCCGCCCGGGCCGAGGCGGCGGCAAAGGCGCACGGCGTCAAAGCGTATACGGACATGCACGCGATGCTGCGCGACGTGCGGCCGGGGGTCGTGTCGGTGGCCACGCGGGAGACGCACCACGGCGAGCCGGTCATGGCCGCGCTGCGGGCCGGCTGCCACGTGTTCTGCGAAAAGATCATGGCCGGCTCCCTGGAAGAGGGACGGCGCATGATGCGGACCGCGGCCGAAACCGGCCGCGTGCTGGGTGTCAATTACAACTACCGCCACTTCGGCGTCTTCCGCCGGCTGCGGCAGATGCTCGACGACGGCAGCCTCGGCCAGCCGATGACCCTGGTCGCCACGGTCAACCGCTTCTGCTGGCATCACGTGCTCGACCTGTCGCGCTTTCTGCTGGGGCAGGCGGTGTCGATGCACGGCATGGTCGCGGATGATCCGAAGCTGACCGTCGACTTCTGGCCCGACGCGACGGAGCTTCTCTACATCCCCCGGCAACTGGCGACGGCGAGCATCCGGTTCGCCAACGGAGCCGCGGCCGTCATCACCAGCAGCGGACATCAGCCGTTCCCTTTCAGCCTCATCGACCTGCGCCTGGTGGGCACGAAGGGCACGGTGGACGTGCAGCGCATCACCGTCGGCGACCTGGTGGGGCGCGTGGAGACGTCCGCGAATGTGACCTGGCCCGGCCCGCTGGACGGCCCGCGCACGCTGGACGACTCATTCGTCACGTCGGTGCACGCGTTTATCGACACCCTCGCGGCCGGGCGACCGGTGCCGACTGACGGCGGCGACGGTCTGGCGGTGATGACCATGGAGCACGCGGTGCTGCGGGCCTCGGAAACGGGGCGGCGCGTCACGCTGGCGGAACTCTGAAGAGCGGTGCATCGAACGATCCGCCTGCTCCGATGCGGGCGTGATGAATCCCCGCCGCTTGTCCGCGGCCGCTGACAGCCTAGAATCGTGTCCCGCTTTTCAACCAAGGAGACATGTGATGAGCGAGCGTAAGGGGGCGATCACGTTCAAAGGCAATCCGATGACTCTCGTGGGCGAGCCGCGCAAGGTCGGCGACAAGGCGCCGGACGCGACGCTGGTGGCCAACGATCTGTCGGAGAAGAAGCTGTCGGACTTCGGGGGCCAGGTGGTGATTCTGTCGGTCGTGCCGTCGCTGGACACGGGCATCTGCGACAAGCAGACGCGTCGTTTCAACGAGGAGGCGGGCAAGCTCGGCCAGGCGGTGGTGCTGACCGTAAGCCGCGACCTGCCCTTCGCGCAGAAGCGCTGGTGCGGCGCGGCCGGGGTGGAGAAGGTGCAGACGCTGTCGGACCACCGCGACCGCACGTTCGGCACGACCTACGGCCTGCACATCAAGGAGCTGGGGCTGCTGGCGCGGTCGGTGATGGTGATCGACAAGGACGGCACGATCCGTTACCAGGAACTGGTGCCCGAAATCGCGCAGGAGCCGAATTACGACGCGGCCCTGGCGGCGGCGAAGAAGCTGCTGTGAGCGGCGGCCCGGCCAC
>CAZUUQ010000047.1:0-17640 GCA_964622625.1 uncultured Phycisphaeraceae bacterium | reverse complement strand
TACGACGCGGCCCTGGCGGCGGCGAAGAAGCTGCTGTGAGCGGCGGCCCGGCCACAGGCGTCCGCCACGAACGGCGAACGTGAGCGAGCGACGGGCGGGACGCCCGTCCCACCGGCCAAGGGGACCGCTGCCTGACGGTCGCGGCTCGTCGGAACGGTGATTGGCGGGATGCTGAGCGAGTGATTCGCTGATGCGTACAATCACTGGTTCCGCGGAATATTCGTTTCCGAACAGGAGACCATGACCATGAAGCGTGACACGACCCATCGCGGCGTCTCGCGGCGTGAGGCGATCAAACTCGGCGCGGCCGCGGCCGTCGGGGCCGGCATCACGGGATGCGCGACCAGCGCGGCCGTCACCCGCCCGGAGCACCGCGCCGGCGGCGAATCGCCGAAGAACATCATCTTCATGGTCAGCGACGGCATGAGCATGGGTGTGCCCGCGCTGACCGAGCCGTTCAAGCAGATGGTGCGCGACGGCAAGTCGGCGACGGCCGCCCTGGCGACACGGGAAGCGGCCTCACACTGGCGGCAGATTGCCGAGGATCCGCAGCTCGCGCACGGCCACCTGGACATGGCGTCGCTCAACGCGCTGGTGACCGATTCGGCCGCGGCCTCCAGCTCCTGGGGCAGCGGCAGCCGCGTCTTCAACGGCGCGCTGAACATGCTGCCCGACGGCACCGCCCTGACGCCGCTGTACGCCCTGGCCAAACAGGCGGGCCGGCGCACCGGGCTGGTCACGACAGCCCGCATCACGCACGCGACTCCCGCCGGCTTCGCGGCCGCCATCGACCACCGTGACAAGGAAGACGAGATTGTCGAACAGTACCTCGACCGCGTGGACGTGGCCCTCGGCGGCGGGCGCCGCCATGTGAACCCCGCGGTCCGGGCGGACAAGCGCGATCTGGTCGGCGCGTTCCGCCAGCGGGGCTATGCGATTCTGAACGATCGCCGCGAACTGCGTCAGGCCATGGGCGACCCCGGCTCGGCGCCGGTGAAGATCCTCGGCACTTTCGCGGGCGGACACGTGCCCTACACCATCGACACGCGCTACGACTCGGCCCTCGACGAGCAGACGCCGACGCTGGCCGAGATGACGCAGCTCGCCCTGGCCAGCCTGGCGCGGGGCGGCAACGGCTTCATTCTCCAGATCGAGGGGGCGCGCATCGACCATGCCGCCCACGCCAACGACACCGGGGCGATCCTCTGGGACCAGTTGGCGTTCGACGACGCCATCGGCGTGGTGCGCGCTTTTGTGCAGGACCGCGACGACACGCTGGTGGTCGTCACCAGCGACCACGGCAACGCCAACCCCGGCCTCAACGGCATGGGCGGCGCGTACCGCGAGACCAATGCCCACTTCGAGAATGTGCAGCACGCCCGTCGTTCATACGAAAGTCTGCTGCCGTCGCTCTACGAAGCGGCCAAAGGCCTGCCGCGGGCTCCCATCGACGCGGTCATCGAGATCGTCCGCGAGGCGACGGGCTGCGAGCTGTCGCCCGAAGCGGCTGAGGCGGTGTCGCTGGGCGTGTCGGGCCGCGGACATGGCGATCTCAACGGCCAGCTCAACAACTACTGGGGCGCGCTGGGCGCCGCGACGTCGAACTTCACCGGCGTGGGCTGGACGGGCACGACGCACACGGCGGACTGGACGCTGCTGACGGCCTTCGGCCCCGGGGCTGAAGCGTTTGCCGGCCTGCATCGCAACACGCACGTTTTCGACACGCTCACGCGGTACATGGGCATCGAACACCGCAACCCGTCGCTCGATGCCATGGAAGCGCGGCGCTTCGCGTGGGCGGCGCCCGCGCCGGGTATGCCCGACTGGGCGTGAGGGACGCGGACGGCGAACGCGGCAACGGCGGGCATGGACAGACGGCCCCGGCCGCGCATGGCACGACTGGATGACGCCGATCAGTCCTCGGCCCCGCGCTCCGCGGCAGCCGGAGGGGTTGGCTCGGGTCGCGTGAGCAGGAACAGGGCGACGAGTGCGAAGAGCAGCGTGAGCGACATCAGCATCGCTCCGCCGCGCACCCGCCACCACAGGACCAGCCAACTGAGCGCCAGCAGACCGAGGGCCAGGAATTTGGCGCGGGCGGAGATGGCGCGCTGTTCGCGCCACCGTGTCAGGCCAGGCCCGAAGCGCGGGTGCTGGTAGAGCCAGTCGTGCAGTCGTCTGGAGCCGCGGCTGGCCGCCCAGGCCGCGAGCAGCAGGAAGGGAAAGGTCGGCAGACCGGGCAGTGCCACACCCACCAGGGCCAAGGCGAGCAGCAGGTAGGCCAGGACGGCATACGGCCAGTGTGTGGTCTGTGAACGCGTCTGGTTGTCGGACATGACCGTATCTCAGTCGTTGCCGGTTCCGGTTGAGCCATGCGCCGCACACCCGCAGCCAGACGGCCTCGCGATCTGGTGAAGATCGGTCGCTGTGGATCGGGGCGTTCCCGGTTTGCTCAATGGCGGTGTTCCGCGACGTCCTGGCGGTTTTCGGGCATGTAATTGATGGCGGCCAGAAACTCCGTGTAGCTCTCAGCCTCGATCGCCAGGCTGCGCGATTCGGCCTGGCCGAAGGCCGTAGCGACCATGGCTATCATTTCCACCTGGGTATCCGGCTGATCCATGGGCGACAGCAGCAGGCAGATAATCTGGGCCCGGCTGCCATCGCTGGCGTCGAAGTCGATGCCCTCAAAATCGCGCCCGACGAAGATGTGCGGCTTGGCAAGGCCGTCGATGGCGGCGTGGGGAATGGCCACGCCGCCGGGCAGGCCGGTGCGCATCATCTGTTCGCGCCACCAGACAGGTTCGACAATGGCGTCATAGGGCAGGCTGGTCACCTCGGCAGCGCGGCGGGCGAGCCGTTCGATGGCCTCGCGGGGGCTGCGTGCGTCGAGCTGGGGTACGTAATGACGTTCGGTGAGCAGGTCCGAGAGGCGGCGTCGGGCCTTGCGCGCCAGCAGCCACTGGATGGCCGGGCCGGACATGAGGCTCGTGACCAGGGCCATGATGACGATGGCCACAAAGGTTCGTTCGCCGATCAGGCCGGTCTGCAGGGCGAGCTGGCCGAGAATCACTTCCATCGCGCCGCGGGCGCACATGGCGAAGCCGATGGCCCCGCCCTGGCGCGGGCTCAAGCCCGAGAGACGCGCCCCCCAGTAGCCGGCGACCACTTTCCCGATGATCGCCACCACCAGCACAACCAGCGTCGTCTTCAGATGGAAGGCCTCGACAAAATTCACCCGCAGTCCGATGGACACGAAAAAAAGCGGCGCGAAGACGTTGGTGATGAACTGTTCAATGGTGCGGCGGGTCTGGTGGCGCAGGTGGCGGCAGTCGCCCAGCGCGACACCGGCGATGAAAGCGCCGAAGATCGAGTGGATGCCGATATGCTCGGTGAAGGCCGCGCCCGCCAGTGCGACGGTCATGACAAACCCCAGGACGCCGCCGGGCCAGGACCAGTGGGCCTGCAGGTAGGGCAGCACGCGGTGGAAGACCGCTCGCCCGAGGGTGAGCATGCCGCCGACGAACAGCAGCGTCAGCAGGATGGTCATGCCGACGTCGGCTGCCGCGGAGTTCGCAGCGGCCGCGCCGGCGGCGGCCGCTTCGGCACCGGAAGTCGAACCCCCGGCATGCATCATGGCCAGCACCAGGGCGAAGCCCATCCAGCCGAGCAGGTCGTTGAGCATGGCCGCCGAAATAACGATCACCCCGATATCGCTCTTGGCCAGGTTCAGATCCATGAGAATGCGGGCGATGACCGGCAGCGCGGTGATGGACAGGGCGATGCCGATGAACAGGGCGAAGATCAGACGCCGATCCCCCAACTCGTCAAGACTCATGCCGAACCAGGCGGGCAGCATCCAGGCCATACCCACACCGATGAGCAAAGGCACGACCAGGCTCACCCCGCCGACGATCAGGGCGCTCTTGCCCTGTTTCCAGACCATGGACAGCTCGACCTCGAGTCCGGCGACCAGCAGCAGCAGAACGGCGGCGAGGATGAACATGGCCTCGAGGGCGTGACCGACGGGACCGGCCGCGGGGAACAGCATGGCGTAGATGTCCGGCGTCATCGCTCCCAGGACCGTGGGTCCGAGACACACGCCGGCGAGGATCTCGCCGATGATCGGGGGCAGCGACAGTTGGCGGGACCACTCGCCCAGCAGTCGTGCCAGCCCCAGCAGCACGGCCAGAGCCAGAAGGAGCACCGTGGCCTGGGACGTGTCAAATGCGGCGGCGGCAAGCGTCAGGCCGGATGGGGCGAAGGTGGAAGCGATTGGCGGCATCGGTCACTCCAGGGCGGCCGAATGGTACACGGTAAGTTTTGTCGCCGCGCGGGTCCACCGTCCGTTTATCGCCTGAGATTCCCGGCCGCGGCGTCGTGGTAGATGGCGCGCAGTGTAACCGGATCGAGGCCCGCCCCGCGCAGGCGGGCGGTGGCGTCGGGCGGCAGGGACGGATCGGCCATCACCAGATCGGGATCGACGATCGGGCTGGGGCCGTCGTAGTCGGTCTCCAGCAGCGTGCGCAGCGCCCAGAAGCGGCTGGCGAAGAGGTCGGCCGACATGGTGGCGGTGTCCGCGACGATGTCGGTGCCGAACATGACGCGGCCGACGTTGCGGCGGCAGAAGTCGGCGAAGTGTTCCGGGTGTCTGCTCAACTCGCGCACCATCCACTTGGTGGCCGAGGTGTCCACCACCAGTTGCGGGTAGCGGTCCAGCAGCTTCTGGAGGAAGTCGAGATCTTCCGGGCTGCCGGCCATGTGGGCCGCCCACCAGACGGCATCGGGAAAGGCCTCGATCGCGGCCGCGAGGCGATCATACTGCTGCCGCTTGGAGCCGTATTTCTGCGCGTCGGTGTATTTGTGGGCGAACCACGTGTCGGGGTCGGCCACGTGCACCATCAGCGTCATGCCAAGCTGCCGGGCCAGCTTCATCGCCTCCCGTTTGGGGCCGGCATCGAGGCGCATGTGCGGGTAACGGTCCAGCCCGCGCGGGGCCGCCCAGAACTTGCACACGCGCACGCCCCTGGCCGCGAAACCCTCGATGCGGCGCAGGAAGTCGGCCCCCATCACGTGCTCCCAGTCGTCGCTGAAGTAGTTGGGCACGGCAATGAAATCGATGCGCGGGCCATAGACTTCGCGGATCGCGTCGATCTCTTCGAGCTGCGTCATCGACCAGACCTTGCCGATGCCGAACCAGTCGGCGACCTCGAAGAACAGGCGGGCTGCTTCGAGATCGCGGATGTGCGTGTGGCAGTCGATGATCGGCTTGTCGGCCGCATCGTAAGGCAGCCGGGATGCCTCCATGCGGTAGTCGAGGCCGAGGCGGTTGGCCTCATTCAGCGGACGGCGGTCTCTTCGCGGTTGATAGCCGCGGGCTTCTGTATTCATGACGATGACCCGTTTGTCACCAGGGCGCGTCTCAGTGAAGTCGGCCCCAGTCGGGATGGCGGCGCACGCGGTCGAGCATGTCGCGCAGTGCGTCGCGCGAACGGCGAAGGTTGGCGTATACGTCGCCGCCGACCGAGTAACCCTGCACGCCGATCCACCCTTCGTAGCCCACGTCGTGCAGCAGCGTCAGCAGTACGAAGTTGTCCAGGTCGCCGCGATCCAGCGGTTCAATCGTGGGCCGGCTGCCGGCCCCGCCGGGCTTCGAGCTGCCGTTGAGGTTCACCGACCGCAGCCGCGGCCCAGCCTGCTGGAGCTGTCCGCGCAGCCGCTGCAGGCTGACTTCGTCCTTGAAGTACCAGTGGAACCCGCAGAACACGCAGCCCAGCCGCGGATGGTCAACTTTCCCACACAGCCGCAGGGCGTCGCCGAACTTCTCCAGCCAGTCGTTGCAGTGCGGATACAGCAGCAGATCCAGCCCCCGCCGCTCGGCGATGCGCAGCAGGCTGTCGAGTCCCCGCGCGGCCTGGTCGTCGCCGGCCGGATCGGACACGGCTGCTGAGCCGTCGCGGTAGCGCAGGCACAGTTCGATGCGCGTCGTGCCTTCGACGCGTCCGAGCACTTCCTCGGCCACGGCCAGACTCTCATTGGGCGCCGCGTCGCGCGACAGATCCACCGCCAGCCAGAGACCCGCGACCTCGATGCCGAACCGCGGCCGCACTTCGCCCAGGCGTTCCATGTCCCGCCGCACCACGTCACGCGGACTGTACGTCAGGTACGTGCCGTCGTAACCCAGCTCCGCGGTGATCTCGCAGCGGGCGTCGAAGCCGTAGCGGCGCATCGGCGTGTGGAAGTTCGTGTCCATGGCGAACAGGCGGGCATTCATGCGGACACCCCCGATGCGAACATCGCCCGTGTGACGGTCCGCGGCTCACCGGCGCGGGCGGCCGCATCCACCGCGCTGAGACATGCGTAGTTGAACACCGCCTGTTCATCGACCGCGACCGCCGCATCCCGCCCGGCCAGCGCGGCCATGAACAATCCCAGCGGCCGCTCGTGCAGCGTCATGTCGAGGTTCAGCCCCAGCTCCTGGCTGGTCTCGACGGGTTTGCCGCCTTCATCAGTACACAGCACGACCGTGCCCCTGGGGTCGGCGAAATCCAGCCAACTGAAACGCACGGCCGCGGCGTGGCCTTCAATTTCCTGCACCTGCTCGCGCTGCCCGTGCGTGCAGGCGGAGCGCTCGTAGCTGACGGTGATCGACGGCCCCGACGCGCGATGGTAGCGCAGCGTCGCGACGGCATGGTGCTCGACGTCGTACACCGTCTCCGGCGGAAGCTCCGCGCCCGTATGCGGCGAGGCGAACGTCGCCGCGAGCACCTCGACTTTCACAGGCTCAAGAAGGTAGTTGAGCGCGGTGAAGTCGTAAGGCCCCCAGTCGTGCACGACGCCCCCGCCGCACTTCGACCGGTCCAGAAACCAGCGTGACCGCGGCTGGTACTCGATGCCCGACCGCGAGCGGGTTCCTCGAGCGATCCAGCGGACGTGATAGACATCGCCGAGCCTGCCGTCGCGGATCAGATGCCGCACGTGCCGCGTGGGCGGATGCCCCAGCACGCGCATGCTGCAGCAGCCCAGCCGCCGACCGGCCCGCCGGGCCGCGGACAGCATCGCCAGTGCCTGCGGCATGCTCGTGGCCAGGGGCTTTTCGCACAGGACGTGTCGGCCGCTGACAAGGGCGGCGCATGCAAGCGACTCGTGCAGCCAGGGCGGCGCCGCCACGATGACGATATCGCTGTCGCGCGGCCGCTGATCGAGCAGCGCCTGACCCTCCGGCTCACTGCGTGCCACCGGAAAGGCATCGGCCAGGGCTTTGCGGGCGGCCTCGCTGGGATCGGCGATCCACAATTCCAGGTGGTCGGCCCCGATCAGTCTGACCGCGGCGGCGGCGTGCTTGTGCGCGATCGCGCCGGCTCCGAGAAGCATGAGCCGCACGGATTGAGCCATCATTCCACTCCTGTCCGCGGCCGCGTCACGTGAAACGTCACTGCGGCAGAGGCACGATCAAAGCATTGCTGCCCAGGCTCTGCCGCGTGGCCATGGCGCTGGCGTAGCTGGAGAACTGGCCCAACTGCACGAGGTAGCCGGGGCGGCCTTGCGCGTCGGTCGCGGGCACGAGCCGCGGCGGGCCGAGGCGGCTGGTCATCGCGGGCATGACCGCCTGGGCGGCGCGGCGGGCGTTGTCGGCCGAGGTGAAGAAGCCGATCTGCAGCGTGAACCCCGTCGTCGCCAGTTCATCATCGACGCGGGCGCGGAAGGCCGCATCGCGGCTGTGGCCGCGGGCGAGCATGAAGTTCGCGCGGGCCTGGCTGTGGCGGCCGAGTTTCTGCTGCGCCGACGCGGCATGGAAATAGGCCTGGGCCCCGGCCTCGCCGCTCAACCGCGGGGCCGCCTGTTCAAAGACCATCGCGGCCTCGGTGTAACGGCCGGCGGCGGCGTACAGCAGGCCGAGTTCCCCCAAGGCGTCAGCGGCCAGGGAGGTGTCGCGGCTCTGCGCCGCGCGACGCAGGTACGTCTCGGCCGTCCTGGTCTGGCCCAGGCGTGCGGCACTGAGACCAGCCATGTATGCCGCCTCATCACGCGTCGTCCCGCGGCCGCTCTCGGCCAGCGAACGCGCCAACTGGTGCGCCTGGCGATAGTCGCCTTGCGCGTAAGCCTGGTACACCGGGGCCATGCGGTCGCCGGCGGCCCGCGGCGCCGTTGTCGGCGACGCGGATGGCGAAGCCGCACACGCGCCCAGCAAGAGGCTTGCCACAATGCCCGCCATCGTCCGCATCGCCATGGTTTGCTGCATCACACACCTCGCCCACCCCGGGCTGATAGCCTAATGTATCGAGGGTTCGCGGCCGGTTCATCTCGCGGCCGGCAAACAGGCACGCGCACGGAGAGACGTCGTGAGCAGCAGCCCCCTGTCCATGATCCTGCGCCAGGCCCTGCGCCACCCGCTGCGAACCGCCACCATCGACGATCGCCAACCACTGTCCTACGCCAAACTCATTGCCGCCGCGTTCTTCCTGGCCAAGGCGATCGAGCGGCAGACGACCAATCCGCACGTGGGCATCCTCCTGCCCACCAGCGGCGCCTATCCCATCGCCCTGCTGGCCTGCTGGCTGGCGCGCCGCGTGGCCGTGCCCCTCAACTACCTGCTGGCCCGCGACGAGCTGCGCTACGTCATCGGCGACAGCGGCATCGACACCGTCATCGCCGTCGATCCCATGATCGAGTTCATCGGCGGCCGCGAAACCATCGCCGACATCGTCAACCTCATGCGCCTCGAAGACGTGAAGTTCAAAGGTCTGCCGCCGCTGCGCCGGCCGCCGCGTTATCAACGCGACGACCTGGCCGCCCTGCTCTACACCTCCGGAACCAGCGGCAAACCCAAGGGCGTCATGCTCACCCACGGCAACTTCGCGGCCAACGTCGAGGACTGCCTGGCGCACACCGGCCTGCGCGGCAACTGCACCTTCCTGGGCGTCCTGCCGCAGTTCCACAGCTTCGGCCTCACCGCCCTGACGCTGCTGCCCCTGGCCGTCGGCGCGCGCGTCGTCTACACCGCCCGGTTCGTTCCGCAGAAAATCGTCGAACTCATCCGCACGCATCGGCCTGATCTGTTCGTCGCCATCCCTTCGATGTTCGGCGCCCTGCTGGCGGTCAAGAATGCCGGGCCCGACGATTTCACTTCGCTTCGCTTTGCCGTCTCGGGCGGTGAAGCGCTGCCCGACGCGGTTTACGAGGGGTTTCACCAGCGTTTCGGGGTGCGGATTCTCGAAGGCTACGGCCTGACGGAGACCGCGCCGGTGACGCACTGGTGCACGCCCGATCAGCCGCGCCGTCACTCCGTCGGCCGGGCCCTGCCGCGCGTCAGCACCGTCATCGTCGACGACGAAGGCCGACCCCAGCCGCCTCGCACCGACGGCGAAATCCTGCTGGCCGGGCCGAACATCATGGCCGGCTACTACCACCTGCCGGAGGAGACAAAGCAGGCCTTCGTGTCGCTGGGCGAAGGCCTGCTCAGCCGCGGCGGGTTCCGCACCACCAGGGCCTTCCGCAGCGGCGACATCGGCCACGTCGACGACGACGGCTACCTTTACATCACCGGCCGCAAGAAGGAGATGCTCATCGTCGGCGGCGAGAATGTCTTTCCCCGCGAGATCGAGGAGGTGCTCAACGCCCACGAGGCCGTGCGCAGCTCGGCCGTCATCGGCCGCCAGGACGGCATCCGCGGCGAAGTGCCCATTGCATTCGTGGAACTCAACGACGGCGCCGACTTCAGCGACGCCGCCGTCCGCAACTGGTGCCGCCAGCGCCTGGCCGGCTACAAGGTCCCGCGCGAAATCAGGGTCGTCGAAGCCCTGCCCCGCACCCCCACGGGTAAACTCCTCCGCCGCGCGCTGCGGGCAGAGTGAGGCACCGCCATCGCCCGGAAGGTGGGCGATACCCGCCTTATGCCAGCCGTTCGACGCGGAGCGTCGCGGTCATTTCGTGTTCGGCGCCCGGCGGCAGGGTGACGGCGTGCTCGGCCGCGTTGGCGGTCTCGACGCACACCATGGTCCGCCAGCCGTCGTCATCAAAGTCCGCCATCGCGGCCGCCCGCTGCCGCCAGGGGTTCCACACCACCGTGGCGTCCGAGCCGCTCTTGTCGATCACGATCCGCCGACGCAGCGCGGGATCCTCCACGACGCACGCCGCCCGCGTGTGCAGGTATACGCGATCGGTCTCGCCGCTGAATGTCACGGGCTGGTCGCCCTGGGGGCGGCGCTCAAAGCCGGCTGTCTTGTCCAGGTATTCCGCGCCCTCCAGGCCGCGAAGCGTCACGCGATGGATGTCGCCGACGCGCAGATACGTGTGCAGGGCCTCGCTGAAGCGCAGCGGGCTGTCGCCCGTGTTGCGCATGCGCAGGGCCATGTGCAAGGCCGGGCCGACGCGGACGGTGAAGCGGGCCTCGTAGTCATGCGGATAGAACGCCCGCCCCGCCTCGTCGCTGGTCAACGCGAAGCTGGCTTGCAGCGTCTGTTCATCGACGGATTCGATCGCGACGACCTGCCACGGCCGGGTCCGCGCCAGGCCGTGCATCGGCGCCCGCGGGTCGTCATGTTCGCCGCCGAACCACGGCAGGCAGATGGGCACGCCGCCGCGCACGGGCTTGCCGGGGCTGTATTCACTGCACCGGCTGAGAAACAGCAGCGGCTCCTGGCCGAGGAGCTGGTACTGCAGCACATGCGCCCCGTGCAGCAGCATCTCCAGGTTCGCTGTCGGCGTGCTCAGTCGCAGGCGGGTCAACCCGCCGGGGCCGTGGTCGAAGCGGATGGCGTCGCCGCGACCGAACCGCTGCTGGAGGCTGGTCGGATCGTTGCCCGCCGTCTGCGCGGGGTCGTGCGGCATGTCGGGACTGCGGCTCATGGCGTGCGATCGTAATGGCTGGGGCGGCAGGGGCCAAGCGTCGGATGCCGTGAACGGTGCGGCAAGGGTACGCGGGGCGGCGCGTGGTGGTACATTGACGCCTCTGGGGCCTGGGCATGTACGAATTGACCTGTCCATTCTGCGGCCACGTGCGGCGTTCGCCTTTCGTGCGGATACACGCGGTGGCGCGCTGCACGGCCTGCCGGCGGACGTTCCAGGTGGAGGCTGAGCACGTGCGGCGGCGCGTGGGCGTGGCGACTTCGGCGGACGACGATGCGTTGGCGCAGGCGGCGGCGAGCGCCGGCGACAGCACGGCTGCGCTGCGGGCCTTGAGCGCCGACGAGTCGGTGGATGAGGATCCGTCCGCCCGCAGCGGGGCGCATGAACTGCTCGACCTGCCGGGTCACGCGGCCCACGCGGGCGAATCAGTCCGGCACGGCTTCGGGGCCGTGGTGTTTCGCATGCGCACGCTGTCGGCGGCGCAGTGGATCGGGCTGGTGCTGGCGATGGCAGCGCTGGTGGGTCTGGCGCGGCTGCTTCCCGGCCGCGTCTGGCCGCGAAGCGAGGACGCCGACACCGCGGCGGTGCGGCTGCCGCTGCGCCCGCGTCTGGCCGAGCCGGCCAGCCCCAGCCTGGTGCTCGGTGAAGCTGTCCCGGTCATGGCGACCGTGTGGCAACCCGTGGCCGCGGATTTCGAACCCCCGGAGCTCAGCGGCGCGGTCAGCCTGGAGGAACTGCGATGGCGAGCCGACACCGGCGGGCGTTCGGCGCTGCAGTGCGTGCTGTCGCGAAGCGATGCGATGGTCCGGATCGACTCAACGCTGCACGTGCAGGTGTCGGCCGGCGTGGGCCGCCATCGACTCATGCGTTCGAGCCTGACGATTCCGGTGCTGATGCCGGACACCGCGGTGTCCCTGGCGGTGCCGGCCCCGGCGGGCATGATGGGCGAGCCGCAACCGGCGGTCTGGCTGGAGGCCGGCCCGCCGCTGCCCGATGCCGTCCCGCTGACCGTGCATGGCGTGAAGCTCGAAATGTACCGCGGCCTGGAGACGCTGCGCATCAGCGCTGTCAATCCGACGCAACGGTACCTGCGGCCGACGCGGTTCGTGGTCACCGCGTGGGACGCGGCCGCCAATGTCGTGGGCATCTGGACGCTCAACTACCGTCCGTTGATTGAGCCGACCGCGCAGGTGGAGATGTCGGCCCCGATCGCGGTGGGCGACGTGAGTGTTGCGCGGTGGGAGGCGATCGGGGTGGCGATGCCGGCCGGCGGCCTGTCGGTCGAGGGCCTCAACTGGGACCGGTAGCATCCCGGCGGCGGGCTGGCCGAGGCGCGGTCCGCTACGATGGTCGGTCGCCGCAACGCCCGGCCGGCGACGCAAGCGACACCCGACACCCTCGCAGGACAACGATCAGCCGTGCTCATCCCCGTCGGCACCGACCGCAGGCAGCAACACACCCCGTGGGTGAACTACATCCTCGTGGGCCTGAACGTGCTGATCTTCCTGCTGACGGCTCGCCGCGTCGGCCAGCCGTTCGATGCCGTTCGCATCTTCTTCCTGATTCCTGACGCCCCGCACCTGACGCAGTTCCTCAGCTACCAGTTCCTGCACGCGGACCTGATGCACCTGGCCGGCAACATGCTGTTCCTGTACGTGTTCGGCAACGCGGTGGAGGACCGTCTCGGCCGGCTGGGCTACCTGTTTTTCTATCTGGCCGGCGGCGTGCTGGCGGGGCTTGGCCACGTCCTGCTCGAGCCCCAGCCGGTCATCGGCGCCAGCGGGGCGGTCGCGGCCGTCAGCGGCGCCTACCTGGCGCTGTTTCCCCGCAGCCAGGTGACGCTCTTCTACTGGTTCTTCTTCTTCGTCGGCTACTTCGAGGTTTCCAGCCTGCTGCTGATCGGCGCGTACATCGCGCTGAACGTCTATGAGCACGTGGCGGGGGCCGGCCAGGTCGCGCACCTGGCGCATCTGACCGGGTACGCCTACGGCTTCGGGATCGGCATGGGTTTGCTGTGGAGCGGCCTGCTGGAGCGCGAGCCTTTCGACATGCTGGCGCTGTGGGCGCAGCGGCGACGGCGTGCGCAGTTCGCCCGCATGACGCGCGGCGGCTTCGAGCCGTGGGCCGGCGGAGCACCTCAGAGCGACCAGGCCAAGGGCGAAGTGGACCAGGCCCTGGATCGGCGACAGCGCGAGATTCTCGCCCTGCGGGCGCGCGTCAGCCAGGCGGTTGAACAGCACGACCTGCCCCGCGCCGCTGAGCTGTTCGACCAGCTTCAGGAGCTGGAGCCCACGGCCGTGCTCAGCCAGCAGCAGCAACTGGACCTGGCCAACCACTTCATGTCCACCGGCCGCTACGAGGCGGCGGCCCAGGCGTATGAAATGCTGCTGGGCGTCTACGGCAGCTACCCGCAGCGCGAGCAGGTGGAGCTGATCCTCGGCCTGATCTACGCCCGCTACCTGCGCCGGCCGCAACGGGCCCGCGAGCTGCTGTCGCTGGCGGTCCAGCGCCTGCGCGACCCTGACCAGCAGCGGCTTGCCCGGCAGGTGCTCGATGAGGTCAGCGGCTGAGCGGGCCAGCGGTTGCCGCCCGGCCGCCACTTCTTAGAATACTCCGCCGTGCTTTGAGGCCCGCCCCCGCCCCGCCACACCCACCATCCCCGCGGATACCGTGCCAGAGGTGAGTCAGCCATGAGCGATCGTCTGAGTCTGAAAGGCAACGCTGTCGTCGGCCAGTCCGGCGGACCGACCGCGGTCATCAACCAGTCGCTGGTCGGCGTGGTCGAGACGCTCCGCGGCCGCGGCGGCATCGAGAAGATTCTCGGCACCCGTCACGGCGTGCGCGGCATCATCGAGAACCACTTCACCGAGCTCCAGGAGATTCCCGCCGACCGTCTCGAACGCCTCGCCCAGACCCCCTCGGCCGCGCTGGGCTCCAGCCGCGACAAACCCGACGAAGCCTACTGCCAGAGGATTTTTGACTTCTTCGAGAAGAACAACGTCCGCTACTTCTTCTACATCGGCGGCAACGACAGCTCCGACACCTGCCGCATCGTCAACGACCTGGCCAAGAAGGTCGGCTACGAGCTGCGGGCCTTCCACGTGCCCAAGACCATCGACAACGACCTGGTGCTCAACGACCACACGCCGGGCTACGGCTCGGCGGCCAAGTTCGTGGCCCATGCGTTCATCGGCGACAACGCTGACAACCAGGCGCTGCGCGGCGTCAAGATCGACATCGTCATGGGGCGCCACGCGGGCTTCCTCACGGCCGCCAGTTCGCTGGCGCGGGCCCATGTCAACGACGGGCCGCACCTGGTCTACGTGCCGGAAGTCGCCTTCGACATCGACAAGTTCGTCGCGGACGTGGACCGCATCTACCGGCAGCGCGGCCGCTGCCTGATCGCCGTCAGCGAAGGCATCCACGATGAGAACGGCACGCCCATTGTCAGCAAGCTGGCCCAGGAGGTGGAGAAGGACGCGCACGGCAACGTGCAGCTCTCGGGCACGGGGGCCCTGGGCGACTATCTCAGCGATCTGCTCAAGAAACGCCTGGGCGAGAAGCTGCGCGTCCGGGCCGATACCTTCGGATACCTTCAGAGAAGTTTTGCCGGACTGGTCTCGCCCACCGACGCGCATGAAGCCCGCGAGGTCGGCCGCAAGGCCGCCGAACTGGCGCTGACCGGGAACCTCGACGGCTCGGTCGCCATCGAACGCGTCAGCAACGACCCCTACCGCGTCGAGTACAAACTCGTCGACCTGGCCGACGTGGCCGGCAAAACCCGTACGCTCGACCCGAAGTACATCATCGACGGCTGCATGATCGACGACAGCTTCCGCGCCTACGCCATGCCCCTGGTCGGCAGGCTGCCGAAGATCGAGACCCTCCGCGACCGCTGAACATCGCACAGCGCGCCTCACGATACGCAAGCGCCGGCCGAGGGCGTGGCTCGTCCGCGGCCACTTGGGTATGATCGTCGCCCGCTGGACCACATACGCAAGGGTTTTCACATGCAGCAGCGCACGCACGATTGCGGCTCGCTTCGCCTCGACCACGTCGGCCGACAGGTCACGCTCGCCGGCTGGGTCAACGGCTACCGCGATCACGGCGGGGTGATCTTCATCGACCTGCGCGACCGCGAAGGCCTGACGCAGGTGGTCTTCCATCCCGAACATGCCGAGGCCCACGGGCTGGCTGACAGCCTGCGCGACGAGGACGTGATCGTCGTCAGCGGCCAGTGCGTCAAGCGTGAAGAGGGCATGGCCAACCCCAGGCTGCCGACCGGCCAGGTCGAGGTCGACGCCCAGGCTGTGACCATTCTCAACAAGGCCCAGACGCCGCCCTTCACGCCGACCGAGGCGCCGAAGGTCAGCGAGGAAAAACGCCTGCGCTACCGCTATCTCGACCTGCGCAGTCTGCGCATGCAGCAGATCATGCGGACGCGCCATCGCGTGACCAAGATCGTCCGCGACTACTGCGACGCCCACGGCTTCTATGAAGTCGAGACGCCCGTGCTCTGCCGCTCCACACCCGAAGGCGCCCGCGATTACCTCGTGCCCTCGCGTCTGGCCCCGGGCAGTTTCTACGCCCTGCCGCAGAGTCCGCAGCTTTTCAAGCAGGTGCTCATGGCCAGCGGCGTCGAGCGCTACCTGCAGATCGCCAAGTGCTTCCGCGATGAAGACCCGCGGGCCGACCGGCAGGCGGAGTTCACGCAGATCGACCTGGAGATGAGCTTCGTCGGCCAGGACGACGTGATGGCCATGGCCGAGGGCATGGTCCGCCGCGTGTGGAAAGAGATTCTCGACGTGGATGTGCCGCCGGTGAAGCGGATGTGCTACGCCGAAGCGGTCGGCCGCTACGGCTCGGACCGGCCGGACCTGCGCTTCGGCCTGGAGCTGGTGGACTTCAGCGACATCGCCGGCCGTACGGAGTTCAAGGTCTTCACCGGCACGCTGGAAAAAGGCGGCATGGTCAAGGCCATCCGCGTGCCCGGCGGCGGCAAACTGTCGCGCAAGCAGACCGACGAGCTGGCCGAGTGGGTCAAGCAGTTCGGCGCCGGCGGCCTGCCCATCGTCAAGGTCGAAGGCGGCAAGCTCACCACCGGCATCGCCAAGTTCCTCGAACCCGTGGCCGCCGACCTGATCGCGAAACTCGGCGCGGCCGACGGCGACCTGATCTGCTTCGGCGTCGACGCCAAGGCGACTGTCGTGCACCGCGTGCTCGGCGAGCTGCGCCTGCGTCTGGCCCGCGAGCTGGGCCTCATCGAGCCGGGCCGCTGGGAATGGGTCTGGGTCATCGACTTCCCGGCCGTGGAGTGGAACGACGAACAGAAGCGCTGGGACAGCCTGCACCATCCCTTCACCGCGCCGTTTGCCGAGGATCTGGACAAGCTCGACAGCGACCCCGCGTCAGTCCGCAGCCAGGCGTACGACCTCGTGGTCAACGGCGTGGAGCTGGGCGGCGGGTCGATCCGTATCCATCAGCCGCAGGTCCAGCAGCGCGTCTTCAGCCTGCTGGGCATCGACGAGGAGGCGGCGAAGGCGAAGTTCGGCTTCCTGCTCGACGCCTTGCGCTACGGCGCTCCGCCGCACGGCGGGCTGGCGTTCGGCCTGGACCGCATGATCATGCTGCTGACCGGCACCGACAGCATCCGCGACGTCATCGCCTTCCCCAAGACGCAGACGGGGGCCGACCTCATGACAGCGGCCCCGTCACCGGTCGACGACGCCCAGCTCCGCGAACTGAGCCTCCGCGTCGCCCTGGCCGCGAAAAAGCCCGTGGCCGCGTCGTAGCCGGGCGGGGACGGGGATTCACCGCCAAGACGCTGAGGACGCCGAGGACGCCAAGGCCTGATTCCGGCACAGTAGCGCGCGACGCGCCGCGTCACTATCGGTATCCCGTACCGCTTTAGCCACGGGAACTGAGAAGAGGAATAGACACTATTGAATGGGCGAAACGTGAAAGAATAGTAGGACTGAACGATGGTTAAACCCAGGAAGCTGAAGCCGGGAGATCGAGTCGCGGCGGTCTCGTTGTCCTGGGGTGGCCCGGGGGCATTCCCCCACCGGTACGAGGCGGGGAAGCTGCAGTTCGAACGGGAGTTCGGTATTGAGGTTGTGGAGACGAAGCACGCGCTCCGCGACCCGGATTGGCTGCACAGGAATCCGGAGGCGCGGGCGGAGGATTTGATGACGGCCTTTGCCGATCCGCAAATCGACGGAATTATTTCGACCATCGGGGGTGACGATTCGATCCGCATTTTGCCCTTCGTCGATCTGGATGTCATTCGGAACAATCCCAAAGTTTTTATGGGGTATTCCGACACGACCGTCTCGCACCTCGCCTGTTTCAAAGCGGGGCTGGTTTCGTTTTATGGGCCGGCGTTCATGGCGGGACTCGCGGAGAATGTTGCCATGTTTCCCTACATGGTGAAGTCGGTTCGGCAAATGCTTTTTTCCACGGAACCGGTTGGGCTCATCGAGCCCAATCATGCGGGATGGACCGTCGAGCGTCTGGACTGGGGTGATCCCACGAATCAAGGTATCGCGAGGACGCTTAACCCATGCACGGGCTGGCGCTACCATCAAACGGATGGAGTGGTGGAGGGCCGGTTGTTCGGCGGGTGCGCCGAGGTGTTGGATTGGCTGAGGGGAACGGCCTTTTGGCCGCCCATGGAGACGCTACGGGGTGCGATCCTGTTCCTGGAAACATCGCAAGACGCTCCTCCACCCGCGATGGTAACGGGGTTTATTCGTTCGCTCGCAGCTTTGGGATGTCTTGAAATTCTGAGCGGTATTC
>CAZUUQ010000046.1:8766-21996 GCA_964622625.1 uncultured Phycisphaeraceae bacterium | reverse complement strand
CGCATGTGCGGGACACATCTGAAGGCGCCGCCCAGCCTCTGCATGGCTGCTTGGGCCGGCGTATCCTCCCCCCTTCTTGAGTCCGATAATGACTGTTATGTATAATTCATGCTGCCGGCAAAGGTAAGCCAGTAAAAGGCTTAACGCATCACCGCCACCCCGGCACATACCCGTCCCGACCGTCCGACTGTGGGCGGCCGAGGATTTCAGGATTTTTTTCCGTGGCGTCCGAACCGGCTCCCTGGACGCTCCGTAAGAATGGGTGCAAAGGGACGCAACCGACCGGCCACGAGAGCCACGGCGGCGGCCCAATGCGGAGAGAAACCACGCACGCACGCATGCCTCCTTGTCGTCTCCTTCGGACTCCGTGACAGACCCACGCAACGGCGGAAAGGCCCGGTTCTCCAACCGGGCCTTTTCGTTTATGGGTAAGGAAATGAACGGCGATGTGCTGGCGGGAAACCGGCGGTACCGTCGCCCGCTCGAACTTGTGGATATCTGGGCGGTCACGGCAGACGGCACGGCCTGACAGGCGGTCTGACGTCGAGCGGCCCTTGCCTTAAAGTGTCGCGCCAAGCCGCACCCTCGGAGGCCGCATGCCCCTGTTCAGTTTTCACGGATGCCACAGCGCCGCGTTCTGCCGCCACGCCGCCAGCCCGTTGGCGGACATGGTCGTCCGGGCGGCCGAGCTGGGCTTTTCCACTCTGGGCGTCAGCGAACACGCCCCGCGCTATCGGTCGTGTGATCTGTTTGCCGACGAGCATGGCCTGACGCCCGCCGACCTGGCGGCCATGTTCGACGCCTACCACCGCGAGGCCCGCCGTCTTCAGCGGGAATATGCCGGTCGCCTGCCCATCCTGGTGGGCTTCGAGGCCGAGACCATGCCTCCCGACGCCTGGGCCGACCGTATGACCGCCCTGCGCGACGACGGTCGCTTCGATTACGTTGTGGGCAGCGTGCACAACCTCGGCGACACATGGATTGACTACAAGCCCGACATCACAGCCGCCCTGGCGGAGCGCATGGGCGGGCTGACGGCGATGCACAAAGCCTACTTCGCGGGCGTAGAGGACATGGTCACCACGCTGCGGCCACAGGTCGTCGGGCACATCGACCTGATCCGCAAATTCGATGGCCCGACGCCGGCTTTCGCCGCGGACGTCCGGCCGCTGATCGACCGCGCCCTCGAAGCCGTCCAGGCTGTCGGGGCCGCCCTGGACGTCAATGCCGCGCCCGCTCGCAAGGGTTTCGGTCCTGTGTATCCCCTGCCCGACATTCTCCGCCGCGCCAGGCAGATGAACATCCGCGTCACCCTTGGCGACGACAGCCACGCCGCCGCGGACGTGGGCGTCGGTCTGGACGCATGTCTGAAAGCCATTGTCGCGGCCGGCTACGAGCGGGTGAGCTACCTGGTCAGGAGCGGCGGTGGCGTGGAGTGGCGGGACGCCCCAGTTTGACGGGCCGGTACGATCGATACGTGATTCGCACCTTCGCTGTGGCGAAGATGCGGCTTGTTGCAGGGTGGAACGGCGGATGGCCGATAAGCGAGCAGGTTCGTGTTCCCATCGCACAGGTGAAGCGCGTGAACTGGCAGGCACTACAGTCCGTCTGGCCGATCCTGCTGCTGCTGGCATATCTGCTGGTCACGGCCGTACTCACCGTGTTGACCTACGAGCGCAAGAAACACGTCGATCTGCACGACCGCGTCCGCGAATCGCTGCACATGCGCCACACTTACTTCAACCATCTGGCCGACCGCATGCGTCCCAGGGAATGAACCACTGAGCCGCGCGCGACGTTGCCGGCCGCACCGGCCTTGGTAAGCTGTGCCCGTGCCAGCCCCCGGCCCCGACGCCCTGCTGATCGCCCACGGTCGCGTCATCGACCCAGCCAACGATTTTGACCAGGTCGCGGATGTGCTGCTTTCAGGCGGCCGGGTGGTGCGCGTCGCGCCGCCGGGTGAGAGCGGCGCGGCCGACGGCACGGCCACACTCGATGCCCGCGACCTGATCGTCAGCCCCGGGCTGATCGATCCTCACGTCCACCTGCGCGAACCCGGCCAGGAAGAGAAAGAGACCATCGCCACCGGCGCGGCCGCGGCCATCCACGGCGGGTTCACCAGCGTCTGCTGCATGCCCAACACGCAGCCGGCCATCGACGACGACGCCCGCATCGAGTTCGTCTATTACCAGGCCGCCCAGGCCGCCATGGCCAATGTCTTTCCCGTCGGGGCCGTCACCCGCGGCCGCGAGGGCAAGCAGCTGGCGGAGATCGGCCTGATGGCCGCCGCCGGGGCGGTCGGCTTCTCCGACGACGGCGTGGGCGTGGCCTCGGCGGCCGTGATGGCCAAGGCTCTGGCGTATGTGGCGATGACCGGCAGCGTCTTCATGCAGCACTGCGAAGAGCCCGAACTCGGCGGCGGTGTCATGAACGCCGGCCCGCTGGCCACGCGCCTGGGCCTGCCGGGCTGGCCGCGCGTGGCCGAGGAGCTGATGATCCAGCGGGATGTCCTGCTGAATCTGCGTCAGAACATCGGCGCCCGCTACCATGTGCAGCACATTTCCAGCGGCGGCAGCGTCGAGCTGGTCCGCCGCGCCCGCCATGACCTTTTCGGCCAGGCCCACATTACCGCCGAGGCCAGCCCCCACCACCTGCTGCTGACCGAGGACGCCTGCGCCGCCTACGACACGCGCTTCAAGATGAACCCGCCGCTTCGCGCCCGGGCCGACATCGACGCTCTGCTCGACGGCATCCGGGACGGGGTCATCACCATCTTGGCCACCGACCACGCGCCGCACACACAGGAAGAGAAGGAACTCGAATTCGCCGCCGCACCCTTCGGCATCGTCGCCTTGGACTGCGCCCTGCCGCTGTACGTCCAGGCCCTGATTGAAAGCGGTGTGCTCGACTGGGCCGCCCTGCTGGCGATGCTGACGATCAACCCCGCCCGCCTCTGCCGCCTGCATCGCAAGGGCAGCCTGTCGCCGGACGCCGACGCCGACGTGACGCTCATCGACCCGAAGCTGCGCTGGACGGTCGACGCCGCTGACTTCGCCAGCAAGGGCCGCAATTGCCCCTTCGACGGCTGGAAGGTCACCGGCCGGGCCGTCGGCGTCATCGTCGGCGGGCGCGTCAAGCTCCTGCGCGATGCGTCGCGGCACAAGTATGCGGGCGACACCCCGCCGACATGCAGTGTGGAGCTGCTCGGCACTCTCGCGGCGCACTGAGGTTTACTGAGGCTTCAGGGGGCGTCGGTCCCGTTGCCCTCGATCAGCTCGCGCAGGGCCGCGCCCGGATCGGACTGACGCATCAGGTGCTCGCCGACCAGAATCCGATTTACGCCCGCAGCCCGCAGCCGCTTGACATCCTCGTGCGTACGGATGCCTGATTCGCTGACCACCAGCCCCGTGTCCTCCACCATCGCCAGCATCCGCAGCGTGTGGTTCAGGTCGGTGGTCATGGTCTTCAGGTCGCGGTTGTTGATCCCCAGGAGCGTGTACTGCGGATGCGGAAAGCCCAGGTGCGGACGGACCTTGAGCAGGTTCTCCACGCTGTGTACCTCGACGAGCGTGGTCATCTTCAGCTCGGTGGCCAGTATCAGCATGTCGAGCAGGTGGGCCTCGCCGTCGAGGCACTCGGCGATCAGCAGCACGGCGTCGGCGCCGGCGGCCCGGGCTTCGTAAATCTGGTACTCGCTGATGAGAAAGTCCTTTCGCAGCACCGGCAGCGGCACGGCGGCGCGAATCTGCTCGATGTACGCCAGCGAACCCTGAAAGTATTTCTCATCGGTCAGGCAACTGATGGCGGCCGCGCCATTGGCGGCATAGAGGCGAGCGATCGCCACGGGATCGAAATCTTCGCGGATCAGGCCGGCCGACGGACTGGCCCGCTTGATCTCGGCAATGACGCGAAGCTCGCCGGGCGGGCGGGTGACGGATGCGAAAAAGTTACGCGGCGGCGGCTGGCCGCGGACCTGGTCCCGCAGTTGCGCCAGGGGAACCCGCTGTTGGGCCGCCGCAATTTCCTCGCGCTTGTGGGCGACGATCTCTGCCAGAACATCCACCGAAACCTGCCCGCCTTTCCATCGTTTGCCCGGAAAACAAGCATAGCGGCCGCAAACCTCGCGGGACAATCAGGTCCAGCACCGTCAAGGCCGCCTGGCGCGGGATTTGCACTCACAGGCTGTCCCGCCGCGACGGCGATGAGGTATAGTGGCCATGCTGAGCACCGTGCAAGAAGTCCGGATGATGAGCGACACCCAGCCCATTGAACTAGACAAGGTCCACGTGCGAACTTTCCATCGCGAGGACCAGCCGCACGTCAATCGCCTCTACCGCGATGGCCTGCTGGCCGGCCAGATTGCCCCCAACGACACAGGGCTGGACATCGACAACATTCACGATGCCTACTTCAGCGACGCAGCCAGCCATTTCTGGATCGCCCAGTATGAGGGCCGGATCGTCGGCATGATCGGGGTGGCCCGCGACCGCGAGCACGTGGCGGAGATCCGCCGCCTGCGCGTCGATCCCCAGTGGCGGCAGACGCCCATCGCCGCCAAGCTCATTGAGCGGGCCATCACCCATTGCCGCGAGCACGGCTACCTCAAGGTCGTGCTGGACACCCGGTTTGAAAAGAACGCGGCCGTGGACATGTTCGAACGTTTCGGCTTCCAGCACACCCGCAGCCGGCCCACCCACGAGAAGGAGTTGCTGGAGTTCTACCTCGACTTGTACCGTCCGCCCGACCAGCACCGCCGTCGCACCTGAGCGCCCCGCCCCCAGGCCGAACCCTTCAGGGCCGAATATCACCTCTTATCTGCACGCCGCGAACCCGTCTGGCCCGCCGCGCTTATCATGTATGGTTCCACGCCCCATGCCGTGCCGCGGCGCCATGCCGCGTCACTATCCTCCCGAAAGGGGTAGCTCATGGCCGGATCCACACCCAGCGACGCTCCCACCCCCCGCCGCGACGTCGCCGCCGCCCCGCCGCCGCCCCGCCCACGGCGGCGATGGCTTAAGTGGACCCTCATTGCCGTGGTCGCGCTCGTGCTGCTGGCCGTCCTGATGGTCGCGCTGGTGCCGTATTTCGTCAGTTCGCGGATGGGGCGCAGCTTCGTCGAGAACACGGTCAACAAGAGCATCGAGGGCCGCGTGTCGCTGGGCCGCCTCTCGCTGGGCTGGCGGCAGGGCCTGCATGTCGGCCAAGTCGTGCTCACGGACCCACAAGGCCATATCGTCGCGACGCTCGACGAAGCGTCGGCACCCGACCTGTCGCTGCTGGCGCTGCTCACCGGCCGCGGCACGCCGGGTGAGGTGCTGGTCCGCGGGCTGAAGGCGGCCATTGTCGAAGACACCCAGGGCCAGACCAACCTTGAGCGCGCCTTGACAGCCACACCCCAAGCCGGACGCGTGAAGAAGGCGACCCCCGCGCCCGCGGCCGCGCCGGCGGCGGGTTGGGATCTGGCCGATCTGGCCCTGCGCATCGAAGACGTGGCCGTGCGCTACGCCGGGCCTGAGTTCGAGCTGGTCGAATTTCAGGTGCCGTTGCTGACGGTTACAGGCAAGGCCGGCGGCGGATTCGACGCGGCCTGGCGGGCGATACTGCGCCAGGGGACGGACGAAGGCCAGCTCACCGGCGACGTGCGCGTCAGCGGCCTGCTCGACGAGGCAGGCGTATGGCAGACGCGGCAAGCGGAAATCAACGCGGTTGCGCAGATCACCGCCCTGCCCCTTGCCGCAGCCGATCGCCTGCTGCGCCAGGACGGCAAGCTCACCGCCCTGCTCGGCCCGACGCTGGATGCCGCGGTCACCGTCGCCGGCACGGCCGCGAATCTGGCCATCGACCTGGACGTGAAGGCCCAGCATCTGACCGCGGCGGGCGCCGGCCGCGTCGACGAGCAGACCATCACCGTCAACCCCGGCGCGGGCGCGGTACTGACGCTGACGCCGGCCGCATGGGACAAGCTTGTTGTCGCCCAGCGACCGGACGCGCCCATGCTCGCCGATCCCGTGCAGGTGCAATTGACGGTGGACCGCCTCGACTTGCCCCGACCCCGCAGCGCGGCCGACGCGCCGGCTCAAGGGGGCGACGCAATGGTCCGCCTGAGCATCGGAGACGCGGTGTTTGAAAGCGGTGACGCGCGCATCGGCCGTCTGGCGGTGCGGGGATTTCACGCGCAAGCGAACTTCGATGCCGACCAACGTACCGCCACCGCGCAAGCCCGCGCCACCGCCGAGCAGGGACCGCATCACGGCCAGCTTGCCGCCGATGCGACCGTGATTTTCGCCGTCGACGCCCAGGGGGCCATCGACTGGCAGCATTTCACCGTGCAGAACGACGTGCGGCTTGACGGCTGGCCTCTGGCGCTGGTGGATCAGCTCGCGGGCACGGGCGGCCTGGCCGAGGAGGCGATCGGCCCGCTCATGGACGTGCACCTGAAGGCCGCGATAGAGCAGATGCCTGACGCCGCCGGTGAAAAACCGCAGCGCACCGGCACGTTCCACCTGGCGGTGCAGGCAGCGCGTCTCCGCGACGTGCAGCTCACCGGCCGCATGGACGCACAGACCATCACCATCGAGCCGGGATCCGTCGGCGCTATCGAGCTGCGCCCGCAACTGCTGAATGTGCTGGCCGCCCAGTGGCCCGGCATGGCCCAGCCCGTCGCGTGGCTGGCGCTCCAGCAGCCCACCGTGATGAACGTGGAGATGACCACGCTGACGATTCCCGCGAGCGGAAGCATGAACGATGCACAGGTGGGCGCGCTGGTGCGTGTTGACCGCATGATGCTGGGTACGAACTCGGCCGTGGGCGAGGCGGGCATCGGCCCCGTCGTGGTCACTGTGCCGACCACGCGCCTAGGCGCCGGTGTCACTGCCCGGATTGACAGCCACCTTCAGGTCGGCGGTCAAGCGGGATTCCTGAAACTGCAACTGACCGATCCTTCGCCATTTGAGCCATCGCGCCAACTCTCGGCCGGCGGCGAGGCCAACCTGACGCTCACGCCAGCGGTGGTGGACGCACTCAAGCGCAGCGGTCTGCTGACCTTGCCGCAGGGCCGTGGGAATGTGACCCTCGCCGGCCCGACGACTGTGCGCGCGGAGCTGTCGCAACTCGATTGGCCCATCGGCCAACCTGACGCCCGCGCGGCTGTCGCCGCGAGGCTCACGCTCGATCGCCTGGCGCTGACGGGCGACGCGCAACTGTCGCAGATCGTCATCGAGCCGCTGTCGGCGCATGTCGAATCGTCGGCGTTGGGGCGGACCATGTCGGCCGCGGTGGACGGCGGCTTCAAGGCGGCCGCGGGCGAAGGAACCATCGCCCTGAACTTGAAAGCCCGGGAGCTCGACACCACCCAGCCGCACGTGGAGATGAACCTCGCGGCCCGCCGCTTCCCCACTGCCCTGCTCGAACTGGCCACGGATCAGGCTGCACAGTGGACCGCCCTGCTGGGACCGACGCTCGACGAAGTGGACCTGACGCTGCAACCCCAGGGCGAGGCGATCCACCTCGCGGCGAAGGTTAACTCGCCGACGCTCGTCGCCGACGTGCGCGGCCGCCACGTCACGGGCCAGCGGGTTACCCTTGACCGCGGCTCGACGGCGACGCTGCGGCTGCAGCCCGATCGCTTCGCCGCGTGGCAGCAGGCGCGGCAGACGGCGGCGGGCGGCGAGCCGGGCTTCACCCTGGCTTCTCCCGCGGAGCTGCGCCTGACGGTCGAGCAACTCCGGGCTGCCTTGCCTGGTGAAGGTCAGGCCATGAACCTGCGGCAAGTCGCGCTGGATGCAAGCCTCGCGGCCGACCGCCTGGACCTGCGGCCGCGCGGTTCCGATCAACCGCTGGTGATTGACTCCGTGCAGGTCCGCGCTGCCACGACCGACCTGCACGAGCTGTTGACCATCGAAGCGCAGGGTTCGGTGCTCGCGTCCGATGAGGGCGGCGCGGCCCAGTCACGCCCGCTGCGCTCAACGACGCGTCTGTCCGGCCTTGTCGACGCGGCCGGGGTGCTGAGCGTCAAGGACGCGCGGATTCAGACCGATACGCAGGCGGAGAATCTGCCCACGGTGCTGGTGCTCGGTCTCACGGGCATGGATGCCGATTACGCAGGCATCATTGGCCAATCCATGTCGCTGACGGCTCGCGGCCAGGTGCCCGGGGCGCTGGATTTCTCGCTGGTCAGTCCCAACATCGCGGCGCCGCTGAAGTTGAGCATCGATGAGCAGCGCGTCCTGGGCCTACGCGAAGACGCCCTGCTGACCATGAAGCTGACGCCGGAGCTGGCTGACGCGCTGCTGAAGTTCGGCTCGCCGGTGCTTGTTGACGCCCAAGCGGCTGATCAACCGGTCCGGCTGGCGATCCGGGCCGACACGTTCCACGTGCCGCTGATCGAATACGATCCCACGAAGCTGTCACTGGACGCGCGGCTCGAGCTGGGGGAGATGACCATGCGTCGCGGCTGGGCGATGAACGAGCTGGAGGTCATCCTGCGAGCCATCGCCACGGCCTTCGACCCGCGATCACGTTTCGGCCTTCTGGGTCAGGAAGACCGCACCATGACGGTGGCCTTCACGCCGCTGGATGTCAGCGTCCATCAGGGTCAGGTCACCACCAACGACCTGTGGATGTACAACCCGACCACAGCCATGGGCTTCAAGGGCGCGGTGAACCTGGCCACACGGCGGATCAATTCGAAGATGGGGCTTTACGGCGAGGCGATTCTGCGCACCATCCCCAACCTGCGCCGCGAGGGGATCATCGATGCGAACATGATTTACGAATTCGCCGTCCGCGGCACACTGGACGCGCCGAAGGTGGACAGCGATGCATTTGTGCGTTCGCTGGCGGCGCGGGCCGGTCAGCAGCAGCTTGGGCGGCTTCTGGGCGATGAAGGCGGTCTGGCCGCGGGCGTGCTGGGCGCGATCCTCGGCGGCGTACCGGGCTCGCCAGCGGTGAACGGACAGGCTCCGGCCGCGTGGCCCAACCTCCCGCAGCTACCGCCGCTCGATGAGCGGCAAACCACCGAAACGGCCCCGGCCGAGTCGGCTGCCCCGCAACAACAACAGGAGCGGCCGCAGCGCGAAACGCGTCCGGAAGACGTGGGGCTGCGCATCCTCGGCGACATTCTCCAGCGTGCCGGCGAGCAGCAGAACCGCGACGACAAGAAGTGACCGCAGCACACTCGGCCGGCCAACGGAGAGACCGATGAAGCGCATCGTGGTGCGGCAGTTCGGCGACGTCGATCAACTGCACGTGATGGAGGAACCGACGCCGCGCCCCGGCTGCGGACAGGTGCTCGTGCGCCTCACGAGCATCGGCATGAACCATGCCGACCTGATGGCCCGTCGCGGCGAATATCGTTTGTCCAGCGGCGATCCGCCTTTCACACCGGGACTGGAGGGCGGCGGCGTGATTGAAGCGGTCGGCGAAGGGGTCGGCGATCGCCACGTCGGCCAGCGTGTGGTGCTCTCGCCCGACGCCCCACGCCTCGCGGCTGCCGGCCTGGGTGGAGCCTATCGCACGCACTACCTCTGCGCGGCCGGGCAGACGTGGCCTGCGCCCGACGCCCTGCCGGACGACCAGCTCGGCGCCGTCTGGCTGCCGTACCTCACCGCCTGGGGCTGCCTGGTCTGGAAGCAGAAGGTGCAGGCCGGTCAGGTTGTCGCCCTGCCGGCCGCGTCCAGCAGCGTCGCCCTCGCGGCCGCGCAGATCGTGAAGGCGATCGGCGCGACGGCGATCGGCCTGACGACCAGCAAAGGCAAGAAGCAGCGCATCGAAGCCCTCGACACCTCCCGCTACGACCACGTCATCGTCACCCGCGATGAGGCCGGCGGCGACCTGGCCTGGCACCGCGAGTTGAAGACACTGACGGATGGCCGCGGCGTGGACGTCTTCTTTGATCCCGTCGCGGCGGGCGATTACCTCAACACCGAAATCCGCTGTCTGGCCCAGCACGGGGTGATCTGGATTTACGGCCTGCTGGGCGAGCCGGGCGTCGTGGATGTGACGCCGCTGATTCGCAAGCACGCGGCCATCCGCGGCTGGGTGCTCAACGAACTGATCGCTGAAGGCGGCGATGCCATGGGCCGGGGTTGCCGCTGGATTCTTGATCGTTTCAGCGACGGCAGGTTCCGCCAGCACGTGGACCGCGCCTTCCGCTTCGACGACGTGCGCGAAGCCCACGCGTGCATGGAACGCGGCCAGCACGTGGGCAAGCTCGTTCTCGTGCCGTGAATGTTTTCTCGCGCAAAACACAGCCGCACGTGGTGGCAATCATCCGCCCGCCTGCTATCGTCATGTCCTCACCCAGGGGGCAGGAATCTTTCCATGACCAGACCGGCAGGCAAGTACGGCAAGGCAAGCGACATTCGCGTCGGCGTGATCGGCTACGGCGGCGCGTTCAACATGGGGCGGCAGCATCTGAGCGAAATGCGCGACGCCGGCATGACGCCCGCGGCGGTGGCGGAGATCGATCCCAAGCGGCTGGCGGTGGCGGAAGAGGATTTCCCGGGCATCGGCCGATACACGAGTGTCGCGGCGATGCTGCGCAAGAGCGATGTCGATCTGGTGACAATCATCACGCCGCACAACACGCACGCGAAGCTGGCGGCGCAGTGTCTGCGGGCCGGCCGGCACGTGGTGTGCGAAAAGCCGTTCGCCATCACCACGGCCGAGTGCGACCGCATGATCGCCGCGGCCGCGAAGCAAAAGCGCATGGTCAGCACGTATCACAACCGCCACTGGGACGGCTGCATCCGCCAGGCCCTGGCGACGGTCAAACGCGGCAGAAAGATCGGTGACATCGTCCGCATCGAGGCCCACATGGGCCAGTGGCGCCAGCCCGGCGACTGGTGGCGCAGCAGCAAATCGATCAGCGGTGGCGTGCTCTACGACTGGGGCGTGCACCTGCTGGAGTATTCGCTGCAACTGATCGACGCGCCGATCGCCGAGGTCAGCGGCTTCGCGCACGAGGGTTTCTGGGCTCCGAAGACAGCATGGAAGAAGGACACCACGGAGGATGAGGGCTTCCTCACTGTGCGTTTCGACGGCGGGCCATGGCTCACCGTCTGCATCACCAACATCGACTCCAAACCCAAGGAAGGGTGCATGGAGATCACGGGCACGAAGGGGACGTACGTCTTCTGGATGCGCAAGTGGAAGCTCATCCAGCCGAAGCTGGGCAAGGAACCGGTGGTCACAGAAGGCGACAATCCGCCGGGCGAAGGCTGGCGGTATTACCGCAACGTGGCGGCCCATCTGACAAAGCGTGAACCGCTGGTCATCACCCCGCAGTGGGCCCGTCGACCGATCCATGTGCTCGATCTGGCTTGCCGCAGCGCCCGCGCGGGCCGGGCCTTCAAGGCCCGTTACCGGTGACGATGACATCTCTGCTTAAGCGGCGGCACTTGTGCCGCGCCTGCAACACGATCGCGCCTTCCCTTCGCGTTACGCCGGCACGTGAAGCACGCCCAGAAGCAGCAGCGCCGCGAACAGAACCGCCACACCCAGGCGATACCAGCCGAACGGTCCCAGGCCGTGCCGGGTAAGAAATGCGATGAACCACTTGACGGCCAGTGCCGCCGAGATGGTGGACGCGACCATGCCGATGACGATGGGCGCGATGCCGAACTCGGTGAGCATCGCCGCCCCGCCGTCGAGTGTCTTGTAGCCCGTGGCGGCACTGAGTGTGATCAGCCCCAGCAGGAAGCTGAACTCCGCGGCCGCGCGGGGACGCAGGCCGAGCATCAGGGCCGCGACGATGGTGATCATCGAGCGGCTTGTGCCGGGCCACATGGCGATGCACTGGCCGAAGCCGATGAGCAGCGCGATCTGCCAGGTGACGGCATCGATGTCACGACCTTTGTGCACGGTTCCCTGAAGTCTGCGTGAGTAGGCGACCGCGAGCATCAGCCACGCGCCGACGAACAGTGCCGCCACCACCGGCCAGGGGCCGTTGAGATGCGCCTCGATCCGCCCGGCCAGCAGCGGCCCCAGCACGGCCGCCGGCAGAAACGCCAGCAGGAGGTTGATCGCCAGCCGCAGACCGGCTGGGTCCTTGCCCAGCAGCCCCCGCCCCATCTGCATCACACGCCCCCAATACAGCCCCAGCACAGCCAGGATGGCCCCCGCCTGGATGACGATATTGAACGAAAACGTGGCCGCCCAGCGCTGGGGTGTGTCGCCCAGTCCCAGCAGCCAGGACGCGAGGATCAGGTGCCCGGTCGAGCTGACCGGCAGATACTCCGTCAAGCCCTCTACAACGCCCAGTATCAGCGCTTCCCACCACGACATCACATATCCTTTTTTTGTCGGCGTTTACGTTCACGAATCCAGGCTGCGCGCAGGCCATTACCCCCCCCTGCCACCTATCTATCGGCGATCGCTGAATGAACGCCCAAGGCATTTGCCAACCAAGCCGCGCCAAGATACCATCCTTTAATCCGGATGAACGGATGAACGGCTGGCCTGATGAAGATGAAATAGAGCGGCTCAGGTTCGCCCGCTTCATTGGACCGGCCCGCATCCGCCTCACTGCTGATAATGGACCTGCCATGAACCGATTTGCCGAACAACTCGCCCGCCGCGTACTGGTTTTTGACGGCGCGATGGGCACGTCCATACAGAACCACGACCTGCCGCTGAGCGATTTCAACAACCTCGAGAACTGTTCGGAGGTGCTTAACCTCTCCCGGCCGGACGTGATCCAGAGCATCCACGAATCGTTCCTGGCCGTCGGGGCCGACGCTGTGGAGACCAACACCTTCGGCGCGATGCCGCACGTGCTGCGCGAGTTCGATCTTCAGGACCGCGCCCGCGAGATCAACGTCAAGGCGTGCGAGCTGGCGCGGGCCGCGTGCGACAAGTTCACGACTGCCGACAAGCCGCGGTTCGTCGTGGGTAGTATGGGTCCGGGCACGCGGCTGATCACGCTGGGGCAGATCGACTGGGACACGATGTATGCCAGCTACCGCACCGCTGCCGAGGGGTTGATCGCCGGCGGCGCGGATGTCATCCTGCTCGAGACCTGCCAGGATCTGCTGCAGATCAAGTGCGCGATCAATGCCGTGCTCGACGCGATGGACGAGGCGGGCACAAGCCCCGACCGCCTGCCGATCATGGTGCAGGTGACGATCGAACAGACGGGTACGATGCTCTGCGGCAGCGAGATCGCTGCGGCCGCAGTGGCATTGCGCCCCTACCCGATCATCTCGCTGGGCATGAACTGCGCCACCGGCC
>CAZUUQ010000046.1:0-8666 GCA_964622625.1 uncultured Phycisphaeraceae bacterium | reverse complement strand
GTGGCATTGCGCCCCTACCCGATCATCTCGCTGGGCATGAACTGCGCCACCGGCCCCAAGGACATGGCTGAGCACGTGCACTGGCTGGGACGGCACTGGGACCGCCATATCAGCGTGCTGCCGAATGCGGGTCTGCCCGTGCTGGTCCAGGGGCGCACCGAGTATCCGCTGCAGGCCGGCCCGTTCGGTCAGGCGGTGTTCAAGCTCGTGGAGGAAAGCGGCCTGAACATCGTCGGCGGCTGCTGCGGCACCACGCCGGCCCACATTGCCGCGCTGGTCGAGACGATCGGCGACCGCGCCCCGGCGAAGGTGGAGAAGATCTCCCTCAAGCCCGCATGCACCTCGCTCTACAACGTCGTGGATTACCACCAGGACGTGTCGATCCTCAACGTCGGCGAACGGACCAACGCCTCGGGATCGCGCAAGTTCAAGCGTCTGCTGGAGAGTGAAGACTGGGACGAGATGATCAGCCTCGCCCGCGAGCAGATGACTGAGGGCTCGCACCTGATCGACGTGAACGTGGACTACGCCGGCCGCGACGGGGCCCGCGACATGGCCGAGCTGGTGCATCGTCTGGTGCGGCAGGTCAACGCGCCGCTGATGCTCGACTCGACCCAGCCGGCTACGCTCGAAGCCGGGCTGCGCCAGGCGGGCGGCAAGTGTCTGATCAACTCGGCCAACCTCGAGGACGGCGAGGAGAAGTTCGCCGCCATCTGCCGCCTGGCCAGACGCTACGGCGCGGGCCTGGTGCTGGGCACGATCGACGAAGACCCGCAGGAGGCCATGGCCCGCACCGCCGACCGCAAGATCGCCATCGCCCGGCGCATGCGCAAGCTGGCGACTGAAAAATACGGCATGGCGGAAGAAGACCTGTTCTTCGATCCGCTGGTGCTGCCGGTGACCACGGGCATGGAGGCCGACCGCCGCAGCGCTCTGGAGACCATCGAAGGCGTCCGCCGCATCACGGCCGAATTGCCGCGCTGTCAGACGATTGTCGGCCTGTCGAACGTCAGCTTCGGCCTCAAGCCCGCGTCCCGCCAGGTGCTCAACAGCGTCTTCCTGCACGAGCTTCAGCAGGCGGGGTTGACCAGCGCGATCGTGCATGTGACCAAGATTCTGCCACGCACGCGCATTGCCGACGAGCAGTGGGACGCGGCCCTGAATCTCATCTACGACCGCCGCGAGCAGGCCAAGCGGGCCGGCGCGGCTGATCCGCTGCAGGCTTTCATCGACCTGTTCCCCGACGATGCTGTCGAACAGTTCACCGGCCCGCAGCTTGACGAGTTGCCGCTGGAGCAGCGTCTTCAGCGTCACATCATCGACGGCGAGAAGAAGAACCTTGAAGCCACGCTTGACGAGGCGATGAAGCAATACCCGCCGCTGACGATCATCAACGACCACCTGCTGGCGGGGATGAAGGTCGTCGGCGAACTGTTCGGCTCGGGGCAGATGCAGCTTCCGTTCGTGCTGCAGTCGGCCGAGGTGATGAAGCGGGCGGTGGCGCACCTTGAGCCGCACATGGAGAAGGTTGAGGGCCAGACGCGAGGCACGATCGTGCTGGCGACCGTCCGCGGCGACGTGCACGACATCGGCAAGAACCTCGTCGATATCCTGCTGAGCAACAACGGCTACACGGTGTACAACCTGGGCATCAAGCAGCCGGCGTCGGCGATCATCGCCAAGTGGCGCGAAACAAAGGCCGACGCGATCGGACTGTCGGGCCTGCTGGTCAAGAGCGTCAACGTCATGGAGGAAAACCTCCAGGAGTTCAACAACGCGGGCATCACCGTGCCGATCCTGCTGGGCGGGGCGGCCCTGTCGCGGCACTACTGCGACAGCTATCTGCGCACGCTCTACAGGGGCGAGGGCAAGGTGTACCACGGCCGCGACGCGTTCGAGGGGCTGCGCATCATGGACCACCTGGAGCAGGGTCGGATGGACGTGCTCGATGTGGAGATCGCCGAGCGCCTCAGCAAACGCGAGGAGACCGAACGGAAGATCGCCGCGTCGCGGTCAAACGAAGCGGAGGCCATCGAAGCCGGCGGCGCAGCTGTGGCGGTCAAAACCCGCAGTGCGGCCCGAAGTGACGTGCGCACCGATGTTGACGTGCCCACGCCGCCGTTCTGGGGCAGCCGGGTGGTCGAGTCGGTGCCGCTGGATCAGGTCTATCCCTACATCAACGAGGTCGCCTTGTTCCGCGGCCAGTGGCAGTTCAAGAAAGGGGCGATGTCCGACGAAGCATACGAGCGGCAACTGCGCGATGAGTTGCGCCCGCTGTTTGAGAAGCTCAAGGCCCAGTGCCGCGATACAGCCACTTTGACGCCGAAGGTCGTTTACGGCTACTACCCCGTTGCGTCCGAAGGCGATGACCTGATCGTCTTTGACCCCGGCGATCCACAGCGTGAGATCGAGCGCTTCACCTTCCCGCGTCAGGCCGACAAGAAGCGGCTATGCATTAGCGACTTCTTCAAGTCCGTCGAGAAGACACGCGAGCTGGGCCGGCGTGATGTGCTGGGCCTGACCTGCGTAACCGTCGGCCCGCGGGCCAGCGAAGAAGCCCGCAAACTGTTCGAGTCCAACCGTTACACCGATTACCTCTACCTGCACGGCCTGGGGGTCGAGTCGGCCGAGGCCCTGGCGGAGCTGTGGCACAAGCGCATGCGCCAAGAGCTGGGCATCGACGGCGAGGATTCCACGAAAATCCGCGAGCTGTTCACCCAGCACTATCGTGGCAGCCGCTACAGCTTCGGCTACCCCGCGTGCCCGGAAATGAGCGATCAGGACAAGCTCTTCCGCCTGCTCGACCCGGCCCGTATCGGCTGCACGCTGACCGAGAACTGGCAGATCGACCCGGAGCAGTCGACCAGCGCTATCGTCGTACATCATCCGCAGGCGAAGTATTTCAACGTCTGACACTTGCCCGCCTCACAGCCTGCCTGGATATGGCCAGCGCCATCGCGGACGTGCCGGGCTTTGCGGCGATACACTTTCGCCCATGGCGCGTCTGAAGGATCAGGCCATCTGCCTGCGGCATCGTGACTGGTCGGAGACCAGTCAGGTGGTGTGGCTGCTGACACAGGACCACGGGCTGGTGCGGGGGTTGGCCAAGGGATCGAAGCGCGCCAGCCCCGGCAGCGTGGCACGGTTCAGCGGCGGGTTCGAGATGCTCACGCTCGGACAGGCGGTGGCCGTCACGCGGGCGACGTGGGAGCTGGCGTCGGTCACCGAGTGGGACCTCCAGCAGACCTTCCCCCACCTTCGTCGTGATCTGGCCGCGCAGCAGATTGCCCTCTATGCCGCCGACCTGGCGGCCCACATGATTGCCGACGACGATCCGCATCCCGGCAGCTTCGCCGCCCTGCTGACGCTGCTGCACGCGCTGGGGGAATCCGACCGCGCCCAGGCCGCCCTGCTGGCCTATCAGCACACGTTGCTGACTGAGTGCGGCTACAGCCTGGAACTGGCGGCCGACGTGCGGACGCATCAATCTCTGGCCACTTCGCGGTGGTACCTGTTCGATCCAATGGCCGGGGGCTTCACCACGTCGGCCGCGGTGGACACGGGCGCGGGGAGCGGTCCTCTGACCGCCACAGGCCCGTGGAAAGCCCGTCCGCAGACGCTCGACGTGCTGCGTCGTGCGGCCGGGGGGAACGTCGATGTCGTACCGCCGGACGTGGCCGAACGGGCCAACCGTCTCCTGTGCGTGTACGCGCGCTACCTGCTGGACCGGGAGTTACCGACGATGCGCTTTGTGCTGGGCGATGAACGGGCGTGAGGTGAGCGATCCGTGGCCGGATCACGCACCGGTCTCGACGCGCTGCACATAGAACAGCGAATCCGTCGCCCGTGGGCCGACCATGTGCCAGGAGATGGGGAACTTCGGCTTGCCCGCCACGTAGGTTTCGAACAGCCGCTTGCCGTAGCCGAACTGCTCGTCGATGTTGCGTTCGACACGGGCGGTGTCGGTGCCGGGAATGAAGGTGCGCGTGCGGTAGTCCCAGTTGGGGTCGATACGCACCAGCAGATGGCCTTCGGACCAGTCGATCGGGTAGCCGTGCACGTACCCCTCGCCGGTGCCGGGTGTGTGGAACCAGAAGCACATGAAGCGGTCCTTCTCGGCCGTGGAGGTGTCCTGCGTACCGCCGACCAGAAGGCGGGCGTGGGAGACGCGGACGGGCACCTGGCCCAGGCGTTTGCGGGCGATCCAGATCTGCCGCTGGGCCACGTCATAGAGACCCACGTGCGCGTAGTCCACGTGGACGCGGTCGGTGCAGTAGCGCTTATTGATCTGCCGGTCGGCGCTCACGGATGGACAAGATTACCCATTGTCACGGCAAAGTCACGCGGCCGCATGAGCCGCCGGCGGGATGTCGGTGCGCCGGCATCAATCGCGGCTCTTGCGGGATTGCTCCATCCGCCGCTCCAATTGCCCCACCCACCAGACCACCGCCACCACAATGACCGTCAGGGAAAAGGCCAGGACGTGCTGCCCCAGTGCCACGCTCCTGTCCGGTATCCATGGTCGTGACCCTCGCGCCTGCCGCGCTGTCGTTGCGAATTGCGGCAGCATTGCGCCAGTGACGGGCGGCACAGGGTGACAGGCCCGCTGCCGCGTCCACATGTCGTCAGCGGATCCCGCTCAACAACACCAGGGCATCCCGCCATCCCGACGGAACGACGAACCCGCGGTCGCCAGCGGCGGGAAAGGTGCCCATGTCCGTGCGTCGTCCCGTCGTGGGATCGATCCAGCAGGCCGCGACATGCCCTCCGGCTGCCAGGCGATCCATGCGAAGCGTGACACTGCGGTTATCGGCAATATATACGAGCACCCAGTCGCCGCCGGCGGCACGCGCGCCCACGCATTGCGTCATGCCCTCACCCGGATCAGCGGCAAACACGGACTGATCCGGCTCCCACCGCCACCACCCCGGCAGCGCCGTGATGACCTGTTTGTATACGCTCAGGTGCCGCGCGCCCGGCGAGTCGATCCACGATCGCCATTGCCCATGATGTTGCCACGCGTCCTGGTGGCCGTAGCTGTGATGCCCGCCGGCCAGATACGACCAGTAGGCCTGCCGGCGGATTTCCAGGTCGGTCTGCAGGCGCCCGAACTCCAGGCCCTCGTAGCCGCCCTCGGCCATCACCGCGGGCTTGGCGGGCTCACGGGCGTAGTCCGCCCGCACCATGTCGATGATCTTTTCATACGTGATGCACGGCTGGTTCATGTTGAACGCCAGCCACGGCTCGTCATGGATGAAACTCGAGGACGTGGGCGACGGATCCGGATGCACGGTGATCAGATGTTCGCCGCCGTCCGCCTGCCCAGCATCCGTCTCGCGCAGCCCCGCCGCCAGTTCACGCAGCACCGGCAGGAATGACAGCTCCGCCTTGGGGTACATCGTCCAGACGATGTGCGGATGCGCGCGATACCGTCGGCCGATCCGGCGGGCATAGGCCCGCGCATTCGCCATCGTGATCCGTTGGGCCTGCACCTGGTGGTAGATACCCACGACGAGGATCAGCCCCAGACGCCCAGCCTCACGCACCACCGCGTCCATGCCCGCAAAATAGGCCTCGTTCGGCTGGCTCGGATCGCCGTCGATCCACGGCGTCTGGCCCGCGCGGTTCGCCTTGTCCCCTTCGCCCACGCCCGTGGTCATCACCTGAATCACGCTGAAGCCCTGAGCCTTGCGCCGGGCCATGATCGCGCAGGCGTCCTCGAACGTGAATTCGCGGAACAGATCCCACTGGGTATCGCCGAGCCAGAAGAAAGGCTCACCGCGTTCATCGATGAAGTACCGACCGTTATCACTCACGCGGATGCATGCCATGCGCAAACCTCCGCCACTCCATGCCGCGCCGTCCGTTTCGCCACTTCTGACGGACACATCGTAAGGCCATACAATCTACCCCCATCGCTCAATGTGGAGCCCTGACTGCCAGATGAACATTCTCTTCCTGATGGCCGACCAGATCAATGTGCGAGCTTTGAGCATCTATGGCGGCCGGCACATTCACACGCCGCACCTGGACCGCCTGGCGGCACAGGGTGCGATCTTCGACAACGCCTACTGCTCCTGGCCGGTCTGTTCGCCGTCACGGGCGTCGATCTTCACCGGCCAGTACGCCCACACGCACGGCATCACGCGCAACGTGGACGATCCGAGTCTGCCGTCGATCACCAACGATACGGTCTTTACCGAAAACATCCTCGCCTCGCGTGGGTTTGAGACGTACTACATCGGCCGCTGGCACACGGGACCGCGCGAGCAATTGGACTGCTTCCGCGGTCGCACCGAGACACGGACGCGGACCGATTACCACAGCACCGCCCTGCCGACTGAGGTCGAGAAGCTGCGGCGCACTCAACCGGTCATTCCGCTGAGAAGCAAAGGCGGCACGGATGCGGGCACGCGGCTGAGCCAGCAGACGGTGCAGATGACGCCTGCCGCGTGGGATGCTCATCAGCGGTGGCAGGCCTTCGAACACGCGGTGTTTCCGATTCTGTCGCTCATCGGCCGCTCGATCATTCCCCCTGAGCACCAGCCGGAAGCGATCTTCGCCGACGAGGTCATCGCAAAGCTGCGGGACCATCGCCGCCAACCGTTTATGATGACTTGGTCGGTCAACGCGCCGCATGATCCGGTGGTCATTCCTGATCCGTATTACAGCCTCGTACCGCGGACCGACGCTTTGCTGCCGCCCAATCATGACGACGATCCCGGCCCGCTCGGGTCGGTCTCGCGCGACTTTGTCCGCATCGTGGGCAGGGAAGTCATGCTCGAGCACATCGCCGTGTACCTGGGCATGGTGAAGTTCGTGGACGACCAGATCGGGCGGATGCTGGCTGCGCTGGACGACCTTGGCTTGGCCGATGACACACTGGTGCTGTTCACCGGTGACCACGGCGACATGCTGGGCGGGCACGGTATGGTGTATAAGTCAACGCAAGGCTTTTACGAGGAGACGACGAAGGTGCCGCTGATCGTGCGATGCCCGGTTCAGATCCCCGCGGGCCGGCGGATATCCGCGCCAGTGAGTCTGATCGATCTGGCGCCGACGCTGCTGGATTACGCGGATTGTCCGCTGCCTTCGACGGTGCAGGGCATGACGCTGCGCCCGCTGCTGGAGGGCGGCACTGATGATGGGCCGCACACCGTCATGTGTGAGCGCAACGGCGGGCGCATGGTCCGCGACGGCGACTGGAAATACGCCTGGTATGCCGGCGGGCAGCAGTGGCTGTTCAACCTGGCGGATGATCCGGGTGAAATCCGTAATCTGATTGATGACCCGGCCGAGGGTAAGACGCTGGAACGTCTGCGTGATCTCCTGCGCGGCGAGATGCAACGCACGCATGATCCGATGCTGACGACGATATTCCCGACCGCCGCTTCCGCCCCAATGTAGCCCGAAATAGCGTCTGTGCGGTGTGAATTCCCTTGTGGTTGGAGCGCGGCGCGCGGATGATGACTGACGTTACTGGATGCAACGATGGCGCAGGCGACCAGCACAACCCCGCATGACATTCCTGAGCCGCTTCCGCGGGTGGCGCGGTTCGAGAAGATGGCCTTCGGGCTGTTTCTGCACTGGGGGCTTTACTCGCTGCTGGGGCGAGGCGAATGGGTGATGCACCACGAGCAGATTCCGGCCGCTGAGTACGCGACGCTCATGGACCGCTTCACGGCCGGGGACTTTGATGCGCGGGCGATCGCGAGGCTGGCGCGGCAGGCGGGGATGCGCTACATCACGCTTACGAGCCGGCATCACGATGGTTTCTCACTGTATGACACCCGCGGGCTGTCGGACTTCGACGCTGTACACTCGCCGGCGCGGCGTGACCTGATCGCGGAGTTCGTCGACGGCTGCCGGGCCGAGGGCATCGAGCCGTTCCTGTATCACACCACGCTCGACTGGCGGTGGGACTCGGCCCAGTGCGATCCGCGGAAGTTCGACGAGTACCTCGACTACCTGCACGAGTCGGTGCGGCTGTTGTGCACGCACTACGGGCCGCTGGGCGGGCTTTGGTTCGACGGCAACTGGTCAAGGGCGGATGCCGACTGGAAGGAGAATCGGCTCTACGGCATCATTCGCGAACTTCAGCCGCAGGCGATCATCGTCAACAACACGGGGCTGCACGCGCGCGGTCGAACGGGGCATCCCGAGATCGATTCGGTGACGTTCGAACAGGGTCAGCCCACGCCGATGAACCGTCGAGGCATGCCCAAATACCTGGCCGCTGAGATGTGCCAGACGATGAACCAGCACTGGGGCATCGGCGGGCAGGACCTGTCGTACAAGTCGCCGGGACGGTTGATCGAGGATCTGTGCGCCTGCCGCAGGGTGGGGGCGAACTTTCTGCTGAACGTCGGCCCGACGGCCGGTGGCGCGATCCCAGAATACGAAACGGCGACGCTGCGCGTCATCGGACGGTGGACCGAACTTCACGGCCCGGCGATCTACGACACGCGGCCGATATCCATTGAATGCGATGGCCGCGATTTCGTGCTGGCCGGGCCTGATGGGGTGCTCTACTATTTCGCTCACGATCTACGCGTCAGCGGCGACGCGAATGTGGCGGTCGGCGGACCAGCCGGCCCCGGCACGCGCATGTTGCGGCAGTTTCCCTCGCCTGTGACCGCGGCACGGTGGCTCGATGTCGACCATCC
>CAZUUQ010000045.1:6751-22337 GCA_964622625.1 uncultured Phycisphaeraceae bacterium | reverse complement strand
ATGCCGCCCTGGACCCGCGCGGCATGGTGCTGCTTGCGGGCAATGAGATCTCCGCGGCCGGCCCGCACCTGCTGCACGTGGGGGCCGATTGCCGCATGGAACCGCACGCCGACCGCCAGCAGTGCTTCGACGCCATCGCGCAGGGGCCGGGTTTCGCCATCGTCAATCATCCCAACTGGCAGGAGCGATTCGACCACTGCTCCATCGACAACCTGCACCGCTGGCAGGGCTATGTGGGCATGGAAATCTACAATGGCGTGATCGGCCGGCTCGCAGGCAGCCCCTACGCGACCAACAAGTGGGATATGGTCCTGTCCACCGGCCGCCGCGTGTGGGGCTTCGCGCACGACGACAGCCATGCGGCCGGCGACATCGGCCAGGGCTGGAACGTGGTGTGTGCCGGCGACCACACGGCATCGGCCATCATGGACGCGCTGCGGTGCGGCCGCTACTACGCCTCCACGGGCGTGACGATCCGCTCGGTCCGCGCGACGGCGAGTACGGTGCGGATCGAAACGCACGACGCGCGGCGCGTTGTCGCTCTGACGCGTCTTGGCCGTCGCATCGCCCAGGCCGACGCCCCGGCGCTCGAGGTGCCCATCGACCGGATCGACGGCTACCTGCGCTTCGAATGCTGGGGCGACGGCGAGCAGTTCGCCTGGACGCAGCCGCTCTTCAGTGCAGCCGGTTGACCACTGCGGCACATCCCGTGTTACTTGCGCGCCACGGCCACGAGGCGTCTGGCGTGCTGTTGGATGGATGATCCGCACCTTGGATCGTGGACGCTCCAAGGTGCGGCTTGGGGGTGAAACTGTCAAACCCCCATGACGACCTCGTTGCGGAACTCGCGCCCAAGCCGCACCTTCGCCCCAGAGAAGGTGTGGATATCCGCACATTACCATCCCCCGTATTCACCCGCCCGAAAATCCCACACCCACGCGCCGTTCTCCGCGTGACGCAGGATGTAGCGATACACCCGCATCTGATGCCCACGATCCCCGATCGGGATCGGCCGACCGCCCCTTGCCCAGACGTGGCCGGGCAGATGATTGCTGACCGCGCGCGACGAAGTCTGCTTCAGGTATCCGACCAGGCGCGTCACCCTCGCCACATCCACATGCAGTTCCAGAAGCATATGCGTATGTGTCGCGTCCACGGCGATCGCCAGACAGCGATGATCCTTTTTCTGCAATGCCGCAAGCAGTCCTTGCCCGACCATCCGGCGAAGTTCGCTCGATACCAGCACGGCCGCGGCAGCGCGACGCCGCTGGTATGTGTGCAGTCCCGCATGTTCGTCAGCCGGCGGAGAATCGTGGTAGTCGCCGCTGCTGTGAATACGATGCCCGCGACTGCGGAAACCGCGCGGATCGCCGGGAAGCCATGATCCGCGTGTGCCGAGTATCACATGCCACCAGCGCAGCCCCGGTTGCGGCATGGGTGAATTCCTCTCAGGAGAACAGAGATCCGTTCAAGTGGTCGCAAAACGATCCGCACCTTGGATCGCGTTCGATCCAAGGTGCGGCTTGGGGGTGAAACTGTCAAACCACCATGACGACCTCGTTCCGGAACTCGTGCCCAAGCCGCACCTTCGCAACGCGAAGGTGCGGATCCGTCCCGACTCAGTCAAAATTGCCCAGGACCATGTCGGCCACGGTTTTGCCGGCCGGGACCATCGGGTACACGTGTTCGTGCTTCTCCACGAGGCACTCCAGCACGGCCGGGCCGTCGTGTTCGAGCAGTTGACCGATGGCCTGCGGCAGGTCGGCCTGCTTCGAGCAGCGGATGCCCTTGCAGTGCAGCGCCTCGGCAAGCATCACGAAGTCCGGGTTGTGCATCTGCGTGTGGCTGTAGCGCTCCTGGTAGAACAGATCCTGCCACTGTTTCACCATGCCCTGGAAGTCATTGTTGAGGATGATGCTCTTGGCCGCGATGCCGTACTGCGCGGCCGTGGCCATCTCCATGCACGTCATGCAGAAGCTGCCGTCGCCGTCGATGTTGATCACGGGCTTGTCCGGCCGGGCGAGCTTGGCGCCGATCGACGCGGGCACGCCATAGCCCATCGTGCCCAGCCCGCCGCTGGTGATCCACTGCCGCGGATAGCGGAACTGGTAGAACTGGGCGGCCCACATCTGGTGCTGGCCCACGCCGGTGCTCAGAATCGCATCGCCCTGGGTCTGGCGGTTGAGCTCCTCGATCACCGCCTGCGGCTTGAGGTGGAACTCGCGCTCGTCGGGCTTGTAGCGGAAGGGATGCTCCTTCTTCCACTTGGCGACCTGCTCAACCCACTGCGTGCGCGGCTGGCTCTCCAGCAGCGGCAGCAGCAGTTCAAGATTGCGCCTGGCATCGCCTTCCACGCCCAGCGTCACAGGCACCGCCTTGTTGATCTGCTCGGGGGCGATGTCAAAGTGGATGATGCCGCCCTCGCCGCGCCGCTCGGCCGCGCGGGCGCCCGGGGCGAAAGCGAAGATGTTGCCCGTCACGCGATCGTCGAATCGCGCGCCCACGGCAATGATGCAGTCGCTTTCATTCATGGCCCAGTTGGCGTAGGCCGACCCGTGCATGCCCAGCATGTGCAGGCTCAGCGGGTCGTATTCATCGAACGCGCCCAGCCCCTGGAGCGTGGTCGTCACCGGGATATTGGCCTTGGCGGCGCACTGCCGCAGCAGCTCATGGGCGCCGGCGAGGATCACGCCCTGGCCCACGTAGAACACCGGCTTGCGAGCGCGGTTGATCATCTCCGCGGCCCGGGCGATTTCGCTGCTGGTGCCGCACTCGCGGATGTCATACCCCGGCAGGTGCGGGCGATCGCACACCGGCTCGTTGAGCACCGATGCCGTCACGTCCTTGGGCAGGTCCACGAGCACCGGCCCCGGCCGGCCGGTGGTGGCGATGTGGAACGCCTCGTTGATCCGCCGAGGGATGTCGCGCACGTCCTTGACCAGCACGTTCCACTTGGTGCACGGCCGGGTGATGCCGGTCACGTCCGCTTCCTGGAACGCATCGGTGCCGATCGCCCCCGTGGCCACCTGGCCGGAGAAGACGATGATCGGCGTGCCGTCCATCAGCGCGTCCTGCAGGGCGGTCACCGTGTTGGTCGCGCCCGGCCCGCTGGTCACCAGCACCACGCCGACCTTGCCCGAGGCGCGGGCGTAGCCCTCGGCCATGTGGCCGGCCCCCTGCTCATGGCGGGTGAGGATGAACTGGAAGTGCGGGCTTTCATAGATCGCGTCGAACACCGGCAGGATCGCCCCGCCGGGGTAGCCGAAAACGTGACGCACGCCGTGCTGGCGGATCATGTCGTGAAAGATCTGGGCGCCGGTCATACCCATGTACTGGTCGGTCGTCGGGCGCGAGCCGGTGGTTGTCAAGGCCGCGGCGTGCAGGCCCTTGCCGCGGTTTGGCATTGGACTGGAAAGCATGGCTGGATCCTGTGGTCAGGCGGAAGTCGTTGTACGGATCATCGACCGGCAGGTGCCGCCCGCATCGCGGAAGCGGAACCCTGGTCGAACAGGCTGTCACAAGAGTTTAACGTGCGGTTGGCTGGCGGCCGGAATGGCCGGGGCGAGGGGGCGCGGGTCCTCCGCTCAGCTAACGACGACCATGACCGCGCCGGCCGACAGGGCGGCGGGAATCGTGGACAGCGGCAAGCGAAGCGTCGTACCCATTGGACAGGTCAATATAAACAGCCGGCCCCGCAAAAGTCAATCGGCCACGGCCATCGGGACGCTGAAAAAGCGGGATCCGCCCGGCCTCAGGCGCAAAAGCCAGCCCCGCGAAGGGTCGCCTCCGCGGGGCCGATCAACGGTCCGGGCCGTAAGCCGAATTCTGTTGCCGCGACGGCTCGTCACCTTCGCGACGGCGACCATTTCTCTTGGCCTGCCGTTGCCGACAGGCTCCAGCGGCCTACCCGTCCCCTGATGCCCAAGGCGTCGCGACCGGACAAGTCGCCAGGCGGTTGCCTGGGGGACTGCTTGGCCTTGCACGCGGTGGGGCTTGCCATGCCCGACCTGTCACCAGGCCGGCGGTGCGCTCTTACCGCACCTTTTCACCCTTACCCCGCCACTGAATCGACCCGTGGCGGACTCTCGCATACAGCGTTGCCGCGGGTCGATTCAGTGGCGGGGCGGTATGTTTTCTGTGGCGCTGTCCCGCCCCGTGCCGTCGCCAGCGCGGGGGGTGGGCGTTACCCACCACCGTGTCCTGCCGTGTTCGGACTTTCCTCCCGACCCGCCCCGCACTCAAGAGGCCGGCCGAGCGGTCGCCGCATCCGGACCGATGCGTTATTCTACACCGCTCATCAGCCTGTGGTTCACCGCACGGATGCGGCACGACCCGGTTCACCTGTCGAGCCATCACCAAGCCTTATGCCCCCGACCGCCCCGCTGCTTGAAGCCACCGCCTGGGTCGAACCCGCTCGTGCTCAGCAGGCCGGCCGCGTGCTGGCAGCCCTGTCCCGCCGGCTGCGGCCGATCGCCATCGGCGGGCCACGGGCCAAGGAGACCGACCAGCTTGCCAGCGAACTGGGCTGCCCCCTGGTCGACGATCTGCGCAAGCTGCTGGTGGACCATCCCGCCCGCTACCTGCTGATTGACCACCGCCCCGCGCTGGCGGCCGAGGACATCGCCGCGGCTCTGACGGCCGGCACGACGATCCTCACCACCGAACCTCTGGCGGCCGAGCTGGACGAGCTGGCGGCCATTGCGGCGCACCTGGCCGGGCGCGGGGCCGCAGGGCAGGTCGGCCGCGTGCATCCCCTGCCTCTGCTGACCCAGGCCGAAGGGTGGCGACGGGCCGCCGACCCCGCTCAGCACCTGACCCATCCCCTTTCCATGACCGCCGCCGCCATGGGATCGGCCCACGAGCGATCCGTCTTCGCCCGCCTGATGGATCTCTGGAGCACGGCTCTGCGCGTCGTACCCCTGCCCGAGACAGTGACCGCGTCCCTGGCGGCTGCACACGCGCCCGACAACCTGCGGCAACTGACGGGGCATATGGCTGTGCATGCCCGCTGTCCGGGTGCGGCCACGAGCGCGGGCCTGGCGCTGGCCGTCGGCGATGGCGTCGGCCGGGAGGTGTGCGAAGCCCGGTTCGTCGCCGCCGAGGCGATGTTCGAAGTGGACTGCGCCGGCTACAGACTCACGGCGCCCGACGGCCGGGTGATCGACCAGCACGAAGGCGGCCGGCGCGAGCAGCCCTGCTGGCGGGCGATCGCCGACGCCTGGGACCAGATGCTCGACCAGCCGGCGCCCCTCGGCCCGCCCTGGCCCGACAATGCGCAGCGCGAAGCCCTGGCCTGCTGCCTGGCGTGCCTGCTGAGCGTGCGCACAGGAGAGCCGGAAAGTCCGGGGCGGCTCATGTCCCTGGGCGTCGGAGGGTGACGCTCATTTCGGATTGCCGACCGTGACGCGGCCGGACGGCGCAGCCGGCGCAGGAGCCTTGGCCCGCGATTCGATCAAGTGGTATGTGAACGCGTCGGTGATCGCCTGCCAGGAGGCGTCGACGATGTTCTCGTTGACGCCGACGGTGGCGAAGTAGCGGCCGACGTCGCCGCCCGCCAGGTCGGTCGGGCCGTCAACGACGGCGAACTGTGCGACCACGCGCACCGTCGCGGCCGTCTCGGCGCGGGGGTTGACCACGCGGACCTTGTAGTCGCGCAGGTGCACCTGGTCGATCTGCGGATAGCGTCCCCGCAGGCATCGCCGCAGCGCGCCGACCAGGGCATCGACCGGGCCGTCGCCCTCGGCCACGCGGTGTTCGATCCGGCCGTCGATCCGCAGCTTCACGATCGCCTCGGTCGAGCTGACTTCCTCGTTTCGCCGGTAGATGACGCAGCGGTAGTGGTCCAGATCCCAGAATCGCGGCAGCGTCCCCAGCGCCTCGTGCAGCAGCAGCTCGAAGCTGGCGCTGGCCGCCTCGAACTGGTAGCCCTGGTTCTCCAGATCCTGCACGCGCAGCAGCACCTTGCGCTGAAGGTCCTTGTCGGCCAGGGCATCGAACTTGCGGCCGAGCGTGGCGGCGATGTTGCTGGCCCCCGACAGCTCGCTGACGAGAATCCGCCGCTCATTGCCGACCGCCTGGGGCTCGACGTGCTCGTAGCTGTGGGTCACGCGCTGCACGGCATGGACGTGCATGCCGCCCTTGTGCGCGAAGGCGGATGAGCCCACGAAAGGCTGGTTCGACGCCAGGCCCAGGTTCGCCAGCTCGTAGACGAAGCGGCTGGTCTCGGTCAGGTGGCGCATCGAATCGCCGCTGAGGCAGTCGATGTTCATCTTCAGGCGCAGATTGGCCGCGACGGTCGTCAGATCGACGTTGCCGCAGCGTTCGCCGATGCCGTTGATGGTGCCCTGGACCTGCATGGCCCCGGCCTCCACGGCCGCGAGGGCGTTGGCGACGGCCAGACCGCTGTCGTTGTGCGGATGGATGCCGAGCATCACATCCGGGCCGAGGGCGTCACGCACCTGGGCGACGACATGGGCGACCCAGGTCGGCAGCGATCCGCCGTTGGTGTCGCAGAGAACGAGGCGCGTGGCCCCGGCTTCGACAGCGGCGCGCAGCGTCGCGAGCGTGTAGTCCGGGTTGGCGCGGTAGCCGTCGAACAGGTGTTCGGCATCGTAGAAGACCTCACGGCCGGCCTGGCGGCAGAAGTCGACCGTCTCGCGGATCATGGCCAGGTTCTCGTCGCGGCTGACGCGCAGCACTGCGTCGACGTGCAGATCCCAGCTCTTGCCGACGATGGTGACCACGGGCGATTGGGCGGCCACCAGCGCCTGGATGCCGGGGTCGTCGGCCGCTTTCACGCCGCGACGGCGGGTCATGCCGAAGGCGCACACCTGCGCGTGCCGCAGCTTGAGCTTGCGGACCTCACGGAAGTACGCTTCATCCTTGGGGTTCGACAGCGGATAGCCGCCCTCGACGTAGTCCACGCCCAGGGCGTCAAGCTGCTGGGTGATCTTGAGCTTGTCGACAAGGCTGAAGGCGACGCCCTCGCCCTGTGTGCCGTCGCGCAGGGTGGTGTCGTAGATCTCCACGCGCCGGGGCGCGCGGGCTGTGGTCCGATGGTTCGCGTCTGCTGGTTCCATGGCGAGCCTCACTTTATCCAAGTCCGGGGCGGATGCCGCCGGGGCCGATGGCAGGGTTGAACAAAAAAACCCCGCCGATCGGCAGGGTTCTGGTTTCGTTACGTGCGAACGATGGCCGTCCCTACCGCCGGAGGGTCTGACTAATCCGAATAATGATGATGCCAGAGGCGGGGCGGCAGGTCATGTCACGGCTTCCGAATGGGTTGGCGGACAATCCATCCAGTATATCGGCCGCGGGACAGGGTGCAATCAGAAATGTGAGAAAGCGACAGACTCGGCGTGCCGGCGCATGCGCCGGTTGCATGGATCGCCGGCAGGCGTCAAAATCCGACCTTCGCGCGGCCGGCGCAGCGGCGAATCCAAGTGCTGTGCGGCGCAGGGTTTAAATAGGCCACTTTTGTCTTGTGCTCTTTCCCGGAGCGCGGCCCGCCAAAAAAGGTCTTGAGAAGTACATGCCTGTACCAACCGAAACGTCGTGGAACGTGCGCCGCCTGAACCTCGCGTTCGCCGTCGCAGCCGTGCTGTTGCTGGCATCCGTTGTGGGACTGGTGCTGGTCGACCACGCCAAACCGTGGCGCGGCTATCAGCGACAGGGCCGGGTGTGGAATGTGGCGATGGTGCGTGACGCGGCGGTGGCCGCCAGCGAAGCGTCCCAGCGGGCGGGGCTGGCGGAATTGCAGCGACAGATGCGCGACCTGCGGGCCCAGCTCGATCACCCGCGGCTTGCGGAACTGGAGGCTGAGCTGGCACAACTGGAGTCCGACGCGGAGAAACTGCGTCTGCCCACGGCCGCGGCCAAAGGCGAGCTGGATCCGCTGGCGCAGCAGATCGAACGCGCGGCGCTTGCTCACGGCGCCGATTCGCCGCAGGTCCGGGAGCTCCGCGTCCGGTTCAGCAGCGAACAGCGCCGCCATGCCGAACTGGCCACACGCCTCGCGACGCTCGATGGCCTCATCGCCGAGCGCCGCGAGCAGATCGCGCAGCAGCGCGACGCGCTGGCGCGGGCGCAGCGCCGCATCGACGACCTGACGCGGCAGGAAGCGGCTCTCCAGGAGCGGCTTGCGGCTCTGCAACCGCGGGGCGTCGGGCCGCGCGTGGCCGACGTGATCCGCAATGCGCCGCTGCTGGACTGGCTCAATCCCAGCGAGCAGGTGCAGCAGGTCGTCGTGCCGCAGGTCCGCACCGATCTGAACTTCCTTACCGTCGAGACCATCGACCGCTGCCAGACCTGCCACGTGAACATCGCCGATCCCGCGTTCGAGCCCAACAACCTGCTGCTGTTCGTGGAGCGGCAGATCGCCCAGCTCGAAGGGCAGGATGTCTCGAACCTGACGCATCCGGTGGTGCTGCTCGATTTCTGGGAGCGGGTGGTCGATCAGCTTGAGCTTCACGAGCGGCGGGCGGGCGCTCGCCGGGAACTGCTTGAGTCGCTCAACCGGCTGCGCCGCCAGGCGGGGCTGGAAGGCCTTGCGGACGATGCCGCCCTGCCGGCCGAACTCGAGCAGATCGCCTCCCGCCAGAGCGCAACGCCCGTCGGTGACGGCGTGGCCATCACGCGCGGGCAGTGGGTTGAGCCGATTGCGTGGTACCTCCAGGACCTGCGGCTGATGGCGCGCGACCGGCTGGGCGACGAGCAGTTCAAGCTGCTGACTGACCAGTACCGACACGCGGCTGTCGAACGATACAACGACCTGCGCGGCGGCCGGAATCTGCCGGCCCTGAGCGCCAACGGCGTGCTGCTGGGCCACCCGCGGATGGATCTGTACGTCCATGCCGACGCGACGCACCCGATGAGCAGCATGGGCTGTACGGTCTGTCACGAGGGGGCCGGCCAGGAGACGCTGTTCGAGCACACCGGCCACACGCCGCGCGAGATTTGGGTGGATGCGGTCAGCGGCGCGCCCGTGCCCGACGCGCTGGTGACGCGTGTGGGTGAGTCGACGGAACTGCGACGCCTGCTGGCGATGGCGCGGGCGGGGCGCATGCCGACGGATGCGACACCCGATGCCGCTGACGGGCATGCAACCCATTCGCACGAGGATCCTGACGATACGGCCGCGGCGGTGGTCTACGCCCACGACGAGGTGAATCTCAACAATCCCGGCCACGGCGCGCCTTTCGCCCCCGCGCACGAGCCTGACGGCGATGCGGCTGTCTACACGTCGCCGGCCCGCCCCGATCGGCCGCGCCTCGCGGTGCGTCAGGCCGACCACTGGAGCAAGACCTACGGCTGGCACGCCATCCACTTCATGCACTGGGAAAAGCCCATGCATGCGATGCAATACATCGAGTCGAGCTGCAACAAGTGCCACACGGAAATCTTCGATCTCAAGGAGACGGCCCCCCGCCTCTTCGAGGGGCGCCGCCTGTTCGCCGACATGGGGTGCGTCAACTGCCACGCGGTGACCGATCTTGAAGATGATCTGGACATTCGCAAGATCGGCCCGAGCCTGGCGCACCTGCCCGACAAGCTGTCGCCGCAGATGGTGGCAAGCTGGATCTGGTCGCCCAAGGCGTTTCGGCCGCTGGCGAAGATGCCGCACTATTTCATGCTCGAGAACAATTCGTCGCCGACCGATCTGCTGCGCACGCGGACGGAGGTGGCGGCGATGACGCACTACCTGATGACGGCCGAGCCGGCGGCCTCATCAGCGGCAACGTCAGCGGTGTCGTACCAGCCTGAAGCGATCCCCGCGGAGCTGGTCGATGCCGGCGACGCCCGCCGCGGCCGGGCGCTGTTCAACAGCCTCGGCTGCCTGGCGTGCCATACGAATCTCGTCGAGCAGGGCCGCGAGTGGATCGTCGAGGATCTGGTGGCCCGCGCGGGGCTGGATGCGCAAGCCGCCGCCGCACAATACGAGGCCATGAGCCTCAACCAGCGGCAGTGGTACGCCCTGGAGCATCTGCCGCACCGCATCGAGCGCACCGGCCCGGAACTCTCGGCCGTGGGCACGAAGCTGCTGACCGGCCGGACTGAGCCGCAGGCGCGCGGCTGGCTTTACGACTGGCTGCGCAACCCGCGGCACTACGACGACACCACCATCATGCCCAGCCTGCGCCTGTCGCCCGAGGAGGCGGTGCACATCGCCGCCTACCTGCTGACGCAGCGGCGCGAGGACTGGCAGCCGGGCGACTTTACGCTCAGCCACGACGGCGAGCGCATGCTCGAGGAACTGGTCGTCAATCTCCAGGCCGGTCAATCCACGCCGGAACTGGCACGGCGGCAGATCGCCGACTGGCCGATCGAACAGCGGATGACGTTCCTGGGGCGGCGGATGATCTCGCACTACGGGTGCAGCGGCTGCCACACCATCAACGGCTTCGAGCAGGCGGTGTCGGCCTGCACGAACCTCGACGACTGGGGCGTGAAGGATCCGCACAAGCTGGACTTCGGCTACTTCGACCATGCATTCGACGCGCACCGGCAGCATCCGCTGGCGGTATGGAAGGTGGAGCATGAGGGCCTGGAGGCCCACGCCCCGCGCATCGAACCCGACGGAAGCGCCACGCGCAAGGTGCTGCTGGCGTGGGAGCACATGGACCTGGAGCGCCGGCCCTTCCTGTACCACAAGCTGCACAACCCGCGCCTCTACGACCGCGGGCGCTTCCCGCAGCTTGACGAAGCGGCCGCACCGGCCGACGTCACGGACGCCCGGCCGCTGGATGTCGGTCGGCCCTACGACAAGCTGAAGATGCCCAAGTTTTTCCTGACCGATGAGCAGGTGCGGGCACTGGTGACGTACGTGACCGCCATTCGTCGGCCGCTGGTCGATCCCGCGCTGCAGGTCCGCGACGAGGCGACGCTGCGGGTGGCTCGGGGCCGGCAGTTGGCGGGGGTTTACAACTGCTTCGGCTGCCACAACATCGAAGGCAACGCCGTTCACATCCAGCAGTTCTACGACGTGCTGAACGCCGACGGCACCTACAACTACGACAAGCTGAACACCGCCCCGCCGCGACTGGTCGGCCAGGGCGCCAAGACGCAGCCGCAGTGGCTGATGCACTTCCTGCACAACGTGCATCCGATCCGCCCCTGGCTCCAGGTGCGCATGCCCAGCTTCGCGTTCGATCAAGGCGACGTGACGCATCTGGTCGATTACTTCGCCGGCTGGGGCCACGACCAGGCGTCGGCACTGGGCGCCGCCGTCGCCGCGGTGCGGGAGAAGATCGCGCAGGCGCCCGACAGCCTGTGGTTTGAGAATGAAGGCCTGGCCGTTGAACTCGAGCGGCTCAAGGCGTTCGCCCTGCATTTTGATCTGGCCAAGGCCTGGGAGTTCTCGTCCCGCCGCGTCACCGAGCAGGAGCGGCGGCAGGCGTGGCTCCGCGTGCTCAAGGACGCGGAGTTTCTCGCGGACCTCTATGACGCGCCCTATCCCTTCCCCCACCAGCCGCCCCTGAAGCTGACCGACGAACAGTTCGCCCGCGGCGAGGCCCTGTTCACCGAATTGCGCTGCATTCAGTGCCACATCCTCGGCGATGAGCAGACGCTGATCGACCTGTGGAAGCTTGATCACGCGGACGGCGCCGCTTCTTCGAGCCAAGGCAACGGTGCCGACGATGACCCGTATGCCGAGGACGATCCGTATGACGATGGGCAGGCAGATGACGCCTACGGCTACGACGACGATGGGTATGGTGAAGATGGATACGGCGAGGCGGAAGAAGCTGAGCCGGCCGCCCCGCTGGGCGTGGACGAGCTGGGTATCATGGTGTATCGGCACAGCGCGCCGAATCTGAACCTGGTGTCGCGCCGCCTTCAGTGGGACTGGGTGGCGGCCTGGCTTCAGGAACCGGCGACGATTCAGCCCGGCACGGCCATGCCGCAGTGGTTCCCCGCGGGCCACTCGGCGTTCGCCAACTACCCGGAAAGCTACCGCCGCCAGGTGGAGGCGATGTATGGCATTGAAGGGCGCGACCAGATCGCGCTGCTGCTGGGTTACCTCTGGGCGGTGGGCGACCGCAATTACACGCCCGGGGCTGAGCGGCTGCACGGCATCGAGAAGCAGCCGGTCACCCTCGCCCCGCTGGTGGAAGCGCCCGCCCCGCCGTCCGAACCAGCGGCGGCTGACGATGGCGCAGCGCCCCAGGCGGCGGAACCGGCCGAACCCGCGTCGTCGGCGACGGGCGACGTGGTCGACGAACCGCCGACAGATGCGCCAGCGCCCGCCGCTGAACCCTTGCAGGAGCAGGCGGCCGTCCCCTACGAGGGCGATCCCGTCGAGGGGCAGAGCACGCGCGTGGTCGGCCGGGTGTTCCTTGATGGTCCTCCGCCGGCCCGTCGTCCGATCCGCATGGAGGCGGATCAGTACTGCGTCCGCCAGCACACACAGCGGCCGATGTCGGAAGCGATGGTCGTCAGCGGCGACGGCGGCGTGGCCAATGTCCTGGTGCACGTGGTCGAAGGCCTGCCCGACCAGTCCTGGAGCGCTCCCGGCGCGGCGGCTGAGCTCGATCAGCACGGCTGCGTGTATGTGCCGCACATTCTGGCAATGCAGGCCGGCCAGCCGCTGCGCATTCTCAACAGTGACAACACGCTGCACAACGTGAAGATGGCCAGCGGCCGCAACGGCGCGTTCAACGAAAGCATGCCGGTCCGGGGCATGGTGCTGGAAAAGCGCCTGGAACGGCCGGAACTGGGCGTGAGCCTCAAGTGCGACGTGCATCCGTGGATGGGCGCGTACCTGCACGTTTTGGCCCACCCGTTCTTTGCGGTGACCGACGCGGCGGGGCGCTACGAGATACGCGGCCTGCCGCCAGGGCGGTACGTGCTGGAAACGTGGCATGAAAGCGGCCGCGTGCCCCCGCAGCGCGTGACGGTGGATGTTCAGCAGGCGACCTCGCATCGAACGGACGTGCGACTGGCATCGCAGTGAACCCGGCATGGATGACAAGCAGCGCGGCACCACACGTGATCGGTGATATTGATCTTCATACCTCCGGGTGTGAAGCAATATGGCTTTTGTATCGCGCTGCTTCAACGCTACAATCCGCGTCTCAGCCGCGCTGCGCTTGATGGTGAGCGCGGCATGCATCACCTCGATAACGATTCAGCAGGAAGGATTCGCCCATGTTGGACTTTCGATCCTTGAGCGGACGCACCCTGTGCGGCATGCTGACGCTGGCTGTGCTGGCGGCGATCACGTCGCCGGCCGAAGGCGGCACGATCCAGGGCGTGGTGAAGTTTGAGGGCCGCCGCGCCGCCCGCGCGCCGATTCGCATGGAGGCGGATCAGTATTGCGTGGGCTACTACCGCGACAAGGATGCGCCGGCCCGCGAAATGTTCGTGTTCGGCAGTGAATTCGAAGACGGCAGCGCCGCCCTGGTGAACGTGCTGGTGTACGTGAGCAAGGGGCTGGAGGGCCAGTCCTTCGAGACGCCAGCCGATGCCGCGGAAGTCGATCAGCACGGCTGCATGTACCTGCCGCACGTCCTGGCGCTTCAGGCCGGCCAGCCGCTGCACATCCTCAACAGCGACAACACGCTGCACAACGTGAAGATGACCAGCAGCCGCAACGGCGCGTTCAACGAGAGCATGCCGGTCAAGGGCATGGTGCTCGAAAAACGCCTCGACAGGCCGGAGATGGCGGTGAACCTCAAGTGCGACGTGCATCCGTGGATGGGCGCGTATCTGCACGTGTTCGAGCACCCCTATTTCGCCGTGACGGGGGAGGATGGCTCGTTCACGATTGAAGGCCTGCCCGCGGGTGAATATGAAATCACCGTGTGGCACGAGTTCGACCGGTTCACACCCACGGCGGCGGCGATCACCGTCAACGTCGCCGAAGACGAAACGAGCGAGGCGAACTTCACTTATCAGCCGCCATCGCGCAACTGATCATCGACCCCTTCATCCCACTTCCGGACCTCTTGCAGGCAATGGAGACCCTCATCGATGGCGCAGCGAACCGGACATGCGGCAGGCAAGCGGAGCGGGGGCGGGGCGGGGCGATGGATGCTGGGCGGAACGCTGGGGGTGGTGGGACTGGCGGTGGTGCTGGCTGAGCCGGCGCTGGGGCGCGAGTCGTTCGGCAACCCCGGCTACTGGCTGCCGCAGAACGTCTCAAGCTTCGGCCATCTGATCGATCGGCTGTTCAACGCGGTGCTGTGGATGACCGGCATCGTGGGGGTGGCGGTCTTCGCGCTGCTGCTGTGGTTTCTCGTGCGCTACCGGGCCCGACCGGGTCGCCACGCGGTGTTTGTACACGGCAACAATCGCCTTGAGCTGGCATGGACGATTGTGCCGGCGGTGCTCCTGGCCCTGACCGCGGCCGCCAGCCAGTCGACATGGACCCACATCAAGCACTGGCCCGAGGTCGCGGCGGACAATCCCCATCCGCCCATCGAGGTGGAGATCGTCGGCCAGCAGTTCATCTGGAACTTCCGCTATCCCGGCGCCGACGGCCGCTTCGGGCCGCGCAAACGTGAACTGATCGACGACCGCAGCGCCGATCCGGCCGAGCAGATCGGCCTGGACCGCTCGCATCCCGACGCGGCCGACGATCTCGTAACGCAGCGCCTGGTCGTGCCCGTCAACCGCGATGTGCGCATTTACCTCACGAGCAAGGATGTGCTGCACAGCTTTTTCCTGCCCAACTTCCGCATCAAGCAGGACGCGGTCCCGGGGCTGACCGGTCACGTGTGGCTGCGGTCGAATAAAACCAGCGGGCAGATCGTCGGTCGCGAGGCCGACGGCAGCGACAAGCCTTTCGACATCGTCTGCGCCGAGTTGTGCGGCCAGGGCCACTTTCGGATGCGCGGCCGCCTGTACGTCGTCAGCGAAGACCAGTACCAGGCGTTTCTGGAAGAAGAGGCGTCCTTCCTCACACCGGCCGACGCGGACGACTACTACTGAGCCTGCCCGCGTTCACCTTTTCCCAACGTCGCGATTTCCACAGCGAGGCACCGACAGCGTATGAACGCATCCCATCCCCAGGCTGACGGCCATCACCATGACGACGCGCATCACGCTCCGCCGCGCAGCTTCCTGCGGCGGTACGTGTTTTCGACCGACCACAAGGTGATCGGCATCCAGTTCATGTTCACGTCGCTGTTCTTTGTAATCATCGGCGGGCTGCTGGCGCTGGGGGTGCGCTACCAGCTCGCCTGGCCGCAGCAGCACGTGCCGTACACCGCCCTGCTGCCGTCGGGCATGACCAGCAGCGCCCCCGAGGCGAACCTGGCGCACTGGAAGCCGGGCCGGACGGTGCGCTTCACCTCCGCTTACACGGCCGAGGGTGTCACCCTGCCGGCGGGAACCGAGGCCAGATTCGCCGGCTTCGCCGACGGCCGCGTGCCGATCATACTGCCGGCGGGGACGCTGGTGAGCGTCGGGGGCGCGGGGGGGATCGAGCGTGAATTGTCAGCCGATCGGCCGGCGTGGGTGGCCGCGTCCCAGATCCAGGGCGACTACGCTTACCTCGCCCAGCAGGTGCTTTTCAACAGCGGCACCGACGTCGTGATTCAGACGGGGCAGGACGAGGCGACCTCCGAGACGACCTCCGAGACGA
>CAZUUQ010000045.1:0-6651 GCA_964622625.1 uncultured Phycisphaeraceae bacterium | reverse complement strand
CGGTGCTGCGCCCCGACGACACGATCCAGACCCTTCGCGGGTCCATCACCGCACCGATCCGCACGGCCGACGCCGGCGTCATCGTGAACGTGCCGGATCAGACAGTCGGCGCCGACGACGCGTCGCAGCCGGTCGCGGCCGCGAGCGGACTGGTCGTGCCCGCGACGGCGGTGACCTACGAAAAGAAGACACTGACGACCGACGCCTACCTGACACTGTTCACCATGCACGCGTCGGTCATGATCTTTCTGGTCATCATCCCGATGCTGGTGGGCGCGTTCGGCAACTTCCTCGTGCCGCTGATGATCGGAGCGCGGGACATGGCATTCCCGCTGCTCAATGCACTGTCGTACTGGATCGCCGTGCCCGCGGCAGGGGTGCTGGTGATCAGCTTCTGGCTCGACGGCGGGGCGGCGGGCGGCGGCTGGACGATGTATCCCACGCTCAGCCATGCGCGCTTCTTCGCCGGCGCGGGCACGACGCTGTGGGTGCTGGCCGTCGGCCTGGTCGGCTTCTCCTCGGTCATCGGGGCGCTCAACTACATCACCACCACCATCAACATGCGCGCCCCGGGCATGACGATGTTCCGCATGCCGCTGACCGTATGGTCCATTCTGATCACAGCCACACTGGCGCTGTTCGCCACGCCGATGCTGACGGCCGCGATGGTGCTGCTGGCGATGGATCGGCTGCTGGGCACGGTGTTCTTCGTGCCCGAGAGCGGCGGCCAGCCGCTGCTGTGGCAGCACCTGTTCTGGTTCTACTCGCACCCGGCGGTCTACATCATGATCCTGCCGGGCATGGGCCTGGTCAGCGACGTGCTGGCCACGCACGCCCGCAAGCCGATCTTCGGCTACAAGCCCATGGTCTTCGCGATGATGGCGATCTCCGGCCTGGGCTTCATCGTCTGGGGCCACCACATGTTCCAGAGCGGCATGAACCCGACGCTGGGCACCGCGTTCATGGCCGCGACGATCATGATCGCCGTGCCCTCGGCCATCAAGACCTTCAACTGGCTGGGCACGCTCTGGGGCGGCAACATCCATTTCACCCCGGCCATGCTCAACGCCATCGGCTTCGTGAGCATGTTCGTCATCGGCGGACTGTCGGGCATCTTCATGGCCTCGGCCCCGGTCGACATTCCCCTGCACGACACCTATTTCATCGTCGCACACATCCATTACGTGCTGTTCGGCGGGTCCATCTTCGCCATCTTCGCGGGCATCTACCACTGGTTTCCGAAGATGTTCGGCCGCCAGATGAACCAGCGATGGGGCGTGATCCATTTCGTGATGACGATCATCGCGTTCAACGGCACCTTCTTCCTGATGCACATCCTGGGCCTGGGCGGCCACCCGCGGCGGTATGCGTCGATCATGGAGTACCCCACGCTCGAGCATCTGCAGCCGCTGAACGTGATGATGACCATCAGCGCCCTGATGCTGGGCATGGCCCAGTTGCCGTTCCTCTACAACTTCATGGTGAGCCTGCCGCGGAAGCTGGGACGAGCGATCATCGCCCTGTTCGCAACGCTGGCAGGTCTGCCTTTCGTCATGGGCGGGCTGTACCACAGCGCCTGGGCCCAGCCGCTGCGGACGACGTACAACATCTTCCAGAACGAATTCTGGCAGGGCGACGATCCGGTGAAGTTCGTGAAGGTGTGGGGCGCGATGGGCGCGGCCGGTGCGGCGTTTGCGATCGCGGTGACGGTCGTGGTCTTCGCGCTGTGGGCCGTCGGCGGGCGGCTGCGCATGCCGGCGCTGCTGCAGCGGGCGATGTACCTGGTGTTCCTGCCGGCGTTTCTGGCCCCGCTGCTGCTCAAGCCGGACGCGTATACCTGGCTGGGCGTCACCGGCTGGTACGAAGCCCGCTGGCTTCTGCTGGCGCTGATGGCCGTGCCGGGACTGGCGTACCTGCTTATCGCCCGGCCGCGAGATGCCTTCGGATATGTCGTCGGCGACAATCCCTGGCACGCCAACAGCCTCGAATGGGCCACGACTTCGCCGCCGCCACACGACAACTTCGCTAAGATTCCCACTGTTTACCGCGGGCCTTACGAATACAGCTCGCCTGTGGTCGAGGAGGACTACCTGCCCCAGCCCCACCTGCTGCCGGCGGGAGTCATCGAACCAACGCATTAGCATGGCCGAGTGCCGATGGAGAGGGTTGGGCGGATGAGAATCACCGCCAAGACGCCAAGAGCGCCAAGCAAGATCAGCCCCCGGCTCTGCCGGGGGATCGCGGCGAGCGCCTTTCCTGGCGTCCTCGGCCCCTTGGCGGTTTTTCGGGATCGTGATGGATGACGAACATGAAAGCCCGGTGCGTGACATGAACAGCCGAGAAACCTTGTCGGACCCCCCTTCGCCGATCCATCGGCCGTGGCTGCACCGCTTTGCCGTGCTGCTGGTGGTGGCGACCTTTCTGTTGATCTTCACCGGCGGGACGGTGACCAGCCACGAAGCGGGCTTGGCCGTACCGGACTGGCCGACGACCTACGGCCACAACATGTTCGCCGTGCCGTGGGATCTGTGGCTGTTCAAGGGCGGGGCGTTTCTGGAGCACTCACACCGGCTCAAGGGCAGCCTGGTGGGCCTGCTGACGATCATCGCCGCGATCTGGCTGTGGGTGGCCGCAAAGGATGCCCCGCAGCGCCGCTGGCTGCGCTGGCTGGGCGTGGCGGCGCTGGGACTGGTGATCTTTCAGGGCGTACTCGGCGGTCTGCGCGTGACGTGGTACCCGGCCACGCCCTCGGGCGCATTGAGTCTGGCGATGGCGCACGGCGTGACAGGGCAGGTGTTTCTGTGCGTGACGGTGCTGATCGCGGCGGCGACCAGCCGCTGGTGGCGCTTTGCGGAATCGGATCAACAACGCCGCGTCGGTTCCGGGCCGCCGTCCACTGCCTTTGTGCGGCGGGCGCGTCTGGCATGTGTGCTTCTGCTGGCGGCATTGCTGGTGCAACTGGTGCTGGGCGTGCTGGTGCGGCACACGGGCGCCACACTGGCGATTCCCGACTTTCCCACGAGCTATGGGTTGCTGATTCCGCCGCTGGACCAGCAGGGGATCATCGACGCGACCAACGACATGCTGCCGTACGAAATGCAGCCGGCCGCTTACGCCACACCCGCGCAGGTGGCGCTGCACTTCGCCCACCGCGTCTGGGCGGTGATCGCGGCGGCGGCGGCGGCCTTGGCGATCGTCGCGGCGGCGCGCCTCGGCGGCCACGCGCTCACGGGACGGCGCCACGCGCTGCTGCGGCGCCCGGCGATAGCCCTGGCTTTGCTGCTGGTCGTCCAGGTGATGCTCGGCGCGTCGATTATCTGGACGGCGCACGTTCGGGTGCATCCCGACGTCGCCACGGCCCATCAGGCGGTGGGAGCCGTGACCCTCGCCGTCGCGTTTCTGCTTGCGCTGCGCGTTCGGCGTCTGGCGCCGCCGGCCGCTTCCGCGCGGGTTGACGTCGCGCAGCCCGTCACGCCCTTGGAGGTTCGCCCGGCATGACCCAGCTTTCCCAACAGGCCCAACAGACGCAAGCCCTTTTCCAGCGCGTCGCCCCGGCGGCCGAGCTGCGCCAGGCCTTCAGCGATCTTCTCGAACTGACAAAGGTGCGCATCACGCTGATGGTGGTCATCACGGCCGGCATCGGTTATCTGCTGGGCACGCGGGCGACCGCGCCCGTGAACCTGGCCGCGACCTGGTTGACGGGGATCGGCGCCCTGCTGGGCACGGCCCTGGCGTGCATGGGCGCGTCGGTGCTCAACCAGTTGTTCGAGCGCGACACCGACGCGCTGATGCAGCGCACGCGCCATCGGCCGCTGCCGGCCGGTCGGGTGCAGCCGCGAACCGCCCTGCTGCTGGCGGTGATGCTCAGTGCGGCGGGCGTGGCCGTGCTGGGAATCCTGACCACGGCGACCGCCGCCGCCGTCGCCGCCGCCACCATCTTCAGCTACGCGTTGATCTACACGCCGCTGAAGCGTATGAGCAGCATCAGCCTGATTGTCGGCGCGGTGCCGGGCGCCCTGCCGCCGGTGATCGGTTATGCCGCGGCCGCCGGCGATCTCGGCCTGGCGGGCTGGCTGGTGTTCGCCGTCATGTTCGTCTGGCAGGTGCCGCACTTTCTGGCCATCGCCTGGCTCTACCGCGACGACTACGCCCGCGCGGGCTTCCCCATGCTGCCGGTGACCGACCCGACCGGCACCGCGACCTTCACGCAGATGCTTCTATGGTGCATGCTGCTGATTCCCGTGTCGCTGCTGCCGGCGGTGATCAACCTGGCCGGCCCGCTGTATGCGGCCGTCGCCGCCATCTGCGGAGTGGGTTTCATGGCTTGCGCTGTGCGGCTGATGATCCACCGCGGCCGGTCGGCGGCACGCGTCGCCTTTTTTGCATCGCTGATTTACCTGCCGGTCGTCCTGGCCGCGCTGGTGTATGACATGGTTTAGGCCGACTTTCCGATCGGCTGCCGCAATCGACCGCACGCGCACCCACAGGAACCAGGCGAATGACCACAGCCATGCTCGAACATCCCAAACCCCACCTCCCGCCCGCATCCGAGCACGCCCCGCTGCTGAAGGCGCACGGCACGGTGCTGAACCTTCAGGTGCTCAACGGCAAGATCGCCACCTGGCTGTTTCTGGGCAGTGAGGTGATGTTCTTCACCGGCCTGATCGGCACCTATATCGTCCTGCGGTTCGGCCAGGACTGGTGGCCGGACCCGGCACAGCGCCTGAACGTGCCGCTCACCGCGGCCAACACGTTCCTCCTGATCTGTTCGTCGGTGACGCTGGTGTGGGGCCTCCAGGGTCTGCAGGATGGCAACCAGCGCCAAGGCCGCCTGGGCCTGTGGCTGACCACGCTCTTCGGGGCCACCTTCGTCGGCGTGCAGGTGTATGAATACTTCGAGCTTTTCGCCCACGGCGTGCGGCCGGACGTCGATCTGTTCGGAAGCTGCTTCTATGCGATGACCAGTTTCCACGGCCTGCACGTGCTGCTTGGCGTGCTGGTGCTGCTGGTGCTGTCGATCCGGGCGCAATTCGGCGCGTTCGGTCCCGGGCACTACGCCCCGGTCGAGTATGCGGGCCTGTACTGGCACTTTGTCGACCTGGTCTGGATCATCCTGTTCGCCATCGTCTACCTCATGTAAATCCAAACCCGCCCACTACGCGAGACCACCATCATGTCCAGCTCCACCGCCGCCCATGCACATGCTCACGGGCACGCCCGCGTGCCGCTGCGCTGGTTGTTCTTCGCGCTGCTGGTGCTCACGGCCGCCGAAGTGGTGCTCTATGAGATCTGGAGCTACACGGCCACGCACTTCGACCAGCCTTTCGTGCCCAAATACGTCATTGTCCTGCTGATCCTGATCTTCACGCTGCCCAAAGCGGCGATCGTGATGATCTACTTCATGCACCTGAAGTTCGAGCGCCAGTTGGTCGTGGCCCTGGCCGTGGCGCCGTTCTTCTTCGCCCTGCTGGCGGTGGCAACCACGCTATCGGACACGCTGACGCTCAAACCGCACGCCGACAATCGCGTGCTGACCGCCCCCGCCCACGAGGCGGAACACGAAAACGATCCAGCCCATCATTGACTTTATCGTCGCCCCATCCCGGCACCGAGCATGCGCTGACGGACCCTCACGCCGATGGCGCCGAGGAGTCCGTGGCCTGTGCCCTGGTCGCGGCGGAACTGCGCTTCGAGTATCCGGCCTCCCGTCGGCGCGCCCGGCAGGCGCTTCATCCGGCCCTCGATGGCTTGAACCTGCGCGTGCGTCGCGGGGAAGTGTTCGGCCTGCTGGGGCCCAACGGCAGCGGCAAGAGTACGCTCTTCGCCCTGGCGGCGACGCTGCTGCCCATGCCGCTGACGGCCGCGGGCCGGCTTCGCGTCTTCGGCTTCGATGTCGCCACGGAACCGGCGGCCGTGCGAAGACTGCTGGGGGTGGTATTCCAGTCGCCCAGCCTCGACGATCACCTGACCTGCCGCGAGAATCTGCTGCACCACGGCCACCTCTACGGCCTGCGCGGCCGGACACTGCGCCGCCGCATCGATGACTTGCTGTCGCGTTTCGATCTGTCGCCGCGGCGCGACGATGCGGTGGGACAGCTCAGCGGCGGTCTGGCGCGACGGGTTGAGCTGGCCAAGGCGATGTTGCCGCAACCGCGACTGCTGCTGCTGGACGAGCCGGCGACGGGGCTGGACCCGGCTTCGCGGCGGGAACTGTGGCAGACGCTGCTGGCGCTGCGGCGGGATTCGGGCGTGAGCATCGTGGTCACCACGCACGACATGCACGAGGCCGACCTGTGTGATCGCACGGCCATCCTCGCGCGGGGGCGGGTGGCGGCGGCGGGCAGCCCGGATCATCTCAAATCGAGCATCGGCGGGGATGTGGTGACCATCGAACCGGCCGATCCCGAGGCACACGCGCTCGACGCGCTGTGCCGGCAGGTGGCCGATGCACTGGGGCCGTTCCATGCCTCACGCGCGCCGGCGGTGGTTCGCGGCCGCATACGCGTGGAAGTCGACGACGGTCCGGCCTTCGTCTCCCGTGCGGCCGCGTTGCTCGGCGAACGGGCACGCAGCCTCACCGTCGGCCGCCCCACGCTTGAAGATGTGTTCCTGCATCTGACCGGCCACAGCTTCGACACCAGCGGCACGAGC
>CAZUUQ010000044.1:5817-22433 GCA_964622625.1 uncultured Phycisphaeraceae bacterium | reverse complement strand
CGAACTGGTGCCCGGCCCGCACGGGCCAGCGACAGGTTTTCCACGTTCTGGCGGCCGAAAAACGCGGGTTTCGAAACCTGCCGTCGCCCGTCTAAACTGGTGCCCGAATTGACACCCTGCCGACGCCTTTCCGCGTCGGGCGCGCCGCGTTTCACCACCCACAGGCGGATTGACCACGGATGGCCAGCCCCTTCGTTCACCTGCACCTGCACAGCGAATACTCGCTGCTCGACGGCGGCAATGCCATCGACCGGCTCATCGCCCGCGTGGCCGAACTGGGCATGGATGCCGTCGCCCTCACCGACCACGGCAACCTGCACGGCGCGATTGACTTCTACAACGCGGCGAAGAAAGCCGGCATCAAGCCGATCCTCGGCATCGAGGCGTATGTCGCGCCCGGCGATCGCACCCATCGCGAGTTCACCGGCGTGGCCGACGGCGGGTTCCATCTGGTCCTGCTGGCGGAGAACATCACCGGCTGGCGGAACCTGCTGAAGCTCAGCTCCGACGCCTATCTCCGCGGCTTCTATTTCAAGCCGCGCATGGACAAGACCACGCTCGCCCAGTGGGCCGACGGCCTGATCGCCATCAACGGCCACCTGGGATCTTCCATCGCCCACCACCTGTCGCGTTTCGTGCAGAGCAAGGACCCGACGCACTACAAGGCCGCCCGCGACGAGGCGGTCTGGCACGCGCAGACCTTCGGGCGCAACGAGCAGGGCGAGCCGCGGTTCTATCTCGAACTGCAGCGCCACGGCATTGCCGAGCAGGATGCGATCAACCCGCACATCGTCGCCCTGGCCCGCGAGCTGGACCTGCCCCTCGTGGCCGACAACGACGCCCACTTTCTGCGCGAAGAGGATCACGACGACCACGACTCGCTGATCTGCATCGCCACGGGCAAGACCAAGGATGCCGAGCAGCGGATGCGCTACTCGCCGCAGCTCTATGTCAAAAGCCCGGAGCAGATGGCCGAACTGTTCGCCGACGTTCCCGAAGCGATCGCCAACACGCGGAAGATCGCCGACCGCTGCGACGTCGAGCTGGACTTCAGCGCCAACCACGCGCCGCAGGTGAAGGTCGAGCGTCGCCCGCCGTCGCCGGAACTGCATCAGGCGGCTCGCGGCTCGACGGCCTGGTACACCGCCTTCTGCGCCCAGTATGAGCTTGTGCCGTTCGACGCGACGACGGACAAGACGCCGGCCGCTCAGCTCAAGGCCGCCAGCGACGCCGCCCTGCGCGAACTGGCCGAGGCGGGCGCGGCATGGCGTTACGGCGACGACGGCATCACCGACGACATCCGGGCCAGACTCGACCGCGAACTGGGCATCCTCGCGGACAAGAACATCTCCGCCTACTTCCTGATTGTCTGGGACTTCGTCAGCGAGGCCCGCCGCCGCGGCATTGCCGTCAACGCCCGCGGTTCGGCGGTCGGCACGATGGTCGGTTACTGCCTGGGCCTGTCCAACGCGTGCCCCGTGCGGTACGGCCTGCTGTTCGAACGCTTCACCGATCCCGACCGCAGCGAATATCCCGACATCGACATTGACATGTGCCAGGACGGGCGCGGCGAGATCATCGAGTACGTGCGGCAGAAGTACGGCCACGTGGCCCAGATCATCACCTTCGGCACACTCAAGGCCCGCGCGGCGATCCGCGACGTCGGCCGCGTGCTCAGCATCCCGCTGCCCGAGGTCGACAAGGTCTGCAAGCTGATCGGCGACGGCCTGGGCACCACGCTCGACAAGGCCCTGGCTCAGGAGCCGCAGCTCAAGGAGCTGTACCAGAGCGATCATGCCATCCGCCGCATGATCGACACCGCCCGCAAGCTCGAAGGCCTGTCGCGCCACGCCGGCGTACACGCGGCCGGCGTCGTGCTCGCCACCCAGCCGCTGGACAACATCATCCCGCTCTACAAAGCCCCCAACGGCGGCGGAAGCAGCGGCAGCGGTGACAGCGCCGAAAGCGGCCAGGTCGTCACGCAGTGGGACGGCCCGACGGTTGAAAAAGTCGGCCTGCTCAAGATGGACTTCCTGGGCCTGCGCACCCTCTCCATCATCGAGCGAGCCAAAAAGCTCATCCGCGAATCGCTGTCCCCGGAAGTGATCCACCGCACCGTCGCCCCTGACTCCCAGCTCCCGACTCCAGACCCCCACTCCGACCCTCTGGACCTCGATCGCCTGACCTTCGACGATCCGCGCGTCCTGGCCATGTTCCAGCGCGGCGAGACCGCCAGCGTGTTCCAGTTCGAATCCGGCGGGATGCGCAACCTGCTGATGGCGATGAAGCCGGACCGACTCGAAGACCTGATTGCCGCCAACGCGCTCTACCGCCCCGGCCCGATGACGCTGATCGACGACTACAACGCCCGCAAGCATGGCCGCCAGCCGGTGCCGCCAGCGCACCCGATCGTCGCCCGCTTCACGGCCGAGACCTACGGCATCATGGTCTACCAGGAGCAGGTGATGCAGATCGTCCACGAGCTGGGCGATATTCCCCTGCGGGCCGCCTACACGCTGATCAAGGCCATCAGCAAAAAGAGTCTGGCGATCATCGACAAAAACCGCGACCAGTTCCTCAAGGGCGCGACGCAGAAGGGCCTGGGCAAGTCCGACGCCCAGAAGCTGTGGGATCTGATCCTCCAGTTCGCCGGCTACGGCTTCAACAAGAGCCACTCGACGGGCTACGCGATCGTGGCGTACCAGACGGCCTACCTGAAGACGTACTTCCCGCTGCAATACATGGCCGCGGTGCTGACGTACGAGTCGGTGAACACCGACAAGGTGGTGGAGTACATCGACGAGTGCCGGCGGGTGCTGCTGCCGTCGGCCGGCGGCGAGCCGGGGGAGCCGGATAAACGCGGTATCGAGGTGCGCCCGCCGGACATCAATCTTTCCGACGTGGTCTTCAACGTGGTGTTCGATCCCGATGAGCCGCACGACGCGCGGCACGGACACATCCGCTTCGGCCTGGGCGCGGTCAAGGGCGTGGGCGACAAGGCGGTGCGGGCCATCATCGACGCGCGGCAGAAAGGCGGGCCCTTCCGCAATCTCTACGATTTCACCGAGCGCATCTCCCTGCGCGAGGTCAACCGCGCCACCATCGAAGCCCTCATCAAGTGCGGCGCGTTCGACGACATCCACGGCCCGGACAACCGGGCGGCCCTGCTCGAAGCCCTCGACGGCGCCATCCAGGTCGGCCAGCGCGCAGCTTCCGACCGCGACTCGGGCCAGATGAACTTCTTCGGCGGTCCCGCATCAGTGGAGGCCCCCGCCGCCATCGCCGATGCCGCCCCCGAGGTGCGGCTGCCCGACGTCAAGCCCTGGACGCCGGCCGAACAGCTTGCCCACGAGAAACAGGTGCTCGGCTTCTACGTCTCCGCCCATCCGCTGGACCAGCATCACCGCACGCTGCAGCGCTTCGCCAACGCGACCATCGCCGATGTCCGCGACATGCCCGCCGAAGCGCAGGTGACCCTCGGCGGCATGCTGACGCGCATCCGCCCGACGTTCACCAAGAGCGGCCGCAATCCCGGCCAGAAGATGGCGATGCTCACGCTGGAAGATTCCACCGGCTCGATCGACGCCGTCGTCTTTTCCGATGCCTACGCCACCTACGCCCCGCTGCTGACGGCCGACCGCGTGCTGTTCTTCGTCGGCAAAGTCGACCGCCGCCGCGAGGAACCCAGCCTCCGCGTCGAACGCATCATCCCCGTCGAACAGGCGGCCGAGCAGTTGACGCGCACGATCCGCATCGCTCTCCAGGGGCCGCCCCATCACCATGGCAACGGCAATGCGAAGCCCGTTGATGCGGACACGGGCAATCGTCTGGCCAAGCTGAGGACGCTGCTTCAGCAGGCGTCGCCCATCGGCAGCGGCGCGGAGCACGCGGCTGAAGTGCTGTTCGAGGTGCGCCAGGGCGATACGATCGTCCGTCTGCGCGTCAACCATCTGCGCGTGGCTGTGGACCGCGATCTGCCGCAGCGCATCAGGATGCTGCTGGGCGATGCCGGCGACTGCGAACTGCTCGGCCCGCCGCGCCACGCCGCCCGCGGCAACGTCAACCGCGCCGCCACCGCGCGGATGCCCATGTTCGCCGCCGGCGCGGAAACCTGCGCCAGCATCGACCGCTACTGATCCTCTTCCAAAGACAATGCGCCGTCGGGGCCGCAGGCGGTCGAGGACGCGTACGCGGTGCCCATCGCAGCGCTCGGCCCATCCCCGGCCATAGCGCAGATCGTGCGCGGCCACGGCGGAAGCTGCGCCCGCGCTCTTCGGATGCAGGCCGGCGCGACCGGCCCGCTGGGCGTCATGCAGGCAGACAAATCGCCGCAAGAATCGTCCAAAGCATCACTTAAGCACGCAGTCACCCGCCGCCGGCGCGGCCGACCGGGCCGTGGCACCCCCCTTGCGTCCGACCTCCCATCGCTGCGCGTCGCGCCGCCAGCGCCGCAAGGGAGTGCCGCGAATGTCACAAGCCGTGCCAGACAGACAGCCCGATCGCGCCCCCGGCACCCCCGGCGCCCCCGGCGGCCCCGGCACGCTCCTTCGCATCGCCCGCGACGCCGGTGACGCCAACCTCGGTCAGACGATCCTGCGCATGGCCGGCCTGGCCGAAGCGGTGCATCGCTTCGAGCACGCGGCCGCCCTCTCAGCACAGTCCGCGATACAGGCTCACATTCATCAGGCAGCCTCCGAACCGGTCCGCACGGACGCGGACTTTGGGGCCTTGCCGCGGCTCCGCACGGAGGTGGGGCGATGAACTACGGCCTGTATCTTTCCTCATCGGGCGTTCTGACGAGTCTGTACCGTCAGGACGTCTTTGCCAACAACCTGGCGAACGTCAAGACCGTCGGCTTCAAACCCGATGTGCCGACGATCCGCCAGCGCGACCCGGAGTCGATCGAAGACGGCTTCGGCTTTGATCTGCGTCAGGATCTGCTCGATCGTCTCGGCGGCGGCGTGTTCGCCGGCGCGCAGCGTGTGAACATCGCGCAAGGCGACCTGACCGCCACCGGCAACGACCTGGATATCGCCCTGGGGACGCCCAATGCCTTCTTCGCCATCGCCCGTCACGACGCGGCCACGGGTCAGCGGCAGATCGCGCTGAGCCGCGACGGCCGGCTCGACGTCGCGGCCGACGGCACACTCGTGCAGATCGCCACGGGGCGGCCCATCCTCGACGTCAACGACCAGCCCATCCGTGTCGCCCTGGGCAGCCTGGTACACCTGGATGATCGCGGTCAGGTGATGCAGAACGGCCAGCCCATCGCCCGGTTGCAGGTCGCGGCCGCGGACGACCCGGACCAACTCGTGAAGCTCGGCGACAACCTGCTGGGCTTCGCCGACGGGCGTGACGGGCGCCGTCCGATCGACGACGCGGTGCTGCGCAGCCGGCACATCGAAGCGTCGGGCGTCGATCCGATCAAGACGCTCATGGACCTGGTCTCGGCCACCAAGGCCGTGGCCGCCAATGGCAATCTCATCCGTTACCAGGACGGCCTGATGGACCGGGCGGTGAACGTGCTCGGCCGCGTCCAGGCGTGAAGACAGGGCGCAAAAAGGCATCCGTGAACGACCCAGGGAGCGAAGCGACACATGGCCATTACCGCACTGCATGCCGGCGCCACGGGTCTCTCGGCGTTGTCGACCGAGATCGACATCATCGCCAACAACCTGGCGAACGTGAACACCACGGGCTTCAAGGCCTCGCGGGCGAATTTCGAAGACCTGCTCTACCAGGAAAGGAGCCAGCCGGGCGTGGAGAACGCCAACGGCGATCAGCGGCCGGCGGGCCTGTATGTGGGACTGGGCACGCGCATCAGCAACACGCAGTATGACTTCTCCGTCGGCTCGCCGGTGGAGACCGGCAGCGAGTTCGACATGATGATCGCGGGCACGGGCTTCTTCCGCGTCACGATCAGTCCGGATCAGGGCGAGGGGATCGGCTACAGCCGGGCGGGCAACTTCTTCAAGAACCGCGACGGCGACCTTGTGCTGGGCAACATGGAAGGCCCGCGCCTCGAGCCGCCGGTGAACATCCCCGACGGGGTATCGGATATCTCGGTCAGTGCCGACGGCATCGTCTCGGGCCTGGAGCCCGGCGCGATCGAGCGCACCGACTTCGGCCAGATCGAGCTGTCCACTTTCACGAACAACGCGGGCCTGAAATCGATCGGCGGCAATCTGTTCGTGCCGACGGCCGCGTCGGGCCCGCCGATCGACGGCCTGCCGGCCGAGGGCGTCTTCGGGCAGATCATCCACAAGTTTCTTGAGTCCTCGAACGTCGATCCGGTCCGCGAACTGGTGAGCCTCATCAAGACGCAGCGGGCCTTCGAGATGAACAGCCAGAGCGTCCAGGCGGCCGACGAGGCCCTCCAGGTCATCGGCAACCTGCGGAGATTCTGACGCGGGTAACCCCACGACGAACCTGCCATGAAACGCACCCTGCACGCCATGACGACTCGCCTGCTCGCCGCCCTGCTGCTGGCCGCGTGGTGCGCGCCCGCGCGGGGCGACGCCATCCGGCTGCGGCCGCAGGCGACGATCGACGGCGACGAAGTGCGCCTCGGCGACGTGGCGGAGCTGGAAGGCACGGACATCGAAGCGCACGCGATGCTGGTCGTCGCCGCGATACCCACCGGCCGCGACAAGCTCGAACTGAGCATGGACGCCCTTCGCCGCGCCCTGCGCGAAGCGGACGTGAACCTCGCCCGTGTGACCTTCAGCGGCCGGCTGCAGTGCGGTGTGCAACGGAACGCGGCCGCCCCGATCCCCGTCGGCGCGGAAGCGGCGGCGGATTCCACCCATGCCGTGTCAAGCGCCCCCCTTCCCGCCGATGGCCCGACCGTCCGCACGCGCCTGACCGATCTGCTCGTGGACCTGGCGGGCGCGGCCGACATCGAAGAGCTGCGCTTCGAGTTCACCGATGCCGCGGGGGTTCTCGATCGACCGCTGGACGGCGACCGGTACGAACTGCATCCGCTGACGACGGTGATTCCCGGCCGCGTGCCGGTGGTGGTGCGTCGGTTCGAAGGCGCAAGCCCGGTCGCGGCTGAAGAGACCCGCGTTCTGGCTGACGTGCAGCGCCGCTACTCCGCCGTGGTGGCGAAGCACCGCATCACCCGCGGCAGCACGATCAGCGCGAATGATGTGACGATTGAGCCCGTCTTCCTGCGGGGCGGACCGCCGCCGCTGACGGATCCGCAGGCCGTGATCGACCAGGCCGCCTCCGGCACGCTGCGGCCCGGCGACGCGCTGACCACCGCCAGCGTCGAAGCGCCGCGCCTGGTGCGTCGCGGCGATCCACTGGTGGTCCGCTGCGTGGTGGGCAACCTGGTGATCCGCCTGACCGGCACGGCGATGGACGACGGCGGCCGCGACGCGGTCATCCGCGTGCGCAACACCAGCTCGCGCGACACATTCCTGGCCCGTGTCCTGGGCCCGCAGGAAGCCGAACTGGTGCGTGATAACCCCGTATCCGTCTCGGAGGCCCGGTGATGCACCGCCTGACCACCCGCTGGCTGCTGGGCGTGATCGTCGCGACGGCCGCACTGCCCGCGCGGGGACAAAGCTCGTCTCTGTTCATCGCCCAGCCGTCGCAGCCGCAGACCGCCGCGGCGCAGGCCGGGACGCCGGCGATGGTCGAGAACGACAGCCCCTTGTCGCCCGCCATCGCGGCCACCAGTTTCGCCGCCATCGCGCCCGCGGCCCCGCGCGTCTTCGCCCTGCACGACCTGGTGACCATCATCGTCCGCGAGCAGACGGAAGCCGCGGCCGATGCGCAGCTCGAGACCAGCAAAGAGTTCGACATGAAGGGCGACGTGCCGAAGTTTCCCAACCTGGCGCTGGACAAGCTGCTGCGTTTCATCATTGAGCCGGCCGTGACTGATTCCGAGAACGCCCCGGCCGTGGAGATCGGCTTCGAGACCGACTTCGAGGGTGACGGCAAGTATGCCCGCAAGGACAGCTTCACCGCCCGCATCACGGCCGAGGTGGTGGACATCAAGCCCAACGGCAATCTGGTGGTCGAAGCCCGCAAGTTCATCCGTTCCGACAAGGAGACGATCGCGATGGTGCTCACCGGCGTGTGCCGCGGCGAGGATGTCGCGGCCGACAACACGCTGCTTTCGACGCAGTTGTTTGACCTGCGCCTGGAGAAGGACCATGGCGGGGAACTGCGCAAAGCCACCAAGAAGGGCCTGCTGACCAGACTCTTCGAGACCATCTTCAACTTCTGACGCGGAGACGTCCGTCACCATGACATGCCGCACGCTTCAACTCGTCGCCATCGTCGCCCTGAGCGGCACAATCATTGCGGGCCTGACCGATCAGGCGGCGGCATTGCAGGTGCGTGACCTGGCGCGGATCAAGGGCGCCGAGCGCAGCACGCTCGTGGGCATGGGGCTGGTGGTCGGCCTCAAGGGCACGGGCGACGGCAAGTTTCTGCCGGCCGCGCGACCCCTGGCGGCGGTGATGCAGCGGCTGATCGACCCCAACACGGTCGCGGCCGAACTGAAGGACGCCAAGAACGTGGCCCTGGTCGCGCTCGAGGCAACCGTGCCGGCCGACGGAGTGCGCGAAGGCGACCGCATCGACGTGTACGTCAGCGCCATCGGCACGGCCAAGAGCCTCGAAGGCGGACGGCTGTTTCTGTTTCCGATGACCGGCCCGCTGCCGGATTCGCCGGTGTTCGCCTTCGCCTCCGGGCCGGTGCTGATCGAGGATCGCGACACGCCGACCGTCGGCGTGGTCAAGCAGGGCGCGCAGATGGTGGCTGACATCCGCGCCCGGTTCATGAACGACGCCGGCCAGATCACCCTGGTGCTCAACGAGCAGGACGCCGGCTGGGCCAACGCCTTCATCATTGCCGACCTGATCAACCACGAAATGAGCGTGGACGGGACGCCGGCGACGATCGCCATGGCCGTCGATCCGCGCAACGTGGTGATCGACATGCCGGCCTGGGAGCGGGCCAATCCGGCCGCGTTCATCAGCCGCGTCCTGCAGAGCCACCTGGACCTGTCGATCATCTCCAGCGGCGCGAAGGTGCTCATCAACCAGCGGACGCACACGATCATCGTCGGCGCCGACGTCGAGGTGAAGCCGACGTTCATCTCGCATCCGGGCCTGACGATCACCACCATCACTCCCCAGCCGCAGCCGACGGCCGCCAACCCCGACGTCAACGCCAGCAATTTCATCGGCTTCGACCCGCAGAACCTCGGCGGCACGCGGATGCGTGATCTGCTGGCGGCCCTCGAACAGCTCAAAGTGCCGGCCCCTGACCGTGTGACCATCATCCGCGAACTGAAAGCCAGCGGCGCCCTCAAGGCCGAACTCATCATCCAGTAAACGACGAACAACCACCGCCGCTCCAAGGCAGCCATGAACCTCAGCGCCCTCGACACCACGACGACTGTCACCCAAGCCGCCCAGGCCGCGCACGACGCCCGCCTGCCTCGCGGCGATGGCGACTTTGCCGCGCAGCTCGCCGGCCGGACACGCACGCGCCAGGCGGCCGGCGGGGCGGTGCCGGACAAGGTGCGGGCACAGGTGCGTCAGGCATCGGAGCAGCTCGTGGCGTCGACGCTCCTGCTGCCGCTGCTTCAGCAGATGCGCGAGGATCCGTTCAAGAGTGACATGTTCCACGGCGGCTCGACCGAGGACATTTTCGCCGCCCAGCTCGACACGGAGCTGGCCGACCGCATGGCCCAGGGCATGAATCTGCCGATCGTCGAGGCTGTCTACCAGCGCATCATGCGCCAGGTCGAAGTCCGCGTTGGCGCCACCCAGCCGGCGGCGATCGGCCCGTCCACCGCGGGGAGGATCAACCGTCATGGATGACCTGATCCGCCGCATCGAGGATGTGCTCGACCAGCAGAGCGACGCCCATCGCACGCTGCTGACGCTGATCGAGCGCAAGCAGCAGGCGCTGCGCGAGGCCAAGGCCGCCGAGCTGCGCGACTGCTGCCGGCTGGAGAACGAGCAGATTCAGCGCATCGCCTCGCTGGAGAAGCAGCGGCAGATGCTGACGGCCGAGCTGACGCTGGCCGTGCAGCCCGACGCCGCGGCCCCGATGCCGCTGCGCGAGGTGGCCGGGCATCTGCCCGCGCCGCTGGCAGCCGGTTTGCTCCATCGCCGCGAGGAGCTGCGCAGCCTGATCGAGCAGGTCCAGCGGGCCGGCGGCATCGCCCGGCGAGCCACAGAATCCCTGCTGCGCCACATGCAGGGTGTGATGCAGACCATCGGCGCGGCCATGACCGGCGTCGGCACCTACAGCCGCAAGGGAGCGGTCCCGAAGGCCGCCCTGGCCGTCCGCACACTGAACCTCACCGCGTGAGAACTGCCTGATCCGCCAAGCACCGGACACGCGACATGGCACTGAGCACATCACTGCAGATCGGACGCTCGGGCCTGCTGGCCTCGCAGGCGGCCCTGGAGGTCGTGGGCAACAATCTGGCGAACGTCGCCACGCCGGGTTACCACCGCCAGAGCGTACACATGGCCCCGGTGGGCGCGCAGGAGATCGAGGCCGGCCTGTGGATCGGCCGGGGCGTGCAGATTCAGCAGATCGCCCGCGAGATCGACAACGCGCTTGAGGGCCGCCTGCGCAACGCCATCTCCGACCAGTCCGGCTCGCAATTGTCGGCCGACGTCCTGGCCCAGATCGAGGCCCTCGAAGACGCCCTGCAGCTCGACGAGACCACCGGTTCGCGCAGCAGCCTGGCCGGCCGACTCGAAGCCTTCTTCGCCGCCTGGGAACAATTGCAGGGCCGCGTCAGCGATCCAGCCTTCCGCACACCGGTGATCAACGAGGGCGCCAACATCGCCAGCGCCCTCCATGAGCTGCGTCAGGGCCTCGGCGCCCTGCGCGATCAACTCAGTGCCGGGCTCGACAACGACGTCGCGGCCGTCAATGACCTGCTGGGCCGCATCGAAAGACTCAACACCCAGATCGCCCGCGACGGCGGCAGCGATCCCAACGGCGCGCCCACCCTTCGCGACCAGCGCGATCAGCTCCTGGGCGAACTGTCGCAGTACATGCAGATTTCCACCCGGGAGATCGACGGCAAGGTGGATATCTACGTCGGCTCGGTGCCGATCATGCTCGGCGGCAAGAGCCGGGGCGTGAGCATCGAACAGCAGGACGTCGACGGCGGCGTGCGGGCCACGCTGCGGGTCACAGACGATACGACGATCATCGGCGCGACCACCGGCAGGCTGGGCGCGAAGGTCGCCAGCATCAACAACGATGTCGGCGGCGCCCTGGCCACGATCGACAACCTCGCGGCTGAGATCATCTGGCAGGTCAACCGCCTGCACAGCCAGGGCCAGGGCCTCAGCGGCTACCAGTCGATCACCGCGCACAGCGTCGTGGCCGATCCGGCCGCCGCTCTGGGCAGCGACGATGCCGAACTGGACTACGGCTCGCGCGTCACCAGCGGCAGCTTCGAGCTGATCGTCCGCCAGAACTCCGTGCAGCCGCCGGTCGATCGCACCGTGGGCATCGACATCAAGGTCGGCGTGGGCGGCACGCCCGACACCACGCTCAACGACATCGTCGCCCAGCTCAATGCCGTGGCGAACGTCAGCGCGTCGGTCGACGCCAGCGGACGGCTGACCATCAGCAGCACCGACAGCAACTTCGAGATCCGCTTCGGGGCCGACACCAGCGGCGCGCTGGCGGCCCTGGGATTGAACACCTTCTTCACGGGCCGCGATGCGCGCAGCATCGAGGTTTCGCAGACCCTCGCGGCCGACCACCGCCTGCTGGCGGGCGGCACGGCCGAGGCGCCCAATGCCAACGCCCTGGCCATGGCCGCCCTGCGCGGGCGGAGCCTCGACGCTCTCGGCGGACGCAGTCTCGGACAATACTGGGCCGACCACGTCTTTGACGTCGGCGCCCGCCGCAGCCTGGCCGAGGATCAGACCAAGGCCGACACCGTCGTCGTTCAGAATCTCCAGACCCAGCAGGCGGCTGTCAGCGGCGTCAATGCCGACGAGGAGGCCATCAATCTGCTGACATTCCAGCGTGCCTACCAGGGCAACGCCCGCTTCATCTCCGTCGTGGACGAACTGATGCAGACCCTTCTGAGCATTCTCTAACCTCCAGCGACCCATACCGCCATGACACGCATCGGCAGCAACATCGGGCGCATCTCCACGCTGCAGAGCAGCGACGCGATGCTCGCCAACCTGCGCCGCACGCAGATGGCGCTGTTCGACACGCAGGACCACCTCTACAAGCGGGTGCTGCGTCCGTCGGACGATCCGGGCGCGGCCGCGTCGATTCTGCACCTGCAGAACCTGCTGCAGCGCCGCGACACGCAGGAGCGCAACCTCAGCCACGCGGCCGGCGTGCTGGACAACACCGACGCGGCCCTCAATGACCTGCACGAGGTTCTGCTCAAAGCCCGCGACGACGCCGCCAGCCAGATCGGCGCGGGCAGCGACGACGCCACGCGCTCCACCATTGCGGCCGTCCTCGACGAAGCCCTCCGGGCCGCGCAGGAAATCGCCAACCGCAGCTACCAGTACGTCAACCTCTTCGGCGGCAATCAGGCTTTCGGCGGCGGCGTGATCCAGGAGACCACGCTCGGCGGCATGCGCTACACCGGCGCGACCTCGAATCTGCTTCTGGACGTGGGTCTGGATCGTCCGGTGGCGGTCAACACCAACGGCATCGAGGCCTTCGGCCAGCTCACCGCCCGCGTCAGGAGCGAAATCGACCTGGACCCGCAGGCCCTGGCCGCCACGCGCCTGGCCGACCTGCGCGGCGCGCTGGGCGAGGGCGTCCGCCTCGGATCGGTGCAACTGTCGGTCAACGGCTCGCCGATGTCGGTCGATCTGTCGACGGCCGACACGCTCGCCGACGTCGCGGCGATTCTCGATCAGGCCATCGCCGACCTCGGCGGCACGAGCACCGTCGCCGTGACGGGCAACGGCCTGAGCGTGAACATCGCGGCCGGCGACACCCTCGCCATCGCCGACCTGGGCGCGGGCAAGACCGCGGCCGACCTGGGCCTGGTCTTCACCGCCACGCCGGGCCCGGCCGCCACCGCGCCCACCGACCTCAACCCGCGCCTGACCAGGCTGACCACGCTCGCATCGCTCGGACCGGCCATCGACTGGGCCAGCGGCCTGCACATCACCCAGGGAAGCACGACCAAGGTCGCGGATTTCTCCACGGCTGTGACCATCGAAGACCTTCAGAATGTCATCGCCCAGCTCGACATGGGGTTGCGCCTGGAGATCAATGACGCGGGCACCGGCCTGAACCTGGTCAGCGACGTCAGCGGCGTGAACCTCTCCATCGGCGAGAACGGCGGCACGACGGCGACCGACCTGGGCCTGCGCAGCTTCGATCTGAGCACGAAGCTGACCGACTTCAACCGCGGCGCCGGTGTGGAGACCGTCGCCGGCCAGCCCGACTTCCGCATCGAGCTGCATGACGGCACGAGCTTCGACGTGGATGTGACGGGCCTGACCACGGTCGGACAGGTCATCACCGCGATCGAGACCGCGGCCGCGGGCGCGGGCCTGACGGTCGGCGTGGACTTCGTGGTGGGGCTGGCGGCTGTGGGCAACGGCCTGGAGATCACGGACAACACGGCGGGCGGCGGCGCCTTCAGGATCTACGGACAGGCGGACAGCGGCCAGATCGTGAGCCGGGCGGCGGAAGACCTGGGCATCGCCTTCAATGCCGGCGCGGGCGCGACCATCACCAGCGAAGACAAAGCAACTGTCCGTGTTGAGAGTCTGTTCACGCATTTGCAGGAAATTCGCGACGCGCTGCTGACTCCGGGCGGTGCTGGCATCGAGGTTGCTCTGGAGAAACTTGAAGCGGACATCGATCGGCTGGTGCAGGCCCGCGGCAGTGTGGGCATCCGGGCACGGCAGATGGACGACGCCACGACCAGGGCCAACGCCCTGAAACTCGCGGAACAGAGCACGCTCAGTGCATTGCAGGATCAGGATTTCACGGAAATGGCGACGCGTTACTCGAATCTGATGACCCAGCTCCAGGCCAACCTGCAGGTGACGGCCGCGAGCCACCAGCTTTCGCTGCTCGACTTTTTGCGCTAGTGGCGCAACGTTTGCGCTCCGCCCGGTCATCGGCCGGCCGGGACCGGAGCCACAGGCAGGATGCCGCGGAACCCGGATGTTCCGCCAACCGCCAGGATGGTACGGCCGCCGCAGAGGATCGAACCATGATCGTCAACACCACACGCTTCGGACAGGTGGACATCGACGCCCAGCGCGTCATCACCTTCGCCAAGGGTCTGCTGGGCTTTCCCAGCTACAAGCGTTACGTGCTGCTGGAAAGCGGCGAGGACAGCTACTTCTGGTGGCTGCAGTCCATCGACGCGCCCGACCTGGCGTTCGTGGTCACCGATCCGAGCCTGTTCGTGCCCAGCTACCGCGTGCCGATTCGGCCGGAGCAGATGGGCGACCTGGGCATCGAGTCGCCGTCGCAGGCGCAGGTGCTGGTGATCGTCAACAAACGCGACCACACGCTGACCGGCAACCTCCAGGGGCCGCTGGTCATCCACTGCGGCAACCGCTGCGGCGAACAGCTTGTGCTCTCGGATCGGCGGTTCACGACCCGCGTGCCCCTGGTGGAACTGGGAAGTCCGGTCGAGGCGATGAGCGCGTAGCCGTCGCCCACGTTCCGGACGGCGGCTCATGGATGGGCCGCCGCGACAGCACCATCGCGGCCATGCGTTCGGCCGCTGAGGCCCAAGGAAGGAGCCGACCGACATGCTGGTGCTTTCCCGTCAGCGTGATGAAACGATCATGATCGGGGACGAGATCGAAATCACCATCGTCGACATCCGGGGTGACAAGGTTCGGCTGGGCATCAACGCCCCGCGTGAAGTGCAGGTGCATCGCAAGGAGGTTTACGAGGCCATCCGGGCCGAGAATGCCGAGGCGGCGGGCGTCCAGCTCGACGACCTGCGCCAGGCTGACAGGAATCTGCGGCGCAAGCGAGGCCACGGGCCCGCGCAGCGACCGACGCAACGTCAACGTCTGACCGGAGAACCCAGGCCCAACGGCACCGCCTGATCACGGCACAAGCCACAGGCGGAAGGCGTCGAGATCACACCAGGGGCATGACGCCCCGACCGAAACGCTCGACGTCCACGCACGACAATCAAGGAGGATTGTCATGTCACGCATCAACACCAATGTTCCCTCACTCGTGGCCCAGAACCAGCTTGCCCGATCCCAGGGCGACCTGCAGGTCCGCCTGCAGCGCCTCAGCACCGGACTGGCGATCAACCGCGGGGCTGACAACCCGGCCGGCCTGATCGTCTCCGAGCGGCTGCGCTCCGAGATCGAAGGCGTCGGACAGGCCGTCGAGAACGCCGAGCGGGCCTCCAACGTCATCGCCACCACCGAAGCCGCCCTCAACGAGGTCAACACCCTGCTGATCTCGATCAAGAGCCTCATCATCGAGGGCGCCAACGACGGCGGATTCTCCAAGGAGGAGCACGAGGCCAACCAGCTCCAGATCGACGCCGCCATCGAGTCGATCAACCGCATCGCCAACACCGCGAGTTTCGCCGGACTGAAGCTGCTCAACGGCTCGCTGGACTACCAGCTCTCGGGCGTCAACGGCACCAACATCCGCGACGTCGAGGTCACCAACGCCAACTTCGGCACGCGCACCAGCATTCCCGTCACCGTCGAGGTCATCAACAGCGCCCAGACCGGCGCGCTCTACCTGTCGGGCAACGCCGCGGGCATTTATGACGCCGTCGGCAGCACCGGCAGCGCCCTGGTCACCATCGCCGGCCCCAAGGGCGTGGCCACCCTCCAGTTCATCAGCGGCATGACCAACGCCCAGGTCGTCGACAGCATCAACGACTACAGCCAGGTCACCGGCCTCTCGGCCGCCCTGGTCAACGGCAACGCCCTCAGCGGCATCGTCATCCAGAGCCAGGACTACGGCTCGACCGCCTTCGTCGAGTTCAAGAGCACCGACGAAAACTTCATGCAGACCTTCCGCACCAAGGGCGACAACACCTCGACCACGCAGCGCGACTACGGCGTGGACGTGCTGGCCCTGGTCAACGGCAACGTGGCCCTCGGCGACGGCCTCAACGTCTCCCTGCGCTCAGGCTCGGTCAACCTCGCCATGACCCTCGACGCCGCCTATGCCCAGACACTGAACGTCACTGAGACGTTCAACATCACCGGCGGCGGCACCAAGTTCCAGATCGGCCCGTCGGTCAACCTTCAGCAGCAGGTCAACATCGGCATACCGTCGGTCCATGCCAGCCGCCTGGGCGACAACATCGTCGGCCGCCTCGACTCCCTGCGCCTCGGCGGAGCCAACAGCCTGATGGTCGATGGCCGCGAGGCCAACGCCCAGCAGATTCTCGATGTGGCCATCGATCAGGTCACCAAACTGCGCGGCCGGCTGGGCGCCTTCGAGCGCAACACGCTCGACGCCTCGCTCCGCTCCAGCTCCGTGGCCCTCGAGAACCTCACCGCGTCACAGAGCCGCATCCGCGACGCGGACTTCGCCAAGGAAACCGCGGCCCTCACGCGAGCGCAGATCCTGGTCAACGCCGGCACCAACGCCCTGGCCCTGGCCAACAGCTCGTC
>CAZUUQ010000044.1:0-5717 GCA_964622625.1 uncultured Phycisphaeraceae bacterium | reverse complement strand
CACGCGTTGCGCGGTCCCGGTACGCCCCGTCTCAAACAAACATCAGCACCAGCGCCACGGCATTGGCCACCAGGGCCGCGATGCCCAGCCACAGCGCCAGCGGCCGAAACGCCCGCAGCACCGCCGTCACACCCAGACCGCAGCCCACGCTCAGCACCAGGGCCATGGCCGCGAAGTGTACGCCCACCGTCGTTCCGGACGCATCGAGGCCCGGACGGCGCATGTTGAACAGCAGGGCCGCCACCGCCAGGGCGACCGAGGCCACGAAAGGCAGCCAGTAGGAAAGCTGCTGGCGCAGCGGCGGCAGCGGGCGATCCGTTGGATACGTGCCGGGGGGAATGGGTGCTTGGCTCATGACAGGTGCTCCCAGCAGGAAAGAAATGGTTGTCAGTCCGCGGCCGTCCGCTATCCCGCGACGGACAAAGCGCGCTGCGGGCGCGGCAGGCCCAGAAAATTGGCCAGCAGTGCGTGGCCTTCAAGCGTCAGAAAGCTTTCCGGATGAAACTGCACGCCTTCGAGCGGCGCGTCGCCGAAGACGCCGGCTTTGGCCCGCACGCCCATGATCTCGCCCTCGTCCGTCCAGGCGCTGCGCTCGAAACGCTCCGCATCAAAACTCTCGGGCGTGATGACCAGGCTGTGATACCGCGTGGCTTCGAAGGGGTTGCCCAGGCCCTCGAAGATCGTCCGCCCATCATGATGGATCGGCGACACCTTCCCGTGCATGAGCCGGTGGTTGCGGGCCACGGTCATGCCGAACACCTGCCCGATCGACTGGTGGCCCAGGCACACGCCCAGGAGCGGCACTTGGCCCGCGAACATCTTGACGATGTCGCACGACACGCCCGCCTCCCGCGGCGTGCAGGGCCCGGGCGAGACGATCACATGCCGTGGCCGCAGCGCCGCGGCCTGCTCGGCCGTGATCTTGTCGTTGCGCACCACCTTCAGTTCCAGCGACGGGTCCAGTTCCCCGATCCGCTGCACCAGGTTGTAGGTGAAGCTGTCGTAGTTGTCGATCAGCAGGATCATGTCGGTATTCTAGCGGCCCCCGCTCGTGCCGGCGGGGGTGGAGGAAGTATCAGCGAACAGCTCGGCCGGCTTGTCCAGGCCCGCGAACCAGGCATCGATGAGCCCCAGCAGATGGTCGCGCGTGGGCCGATGGGCCGGGTCGTGAAAGAGGTTGCGCCGCTCGCCGGGATCGTCCTGCATGTCGATGAGGTTGCCGTCGTCGCACGCCAGCCGCCGCCCGCCCGCCATGTACGTCAGATCCAGCCGATGTCGCGGCGTGCGGACACCCACGCGCATCGGCCCGTGGCCCTTGTCGCCGAAAATGCGGCGAAACAGCGGAGCGCCGCTGTCAGGCATGTGGATCTGCCCGAACACCGCCTGCGGCGCCGGCTGGGAGGCGTCAAACAGATCCCGTCCGCGCGCCCGCCCCCGGAAGTCGTCCACAGGACCGTCCTCCAGCCCCGCCAGGTTCATCAGCGTCGGGCCGAAGTCGATCAGCTCGCACAGGTCGTCGCGCACCTGGCCCTCGGGCAGATGCCCCGGCCAGGAGAAGATCAGCGGTACGCGCCACGATTGATCGTCGAATACGCCCTTCTCACCGGTGCCGAACTCCCCAAGCATGCGGCCGTGGTCGGCATTGAAGACGATGATCGTGTTCTCGCGCAGGCCCATGCGATCCACTGCCGCCAGCAGTCGGCCGATCTCGTGATCGACGTAGCTGCACAGGCCGAAGTAGTCCTTCCAGATCTGCCGCATCTGGTCGCGGGTCAGGTCGGCCATGCGATGGGCCGCGGCCGCCTGACGGTCGGCGGCGCTGCGACCGGCCACCGCCTCGGCGTCGTAGTAGCGGATCGGCAGCTCGTCGGGATCGTAAAGCTCATCCCACGGCCGCGGCGGCAGCACCGGCGTATGCGGCCAGTTGTGGCTCACGCGCAGCAGGAACGGGCGATCTCTGTCGTGGTGGGCCAGAAACTCGATCGCCCGATCCGTGATCAGCCGCGATGGGTTGTCCTCCACGCTCCCCGGATACGTGCCGCCGATGATGACATGCGCCAGCCCCGGCCGCTTGACGACGTGATAGGCGGCTTCATCGAACTGCTCGTTGAGATCCCAGCAGCCCGCATAGCGCCCGTCGGTAATGACGCTGTGATGCTCCCGCCACGACGGCGCGTGGCAACTGGCGATGTGACGCTTGCCGTGGTTGACGGTGTGGTAGCCGGCGTCGGCGAAGACTTCGGTGAACATCCGTGTGCCTGGCGGCAGGACGTCGGGATGATCGCACGCCTGATTGACCAGCGTGTTGACTTCCTGCGGGTAGCGGCAGCACATCTGGCTGGTGCGGCTGGGCACGCACACCGGCGACTGGCAGTACGCCCGCGTGAACGTCACCCCGCGCGCCGCCAAGGCGTCCAGGTGCGGCGTCTTCGCCCACGCGCTGCCGTAGCAGCCCAGCGAGTCCGGCCGGTGCTCGTCGGTCATGATCCACAGAATGTTGGGGGGACGGTGGGCCATTTTCGATTTGGGATTCTCGATTTTGGATTGAAGCCACGGAGCACGCATAACGAGCCGCGACCATACCCGGCGACGGTCCCCGTCGCTGTGCGTGTTGTCATGCCTTGTCACGTTCCATGAGAATGGCATGCAGCCGTTCAATCAACGGGGGTAGGTCGGCAGCGACGATGTCCCAGAGGACACGGTGATTGACCTGATCGTAGCCATGAACGAGTCGATGTCGGGTGGCGATGACCTGCGGCCATGGGATGTCCGGGTATTGATCACGCATGTCCGCGGAGACGCGTGACGCCGCTTCACCGACAATTTCAATGAGCTTCAGCAGCGCGAGACTGAACTGACGATCCGTATCAAGGTCTTCGCGCCCGCGGCCCCGTGCCATAGACACCGCTTCCATGGCATGGTCCAGCATATGCCGAAGGCGGATCGAATCGTCATGCCGCGACATATTGCACCTGCGCTTCGCTCAACACCTCGTCGCGGAAATAGCGGCTCAGGGATTCGGGGGTGTGCAAGTCCACGCTCCGTCCCAGCATGACGGCAAGCTCGTCCTGCATCGCGAAGAAGGCGAAGCCGGTGCGGGCGTCCGGCTCGAACTCCACCAGCACATCGACATCGCTGTCCGGGCCGAAATCGTCGCGCAGGATCGAGCCGAACAGCGACAACTTGCGGATGCGGTGCCGCCGACAGAACTCGGCGATCCGGTCCTTCGGTATGTCGATGCCGTGGTAGCTCATTCGGCAACTCCCACCCACATTCTATATCACCCCTGCCGCACGCCCGTCACCGGGCCACGATGTTCAGCATGCGGCCCTTGATGACGATCATCTTCCGCACCGTCATGCCTTCGATCGCCGCCTTCACTTTCTCGTCGGCCAGGCCTGTCTGCTGCACCTGCTGATCGTCGGCGTCGGCGGGCACCACGATGCGGCTGCGCAGCTTGCCGTTGACCTGCACCGGCAGTTCGATGTTCGCCTCGATCAGCAGGTCGGCGTCGTACGCCGGCCACGGCTCATACGCCAGACTGCGGCGATGGCCCAGCAGCCGCCACAACTCCTCGGCCATGTGCGGCGCCAGCGGCGCCAGCAGCAGCGCCATCGGCTCGGCGATCGCGCGTTCGATGCGTTCGCGGCCCACCAGCTCGTTGTTCAACTCGATCAGGGCGGCAATCGCCACGTTGAACGACAACGTCTCCATCGCGTCGGTCACGCGCTTGATCGTCCGGTTGAGCAGCCGCACCAATGCCTCCGGCGGCTCGGCGTCGGTCACGCGCAGGACGCTGCTCTGCTCATCGACAAATACGCGCCACAGCCGCTGCAGGAACCGGTGCACGCCCGTGATGTCCCGCGTCCGCCACACCTTGCTCTGATCGAGCGGCCCCATGTACATCTCGTAAAGCCGCAGCGTGTCGCACCCGTACTGCTCGCAGATCTCATCGGGGGTGACGGCATTCTTGAGGCTCTTGCCCATCTTCCCGAATTCCCGCGCCACCTCCTGGCCCTGGTGATAGAACCGCCCGTCGCGTTCCTCGACCTCCTCGGCCGGCACGGCGATGCCGCGGCTGTCGCGGTACGCATACGCCTGGATGTAGCCCTGGTTGAACAGACGGCCGAACGGCTCGGGCGTCGAGACGTGCCCCAGGTCGTAAAGCACTTTGTGCCAGAACCGCGCGTAGAGCAGGTGGAGCACCGCGTGCTCCGCCCCGCCGACGTAAAGGTCCACGCCGCCGGGCGTGCGCGATCCGTCGCCGCGCCGCTCCGGCCCCATCCAGTAGCGCTCCGCCTCCGGATCGACGAACCGCCGGCTGTTCTTCGGATCGATGAAACGCAGGAAATACCAGCACGAGCCGGCCCACTGCGGCATGGTGTTGAACTCGCGCGTGTAGCGCACGCCCCCCTCTGTCACGTACTTCCAGCTCTCCGGCGCCCGCGCCAGCGGCGGCCGCGGCGGCGCGTCCGGATCATCACTGGCCGTCGGACGATAATCCTCCAGCTCCGGCAACTCCACCGGCAGATGTGATTCCTTCACCGCAATCACGTCGCCATCCGGCGCATGCACAATGGGGAACGGCTCGCCCCAGTAACGCTGCCGGCTGAACAGCCAGTCGCGCAGCTTGTACTGCACCTGCCGCTGCCCCAGGCCGCGCGACGCCAGGTAGTCGGTCATCACCGTCCCGGCCTGCGGTGTGGGCAGGCCGTCGAGGCTCACCGTCTCGCCGGCGGAATTGACACAGACCCCCTGTTCCTCGCAGGCGCTGCCGAGCAGGCTCAACACGTGCCCCTCGCGCACCGCGTGCATGAGCTGACGCGCGTCGTCAGCCGCGGCCGCCTCGATCCGCGCCTGCCAGGAACCTGCCCCCGCCGCCGCCTGCGGTCGCTCGGCCCCCTGCTTCAGCGCGCGCTCGGCCGCTTTCTTCGTATCGAGCTTCGGTTCGCTCAGGCGCAGGGCGACGAAAGCCGTCAGGGCCGCCCCCAGATCCGGGAGCTCCACTTCTTCCTGGTCGTGCCACTCCACGAACTCGCGCAGCGCCACAAGAGCCGGCGCGTACACCACGTCCCGGATGGGCAGGCGCATCTGCCGGGCGAACTCAAAGTCCCGCTGATCGTGGGCCGGTACGGCCATGATCGCCCCCGTGCCGTAGCCCATCAGCACATAGTCCGCCACCCAGATGGGAATCTTCTCATTGTTCGCCGGGTTGAGCACGTACGCGCCGGTGAACACGCCGGTCTTCCTGCGACGCGCGCCCTCCTCGTCATTGTCCATCAGACGCTCGCGCTCGCTCTTGCCCGCCGCGGCGCGGCAATAGGCATCGACCGCGTCGGCATGGTCCGGCGTCGTCAGGGCCTCGACCAATGGATGCTCCGGCGCCAGCACCATGTACGTGGCCCCGAAGATCGTGTCCGGCCGGGTGGTGAAAACCGTGATGGCGTCCTGGCCGATCTGGTCGGCCGTCGAGCCGTGCTTGTCGTAAGCGATCGGAAAGTCGATCCGCGCGCCCTCGCTGCGGCCGATCCAGTTGCGCTGCATCAGCTTGATGGATTCGGGCCAGTCCACCTTGTCCAGATCATCCAGCAGCCGCTCGGCGTAGGCCGTGATCCGCAGCATCCACTGCTTCAGCGGGCGACGATAGACAGGATGGTTGCCTCGCTCGCTGCGGCCTTCGTTGGTCACCTCCTCGTTGGCCAGCACCGTGCCCAGGG
>CAZUUQ010000043.1:0-22905 GCA_964622625.1 uncultured Phycisphaeraceae bacterium | reverse complement strand
TTACTCCGGCTTGCCGCCGGTGTAATCGTAAATCCACGGCTGCATGGCGCGGTCGTAGTCGACGATTTCGCCGTCCTTGAACCAGAGGGCCAGTTCCTTCGCGGCCGTCTCGGGGGCGTCCGAGCCGTGGATGAGGTTGAAGCTGTTGGACACGCCGTAGTCGCCGCGGATGGTGCCCGGCTCGGCTTTCGAGCCGAACGTCGCGCCCATCATTTTGCGTGAGATATCGATGGCGTTGAGGCCGCGCAGCGCCAGCACCAGCACGGGGGCGCTGCTGAGGAAGCGGCAGACGCTGTCGAAGAAGGGCTTGTCCTTGTGTACGCCGTAGTGCGTCTCGGCCAACTGGCGGCTGGGCTGCACGAGTTTGCAGCCGACGACCTGGAGGCCCTTGTCCTCGAAGCGTGTGAGAATGCGGCCCATCAGGCCGCGTTGCACGGCATCGGGCTTGAGAATGATGAGCGTGGTCTGCATGATGGGTCTCGCCGAGGGTGCTGAGGCTGCGGGGAACCGGGATTCAGGGGCGACCTTTATCCCCGATCGGCCCGGCCGACGCAAGCGCGTCGCGCTCCACCCCATTTAGCGCGCTCCCCTTGTCCGCCGCGTGTACCCTACAATTCGCCGCCCCGTTGATTCTGCGTCACTCAGGAGTCCGCATCATGAAGATCAACGCCTATGCCGCCCTCAAGCCCGGAGCGAAGCTTGAGCCGTTCACCTACGAGGTCCAGGCCCTGCAGCCCGCGGAGGTCGCCATCGCGGTGACGCACTGCGGCATCTGCCACAGCGACGTGCACGTGGCCGACGGGCACTGGGGCACGGACTTCTTCCCGGTGGTGCCGGGCCACGAGGTGGTGGGGACGGTGAAGGAGCTTGGCGGGGCGGTGACGCACCTGAAGGTCGGTCAGCGCGTGGGCGTGGGCTGGCAGTGCGGAAGCTGCGGCCATTGCGAGTGGTGCGAGCGCGGCCAGGAGAACGCCTGCGCCCAGAACCAGGCCACGTGCATGGGCCACTACGGCGGATTCGCCGACACGCTGATCGCCGACGCGCGGTTCGCCCTGCCGATTCCGGACGGCCTGCCGTCGGAACATGCCGGGCCGCTGATGTGCGGGGGCATCACGGTCTACTGCCCGCTGGTGCGCCATGCCGGCTGGGCGGGCGCGAAGGTGGCGGTGGTGGGCATCGGCGGGCTGGGACACCTGGCGCTGAAGTTCTCGCGGGCGATGGGCCACGAGGTGACGGCCTTCTCGACGTCGGCCGACAAGGAAGGCGAGGCCAGGGGGCACGGGGCCCATCACTTCGTCGCCAGCAGGGACAAGGGCGTCTTCGAGAAGCACAAGGGGGCCTATGACCTGGTGCTTTCGACGGTGTATGCCGACCTGGACTGGGCGGCCCACGTGGAGCTGCTGCGGCCTTTCGGCACGCTGTGCCTGGTGGGCGCGTCGACGGCGAACGTGAGCGTGCCGCCGATGGCGCTGCTGGGCGGTCAGCGCAAGATCGCCGGCTCGATCATCGGCGGGCGCAAGGACCTGCGCGACATGCTCGCCTTCGCCGCCCGGCACAGCATCGCGGCCATGAGCGAAGTCGTGCCGATGAGCGAGTGCAATGCCGCCCTCGACCGCACGCGCCAGGGCAAGGCGCGGTATCGCATGGTGCTGGAGCGGTGAACGTCCGCTCCGCCGCTGCGACAACTCACCTACAAGCCAGGCACAAGCTGCAGCTTCGGGTTGCACGTTTTCCGGTCGGTCCGTGCCGTGGTCACGCGCCGTGGATCATCAGCGGCACGCGGCGGCGGCCCCAGTCGCCGGGGTTGGCCTCGAAGTGCCCGGGTATTGCCGTGCCGCAGAAGCCGCAGCGCGAATCATCGAGGTGGTACTGACCCAGCTCGTACCAGTCGCGCTCGATGAGCATCTTGCCGCAGCCGGGGCAGTAGGTGGACTGGCCGGCCGGATCGTGCGTGTTGCCGGTGTAGACGAACTTCAGCCCGACGGACCGTGCCAGGTCGCGGGCCCGCGTCAGCGTGCTCGGCGGCGTGCCGGGCGTGTCCATCATCTTGTAGTCGGGGTGGAACGCGCTGAAGTGCAGCGGGACGTCGTCGCCGAGTTCGTTGAGCACCCAGCGCGACAGGGCGGTGATCTCCTCGTCGCTGTCGTTGTGCCCGGGGATCAGCAGCGTGGTGATCTCGAACCACACGGCCGTGTGGCGGCGCAGCCAGGTCAGCGTGTCGAGCACCGGCTGGAGGTGGCTGAGGGTCAGCTTCTTGTAGAACTGCTCGGTGAAGGCCTTGAGGTCGACGTTGGCCGCGTCGATGTGCTCGTACAGCTCGGCCCGTGCGTCGGGGCTGATATAGCCGGCCGTCACCGCCACTGTCTTGATCCCCTCCTGCCGCGCGACCTTGGCGGTGTCGATGACGTACTCGGCCCAGGTGGTCGGATCGTTGTAGGTAAACGCGATCGAGCGGCAGCGGCTTTGCAGGGCGGACTCGACGATGGCGTCGGGCATCGCGTGGGCGCTGGCGCGCTCGATGTCGCGGGCTTTGGAGATGTCCCAGTTCTGACAGAACTGGCAGCCCAGGTTGCAGCCGGCCGTGCCGAAGCTCAGCACCGGCGTGCCCGGCAGAAAGTGGTTCAGCGGCTTCTTCTCGATCGGGTCGATGCAGAAGCCCGTCGAGCGGCCGTAGGTCGTGAGCACGAGCTTGCCGCCCTGGTTCTGACGCACGAAACAGAAGCCGCGCTTGCCCTCGGCCATGCGGCAATGGCGCGGGCACAGCGTGCAGACGACGCGTGCGGCGTCGCCTTCGCCTTCGACGTGCCACCAGCGGGTGTTGCGGGCGGGATCAGCGCACACCATACGATGAGTCCTCGCCCCCGGATGGTGCATTGTAGGGGCGCCGGCCGGTGATTGCCCACGCTTGCCGATATGTTCCGCGGTGTGTGCCTACGCGACGTGAACCGGCCTGTGCAGCGTCAGGGCGACGATCTCGGCCGGGCAGCGATAGCGCCAGGGAAACCAGGCGCCGATACCCGAAGTCACGTGCAGGTGGTGATCGTCGCGGCTGTACAGGCCATGGGCATAGCGGAAATTCATCGCCCCCAGGGTCACGCGGCCGACGCGCGGGCCCTCGGCCAGCACCACCTGGCCCCCGTGCGTGTGACCCGCCAGCGTCAGCCGCACGCCCTGCTCGTCGCGGGCCGGGTCGAACGCGTCGGGATGGTGCGCCAGCAGCAGGCGCATGGTGTCGGCATCGTGGCGGGGGGCGGCGTCAAACGCCCGGCGGGTGAAACGCGCCAGGTGGCGGGCGCGATGCGAATAATCGATTCCGCCGACCACCAGCCGCGCGCCGCCGTGTTCGATGACGCGGTGCTCATTGATCAACAGGTCCAGTCCCGCGGCGTGGAATCGCCGCACCAGACGCTGGCCGTCCATCAGGTAGTCGTGATTGCCCGGCACCATAAACACGCCCAGCGGGGCCTGCAGGCGGCCAAGCTGGGCGATCACCTCGTCGAGCACGTTGAGCTTCAGGTCGACGAAGTCGCCGGTGACCGCAATCAGGTCGCCGCCGCGGGCATTGGCCGCGTCGACGATGGCCCCCAGTCGCGAGGGCGGAATCAGTTCGCCGATGTGCAGGTCGCTCAGGTGCGTGATGCGCATTCCCGCGAACGCCCGTGGCAGTTCGTCAACAAAAACGGCGCGGTCAATGCAGTGCACGTCGCAGATCGACGGCAGGCTGGAGAGTCGGCCGCGGCTCAGCCGCACAGGCAGGCGGGTGAATGCCGCGTGGCGCAGGCGGGCACGCCATCGCGCGCGGGTGCCGTGACGGACGGGGGCGGCAGGCATGGTGGCACTGGGCATGGCGAGGGCACTGCATCGAGGCGGGCGTGGGCGGGGAGAGGCTATCGTATCAGAATACGCCGACCGGTGGTGTGAGGATCGTCAAAATGGCGCGGTTGATTGGATATCGCGGCCATTGCCCGTCATGCCCGCCCCGGCAAGCTGGCGGCCGTCGGCTCGCTGCCGCCGACGCGCCAGGCCGGGGCAGCGGCAATCGGTCCAGAAGCGGCAGCAATGCTGTAAACCATGGCCCTGCATGTAACTACTGCCGCGCGGGCTTCTTCAGGGATGGGCCGATAATTCGCGAAAGTGAACCCCGTTCGGCTTGAATCGGCCGGCTTCCGTGCTATATTCCTAGACCTGCACACAAACCCCCGCCGGGGTGATGCGAGCGTAGGATGCGACACGTGGCCTACGCTTTTGGCTTACATAGGGAGACCCACGATTAGCAGTTATCGAGATGAGTATGGCTACGCACTTGATCCGCTGGGCGGCGGGTGCGGCCGCCAGTCCCGCCGGCAGACCTGGTCCGCCCTGTTGCTGGCGCTGGTCGTGGCGGCGGTGGCGATCGTCGCGGTGTTCGCCTGGCGGTACAGCAGCACGCATCCGGCCGCGCCCGTCGGCCTGATGCGGATTGAGACGTCGGTGGCGCAGTCCGCGGCCGCGCTGCCCGCAACTGTGCAGCCGGCCCCCGCGCAGCCGCAACTGGCCATGCCCGCGGCACTGCCGCAACAGCCCGAAGCCGCGCCGGCCGGGCATGATCCCGACGTGGTCATGTTCGGCAACCGCCGCATCCGCCCGGTGCGGACGATGCGGATGGTGGTGACGGCCTACAGCCCGGACGCCCGTTCGTGCGGCAAATGGGCTGACGGCATCACGGCCTCGGGCAAGAGCGTGTGGACCAACGGCATGCGTCTGGTGGCGGCCGACACGCGGCTGCTGCCGTTTGGTTCGATCGTCAGCGTGCCGGGGTACAACGGCGGCCGACCCGTGCCCGTGCTCGACCGCGGCGGCGCGATCAAGGGCAAGCGCCTCGACGTGCTCTACCCCACCCACGAAATCGCCCGCCGCTGGGGACGCCAGCCGCTCGAGGTCACCATCTGGGAATACGTGGACTGACCCACGCACGCGCCGGCGAGGCGCTGCCGCGGCGCGGCACATTCACTTGAATACGCTGAAGTAGTGCTCAACGAAGCGGTCGGCCTCGACCGTCGCGGCGATCTCGTGCGGCCCGGGCGCCATGCCGCTGTCCGGTTTGTCGCCCGTCCAGTGCGTCATGCCGATCGATCGGTCGCTGCCGGTCAGTTCGACCTCGACGCGGCCGCGGCGCCACGCGCACAGGTCCGGCTCGAAAATGCACGCGGCCGCCAGCGGGTCATGGAAGACCACGTCGGGCCGACCCTTGGCGTATATCTCCAGGAAGTCGCGCACCGGCCGCAGCAGCTTCGTGCCGCAGCGCTGCCGCACCCACGCGTTGTCACGCGCCACCTGCATGGTCACGTCCAGTCCCACCGAGCGATGCACGGGGCAGGCGTGCTGGTACACCGCGGCCGTGGCGTGCGGATCGCAGAAAGCGTTCCATTCCCGCGGACCGTAGCCAGGCGTGCCCGGCAGGAACTTGCCGCACATCAGCACCAGCGACTTCAGCAGCCGCGGCACCTCGGGATCGAGCGTGAAGAGCATCGCGACGTTGGTCATCGGCCCGACGGCCAGCAGCGTGACCTGTCCGGGGTGGGCGCGGATGGTGTCGCGCAGGAAACCGATGGCCTGGCCCTGGGGAAAGTCGCGCTGGTGGTCCCACTTGCCTACGGCCTCGGCCTGGGTGGCGTGCGACTGACGATCGCCCAGCAGCAGCGTGTGGGAACAGCCGGGATAAATCGGCACATCGCGGCCCGCGAGCCGGCACATGACGCTGGCCATCTTCGCCCGCTCGACCACCGGCCCGGTCACGGTTGTGATGCCCAGCAGATCGCAGTCCGGCCGCGCCAGCAGATACGCCAGAGCGAAGGCGTCGTCGATGTCGCTGCCGATGTCGGTGTCGAAAATAACCTTGTGCGTCATGGTCGTCCTTTGCTTTGTCGCAAGGTCGCGAGCCGGCGGTTCAATGCAGGCCCATTTTCTTCATGTTGTCCAGGCTGATCTTGAGGCTGTCGAACGGATCAAGGTCGCCGTCGTCGCGCTCGACCAGGTACCACTCGACGTCGGCCTTGCGGCAGGCCTCGAGAATCCGCGGCCAGTTGAGGTTGCCGCTGCCGACTTCGGACATCTTCTGGATGCGCTGGCCCATGTTGGTGGCGACGACGCTCATGTCCTTGACGTGGACGGCGGGGATGCGGTTGGGGCCGCCCTTTTTCGCGCTGGCGGCGACCTTGTCGATCCACGCGGCCGGGTCGCCCCCGCCGTGCGCGATCCAGTAGGTGTCGATCTCGAACCAGATGCTCGCGTCCAGCTCGTCGAGCAGAATATCCAGCGCTGAGCGCCCGTCGAAGTGGACCAGCTCGTGGCTGTGGTTGTGGTAGCCGAGGCGGATGCCGTGTTCAGCAAGCTTCGCGGCTGTGGGATTGAACCCGGCGGCCCACTTCTTCCATGTGTCGGCCGTCACCTTCGCGTCGCCCTTCCAGGGGTAGAAGCCGCCGAGCGCGGTGTACTTGCAGTCGAGGGTCTTGTGGTAGTCCACCACGGCGGCGGTGTCGGACAGGTCGCCGCGGTAGTGCGTCGCGGCGCAGACCAGGCCGTTGTCCTTGAGCAGCTTCGCCAGCTCCTTCGTATCGATCGCGCCGAAGGCCGAAACCTGCACGGCCCCGTAGCCCATGGCCTTGACGCGCTGCAGCGTTCGGGCGATGTCGGCCGGTGTCCTGGTGGACTCACGAACGGTGTAGAGTTGGGCGCCGATCTGGGTGGTCATGTTCAACTCCAAGGCGGAAACAAAAGACTGAGCTTCGGGGCCGCGATCTTAGCAAGCCGAGCGGAAAAAGGGACGCGCTTGCCGCAACAGGCGGTAACATGGCTGGCTGCACTTTCCTGCCGACGTATACCGGCAAGCGCCGGGCCGGCTTCAATCGGCGCCATCTCTGTCGGGAGTGACAACATGCGCGCCAACCGTCTGTGCGTCGCGGCTGCGGCCCTGGGGCTTGCGGTGTGCCCGAGCAGCGCGATCACACCCTCAACCACCAGCAACTCCAGTACGACCAGCAACGCGGCCGCCGATGCAGGCGGCCAGGAGGATGCCATGCCAACCACAGCAGCGGCTGCACCACGCGTCAACATGCGGCACGAAGGCGATCGGGTCTGGATCGACGGCCTGCATCCCCATCGCGGCTGGATGACGCTGCCGACCTGCCTGCACGACTGTGCCGCCGCCCAGGGCATGGAGGTGTCGCGGGCGTGGCTGTACGGTTCGACGGGCTTCGCTTTCGCGCTCAACATCCACGAGGTGATCTGTCCCAGCGGGCCGACGGCCTGGAACACGCGGCGATGCCTTGAGCTGGCGGCGAACATCGGTCTGCCGACGAGGCGCATTCAGGCCCACAAGACGCAGGAGGATTTCGCCGCCGTACGCGAGCAGGCGTTCGAGGCGGCGAAGGCGGCGATCGACGAAGCCCGGCCGTGCGTGCTCTGGGAGGCGGATATACCCGAGTGGTACACCGTCGTCGGCTACGACAACCGGCACCTGCTGTTTCTCGGCGAGGGCGCCGTCAAATCAATCCATCACCTCAAGCTCGCCGACACGGGCATCGGCTGGCTGAACCTGTGGCTGCCTGAGGTCGCGGCGCCGGCGGATGATCGCCAGATCGTGCGCGACGCCCTGCAGTTCGCCCTCGATCACGCGGCCGGCAGGTACGCGTTCGAGAACTATAAGGCCGGCCTTGCGGGCTACGATCTGTGGATCGCCGCGCTGCGCAAGATACCGCACCTGGCGAACATCATGACTCCCGTCTTCGGGCAGGGGTACAACGCCCAGTGCTGGGCCGAGTGCCGACAGATGGCTGCCGCCTTTCTGAAGGAAGCGAAGCAGCGATTGAACGACTCGCGGCTTGATGCGCTCTTTGACGCGGCAATCGCCGACTACAGCACGGTGGCCGCGGCCTTGACACGCGTCGCGGAATTGACGCCATTCGCCCCGCCCGAAGGTGAAACGGCGCTGCAGCGACTGGCGGATGAATCGGTGCGCGGACAGGTGATCGCGGCCCTCGAACAGGCGCGCGACGCTGAGACGCGCGGCCTGGCGGACCTGAAGCAGCTTCTGGCCGCATTGAACCATGCAGCGCAGCGGCACAGTGCGGCTGCCAGCGAACAAGCTGATACGAGTCAGTAGCTGTGCCGGTCGATCACCACTTTGCCGCGGAAGGTCCAGTAGACCACGGCCGTGTAGGCCAGCACCAGCGGCATACCGATCAGGGCGATGATGGCCATGAGCGTCAGCGTCCTGGCTGACGCGGACGCATTGTGGATCGTCAGGCTGATGCCGTCGGCGGCGCTGTTGGCGACCATGTTGGGAAAGAGGGCGGCCGCGAAGAGCGTGACCAGGCAGGCGATGGTCAGACATGAGCTGGCAAAGGCCTGGCCGGGACGGTGGGCGAAGACCGCGCGGGGGATGTTGCCGATCGCCAGCACACTCAGCAGCACCACGCCCCAGAGCCAGGGCATGTGCTCGAGGTTCTCCGTCGCCCGCGGCACGCGAATGAGCGTGACGATCGTCGTCAGCAGGTAGAGCACCAGGAAGACGCCGAAGCTGTGCCACATCCAGCCGCGCACGCGGTCCTGCAGCGGCGGCTCGGTTTTCAGGTGCAGATAAATCGCCCCGTGCATGGCAAACAAAGCCACGGTCATCGCGCCCACCAGCAGGGGATAGAGCCCCAGCAGGTCGAAAAACGATCCGGCATAGATGCCGCGCGAGTCGAGCGGGATGCCGACGATCGCGTTGCCCACCGCCACGCCGAACAGCAGGGCCGCGAGCAGGCTGGCGACGAAGAAGCTGGCGTCCCAGAACCGCCGCCATCCGGCCGAGGTGATCTTGCTGCGGAACTCGATGGACACCGCCCGGAAGATCAGGGCGAACAGCAGGAGCATGAAGGCGTTGTAGAAGCCGCTGAAGATGGTGGCGTAGGCCTCGGGGAAGGCGGCGAACATCGCCCCGCCGAAGGTCACCAGCCACACTTCGTTGCCGTCCCAGATCGGCCCGATGGCGTTGAGGAACACGCGGCGTTCGTGGTCGCCGCGGGCCAGCGGATGCAGGATGCCCACGCCCCAGTCGAAGCCGTCGAGGATCGCGTAGCCGCCCAGCAGCACGCACAGAAGGATGAACCAGAGCAGTTGCAGGTTTTCGATGGCCATGGTCGGTTGTCCATTCGTGGAGCCATGCGCATCAGACGTCGCGGCGGCGTTCGGTCATGGCGCGGTCGGTCTTGTCGGCCGCGGCGTCCATCAGGCCGGCGGCGGTGGTGCGCTGCGGCGCCGTGACCGGTTCGGGGCCTTTGGCGATCTTGTGGTTGAGCACGTAGATCCACACCGCAAACAGCAGCGCGTAGATCAGGCCGAACATGACGATCGAGCCGACGACCTGCCCGGCCGTGACCACTTCCGAAACCGCGTCGGCCGTGCGCAGCCCGCCGACCAGTTGGCCGGCCGCGTCACGCACGGGATAGACGCTCCAGGGCTGACGTCCCACTTCCGCGGCCACCCAGCCCAGTTCGTTGGCGATGTAGGCGAGTACGACGGCGGCCACGAAGTACCCCAGCAGCCATCGCCTTCCCCACAGCGTGCCGCGCAGGCGGAACCAGCCGGCCAGCAGCGTCGTGACGATCATGACCAGGCCGATGGCGACCATGATGTGGTAGCTCTGGAAGCTGATCCATACCGGCGGCGAGCCGTAGTCGGCTTCAAGTGCATCGAGCGCCGGCACCGGTGTGGTGAAGTCCTGATGCAGCAGAAAACTCAGGCCGCCGGGAATCGCCAGGCCGGCCCTGACCTGTCTGGCCTGCTCGTCCGGCCAGCCGAACAGATAGAGCGGCGCGCCCTCGCCGGGTTGCTGGGTGAAGTGGCCCTCGAAGGCCGCCAGCTTCGCCGGCTGATACGTCGCGACGTTCTCCGCCTGCAGGTGTCCGCTGACGAGCTGGGCCAGTGAAAACACAATCGCCAGCCCCAGCGCCCCGCTGAACGAACGGCGGGCGAATTCCACGTGCCGGTTCTTGAGCAGATACCAGGCCGAAATGCTCATCACGAAAAAGGCGCCCAGCAGAAATGCCCCGATCCACACGTGTACGAGACGGTGCATCGATGAGGGGTTGAACACCATCGCCCAGAAGTCGGTGATCTCCGCCCGCGTGAAAACGTGACCGTTGATGGTCTTCTCAACCAGGTGGAAACCGGCCGGCGTCTGCTGCCAACTGTTGGCCACGGTGATCCAGATCGAGCTGAACACCGAGCCGAGGAAGACCATGACCGTGGCGAAGAAGTGAAAGCCCGCCGACACGCGATCCCACCCGAAGACCAGCACCGCCAGGAAGCCCGACTCCAGGAAGAAGGCGAAGATGCCCTCCGCCGCCAGGGCCGAGCCGAATACGTCGCCGACGTAGCGCGAATACACAGCCCAGTTGGTGCCGAACTGGAACTCCATGACGATGCCGGTGGCCACGCCCACGGCGAAGGTCGCGGCGAACAGGCCGGTCCAGAAGCGCGCGGCCGACTCGTAAATCGGCTGACGCTTCCACAGGTACATCGCCTCGAGGTAGACCATCACCAGCCCCAGCCCGATGGTCAGCGGGGGGAACAGGTAGTGGAACATGATGGTGAAGGCGAACTGGAGACGGGAGAGCAGGACGACGTCCATGGCCGATCCTCGTAAACGAGGCCGTTGCCTGAAAGGCAAGTCCGGCCGATCATGTCCAGCCGCCCACGGGCTGGGCTTGCCCCTGCCTCGCGCGTGACTACTCTACGCACTGCGGCCGGAATGACAAGACCGCCTCAGCTTTTGTTTGGCCCCGGCTCGCAAGCCCCGGGCCTGCGGAAGGATTCGCCGCCATGATCCGACCCGCTTCCGACATGCCCGCCGCCACCGACCTGCATCCGCAGGTCAACCTCCGCCGCGTCAGTCCCGACGACGGGCACTACTTCTTCGGCTACTACGACAAGTGCCCGTGGGATCCCACCGGCCGCTACCTGCTGGCCCACAAGCTCGACTTCTTTGACCGCCAGCCTCGCCCCCACGAAGAGGCGGCCATCGGTGTCATCGACCTGGCCAGCGGTCTTTTCCACGAACTGGACCGCACAGCCGGGTGGTCCTGGCAGCAGGGGGCGATGCTCCAGTGGCTGCCGTCCGATGCCGGCCATCCCGCGGGTGGCGACGCCGCGACGGCCGACATCATCTACAACCAGTTCGACGGCCGGCGTTACACCGCCGTCATGCGCGACATCCACGGCGGCGGCACGCGGGTGTTCGACCGCCCTGTCTACTGTGTGAGTCCCGACGGACGTCAGGCCATGAGCCTCGACTTCGAGCGACTCCACCGCCTGCGTCCCGGCTACGGCTACGCGTCGTTGCCCGACCCGTGGGAAAACGTCCTCGCCCCGGCCGACACGGGTATCCACTGGCTGGACCTCCAGACCGGCGCCAGCCGTCTGGTCATGTCACTGGACTGGGCCGCCCACTGCGCCCCGCGCGACGCCTTCGATCAGTGCGAGCACTGGTTCAACCACCTGACATTCGCGCCCGACGGCCGGCGCTTCGTCTTCCTGCACCGCTGGAAACAGCCCGATCAGCGTCAATTGACCACGCGTCTCTACACCGCCCGGCCCGACGGCCGCGACTCGCGCCTGCTGCTGGATACCGGCAAAGTCTCGCATTACGCCTGGCGCGACAGCCGCACGCTGCTGGCCTGGACCAGGCTGCCCGACGGCCCGCCGCACGAAGGCCGCGAGTGTTATGCCCTGATCGACGACCGCACCGGCCGCTGCGAACCCGTCGCCCCCGACGTGCTGAACCGCGACGGGCACATGACCTATTCGCCCGACGGACGCTGGGTGCTGACGGACACCTACCCCGACGGTCAGCAGATGCGCACACTGCTGCTCTACGAGCCGGCCGCCGGCCGCCGCATCGACCTGGGCCGCTTCTTCTCGCCGCGCGAACTGCCCGTCGAGTGCCGCTGCGACCTGCACCCGCGCTTCAGTCCTGACGGCCGCCAGGTCTGCATCGACTCGCTGCACGAAGGCTTCCGCGGCATCTACGTGCTGGATATCGCGGCTGTTACCAAAGATTGAATGGGGCCTGAATCGCGGCTGATGCGAGATTGTGCCCGCGATGATGCGCCCGCGGCGACGACTCACAGGGCCGCGAGGCGCTGCGCTTTGTCGAGGGCGGTGAGCGCATCGACGATGGGGTTCAGCTCGCCGGCCAGGACCGACTGGAGATTGAACGACTCGCCCAGGCGGTGGTCGACCACCAGGTTGTCCTTCCAGCGGTATGTGCGGATGCGCTCGGACCGGTCGCCGGAGCCGATCATCTTCGAGCGGTTCTCCGCCCTCTCGGCGTCCTTGAGCCGCTGGTAGTGGTCATACACGCGGGCCCGCAGCAATTGCCAGGCCTTCTGGCGGTTCTGGGCCTGACTCTTGGACTCCTGCATGCGCACTTCGATGCCGGTGGGCGTATGCACCATGTTTACGGCCGTGGCGACCTTGTTGACGTTCTGCCCGCCGGGGCCTTGCGAGGTGGTCACGTGGATGACCACGTCGGCATCGGGGATGTCGATCTCCAGGGCCTGCGGCTCGGGCAGCACGGCCACGGTGGCGGTCGAGGTGTGCACGCGGCCCTGAGCTTCGGTCGCGGGCACGCGCTTGACGCAGTGGACGCCGCCCTCGTAGCCCAGGCCCTGCCAGACGCCCGGGCCGCTGACGCGGGTCACCGCCTGCCGCAGACCGCCCGCCTCGCCTTCGGAGCCCTGCATCAGCTCCATCTTCCAGCCCCGGCCGGCGGCGTATTTCTGGTACATCGCCAGCAGGTCGCCGGCCCACAGGGCCGCCTCCGCGCCGCCCGCGGCCGCCCGCACTTCCAGGATCACCGCGCCCACGGCCGCATCGTCCGCCGTGACCAGCTCGTCGGCCAGCAGGTCAAGCAGGCGATCGGCCTCGGCCCGCAGTGCCGGCAGTTCGGCGGCGGCAAGCTCCGCCAGCTCCGCCTCCGTGCGGTCGCGGGCGAGCCTTTCGTTGTCGTCGATCTGGCGCTGGAGCAACTGGTGGCGGTGGTAGCGCTCCATGAGCCGGGCCATGGCCTTGTGGCGGATGCTCAGATCGCGCAGGCGCTCCGGGTCGGCCGCGACGGCCGGGTCTTCAAGCTGCCGGCCCAGCGCGTCATGCTGTTGCGCCAGCTCGGCAAGTTTGGCCAGCAGGCTGTCGATCACGTGGGGACGCATGGCGCGAATGGGATCAGGGACCAAGAGACCAAGGGAACCAAACCGTTCAGCCCCCGGCTCCGCCGGGGAATCGACACAGAGAACCGCTTGCGGACGCCAGCGGCGCATGAAAAACCGCGGCAAGGCGTGCCGCGGTGAATGGTCTGAAGGCAGCTACTTCTTCTTCGTCGTGAAGTATGAGCCGCCGAACTTGCGCTGGAACTTCTCCACGCGGCCGGCGGAATCCACGAACTTCTGCTTGCCCGTGAAGAACGGGTGTGAGGCGCTGCTGATCTCGACGTTGACCAGCGGATACTCCTTGCCGTCCTCCCACTTGATCTTGTCGTGCGTTTTGATGGTGGAGCGGGTGAGGAAGGCGAAGCCGGCGGCTTTGTCCTGGAAGACGACTTGACGGTAGTTTTCCGGATGGATGCCCTTTTTCATGTTGTCACCAATTCCTTGTTGCGGCGTCGCGGCGTCCCAGCCCCCCGGCTTGGAGGGGCACATGGGGATGGCGGTCGAATCGTCTATTATAATCGAACTTTTCCCTCAGCCAAATCGGTCATCGCGGCGGCGGGATCCTTGCCCGGTCGAAGGTGCGGCAGGGGGGGACGCCGTGCCGCGTGATGCCGCGACGGGCCGGTGTGGTAAAATACCCCTTTTGCCGATGTTCCGGTGCGAATCGGATATCCGTTTCCAGTGAGAAAGCACGCCATGGCCAAACTGACGTCCGCAAAAAACAAGCGTTCCCCCGTGCCCGCATCGCCGGCCGCCAAGGGGGATCCGAAGAAGATCGTCCTCGCCTACTCCGGCGGGCTGGATACGTCGGTGATTCTGCCCTGGCTCAAGCAACGCTATCCCGGCGTGAAGCTGGTGGCCTTCGCCGCCGAGCTGGGTCAGGGCGACGAGCTGGCGGGCATCGAGAAAAAGGCCAGAGCCAGCGGGGCCGACGAGGTCGTCGTCAAGGACCTGCGCCGCGAGTTCGCCGAGCAGTACTGCTTCCCCATGCTCCGCGCCCATGCGATCTATGAAAGCGACTACCTGCTGGGAACCAGCGTCGCCCGGCCCATCATCGCCCGGCATCAGGTGCTGGTCGCGCATGACACCAAGGCCGACGCCGTCGCCCACGGCGCCACCGGCAAGGGCAACGACCAGGTCCGCTTCGAACTCACCTACATGGCCCTGGACCCGAAGCTCAAGATCGTCAGCCCGTGGAAGGATCCGCGTTTCATCGCCGATGGCCTGACCAGCCGGGAGAACGCCATCGCCTACGCCCACGCGCACAAGATCCCCATCGAACAGAGCAAGGCGAAGATCTATTCGCGCGACCGCAACCTCTGGCACATCAGCCACGAGGGCGCGGAGATCGAAGACCCCGCCAATGAGCCGCTGGACCGCTGCCTCGTGATGACCGTCCCCGTGACCAAAGCCCCCGACAAGCCGGCCTACGTCGAAGTCACCTTCGAAAAGGGCGTGCCTGTGCAGGTGGACGGGAAGAAACTCGCCGGCCACGAAATCATCGCCACGCTCAATACGCTCGGCGGCAAACACGCCGTCGGACAGACCGTCCTCGTCGAGAACCGCCTCGTGGGCATGAAGAGCCGCGGCGTCTATGAAACGCCCGGCGGAACCATCCTCTACGAAGCCCACAAGGCCCTCGAACAGACCTGCCTCGAACGCGATCTCTACCACTACAAGCAGCAACTGGCCGTCCGCTACGCCGAGCTGGTCTACTACGGCCAGTGGTTCCACCCGCTGCGCGAGGCCATGCAGGCCTTCGTCGATCACGCCAACCAGGTGGTCAGCGGCACGGTCCGTGTCAAGCTCTACAAGGGCCGCGCCCAGGCTGTGAGCGTGCGGAGCCGCACCAGTCTCTACGACCTGGAGCTGGCGAGCTTCGCGATGGACGGCTACGACGTCACAGCCGCACGCGGCTTCATCGACCTCTTCGGCCTGCCCATGAAAGTCCGCGGCATCCGGCAGAAACCGCGGCATACCTGAGAAGGCAGCGGATTCACCGCGGAGACACGGAGAACACGGAGAATAATCCGTGATTGCCGATTTTCGCGCGCTGGGCCGCAAGCCTGCGCCCGTCTTGGATCGACCTCCTCAGCCGCCAAATCCCGATCCCATGGTCTCCTCACTGCTCTGCGCTTCTCTCCGTGCCCTCCGTGTCTCCGTGGTGATTCCCCGCGCCCGTCACCGCCGCCGCAGGATCATCCCGTGAAACGGCCGACCCTCACGCCGATACTTGCGCTCGAAATTCGTCCCCACCAGTTCATCGTCGCCCGCTGAGGCCGGACTCTCGAAGGGCAGGCTTTCAAACAGCTCCGCCACCGCGGCCGCGTGCTCCTGCATCCACGCGAAGTAGTCGGGATGGTCCGTCGCCAGCCGCACCAGCCCGCTTTCCGTCTCGTCGGCCGGCCGCAGCACGCGATGCAGCTCACGCAGAAACGGGGCCTGAATCAGCCGCCGCTTGTGGTGCCGCGTCTTGGGCCAGGGATCGGGAAAGTAGATGTGTACCTGCGCGAAGGTGGCGTCAGCCACGTAATTGCGCAGGAAGTAGGCCGCCTCGGTGTGCAGCAGCCGCACGTTCGCCAATGCGTGGCGCCGCGCCCGGTCAGCCGCGTAGCGCCAGAAAGCCGCGGCATACTCGATGCCCAGAAAGTTGACCTCCGGATGCAGTGGCGCCTGCTGAATCAGGAACGTGCCCTTGCCCGAGCCGATCTCCAGCTCCAGGGGCAGGTCGCGGCGGTCGGCGGGGAACCAGTCGCGCGGGTCGATGCGGCCGGCCTCGAAGTGCGGCAGGTCGGACTGGTCGATGCCGTAGCCCGTCACGTCAAGCCGCCGGCCGTGGGTGGAGAGCGAGTCCTTCATGACGTGCCTGGAATGCCCGCCGCGTGCGGTCGGGAAACAGTCTATCCACGTGGTCGCATACGGGGCGCAAGGGCGTGTCGGCACGGCCGATCGCGCGGCGCATGCGTCATCCACCCGTGAACGGGTGGGTCACTCACGCGCCGAGGCGGGTGGCTTCAAGTTGCCGCGTGTATTCCTGAAGGCGGCGGACCTGGGCGGCGGCCTCGCTGTCGGGGTCTTCGGCGCCCAGTTGCCCAGTCAGGTCCAGCGCTTCGCGGACATTGGCCGCGGCTTTGGTGATGAGATCGACCTGCTGCTGGGCGATGCGCTGGTGATTCTCGACGAAAAACTGGCCGCGTTCACCGGCCGGCTGCTCGGCGCGGTCACGGATGACGGCGGTGATCTGGCCGAAGCTGCCCAGCGCCAGGGCGTACCGCGTCATGACGTCGGCGGCGGCGACCCGGGCGGACAGCAAGCCGAGTCGCGCGTCCTGGCGCCCGCGGGTGTCGGCGGTGCGAACGGCGTGGTCGGCCGAGGCGATGGCGGATTCCACGTGGAAGACCGCGCCCTCAAACGGACCGACCACCTCGTCGTTGAACGCTCGGGCCAGTTCGCTGAAGCCGACGACCAGATCTTCGATGGCCGCGGTGTAGACGTTCACCGCCTGCTGCTGGGCGGCTTCGACGGCGGCGTCGCGCTGGGACGATTGTTCCTGTTCACCGCCGATGTCCCCGGCCAGAGCCGCAATGTGCTGGACCTGGGCGGCCACGATCGCCAGCTCGCTGTCCAGGCCGCTGCGCTGCACGGCCAGGCGCTCCAGTCGGCCGACAATCTGATCCGCCTGGCGGCGCAGCTCGATGGCCTGAAGCTGCAGGTCATAGGCCTGTTCCTGGCCGGCGGTGAAGGCCTGCTGTTCATGATCGACGGCCTGGGCCATGAGGTTGTCGCGCTGGGCCATCAGTTCGTCAGCCCGCGCCTGGTTGGCGTCGGTCTGTTCCTTGAGGTCAGCCTCGCGGCGGCGCAGGGACTGGAGCTGAAAGTCAAGCTGCTTGCCGATGGCGGCCAGTTCCCCTTGCAGGGTGGATTCATCGCCGCTCAGGTGCAGGACAAGAGCGGCCGCCCGATGCACGGCGGCGAGCTGGGTCATGACGGTGGCGGCCTGGTTGGACATGGCGGCCCAGCGGGCGGCGGCGGAACGGGCGGTGTGGGATGCGCGGGCGACCTGCAACTGCGTCAGAAGCTGGGCCGCGGCAAATTGCTGCGCCCGTCCCCCGTCGGTCAGCACCGGGCGCAAACGCTCGATGGCCTGGCGGTACTTGTCCTGCATCCAGGCGGCGCGGTCGCGATCGGGATCGGCGACGGCGTCGGCGGCGACATAGCCCTGGTGGGCCTCATCCAGCAGTTCGAGCGAGGCGTTGATGGCCGCGGCCACGCGGGCGTTTCTGCTGGCTTCACTTTCACCGCAGCCGGCCATGCCGACCGCCATCAACGCGGCCGCAATAGCCGCCATCAACCAGCAACGCGGTAATGCACGAGCAGGGGTCATGTTCACTCCACTGTGGGTTGACCCGCCTCGGCCGGGCCGGGGGGTTCGATGCCGTAGTCCGGCGTCGGATGGTAAAGCTCGCGGGCGATCCATTGCTCCAGAACCTGGTACATGGCGTCGTTTTCGTCGCGCAGACCGAACCGCCAGCCCGGTGTATCGGGGTGCGGCGTGTAAGCGCGGTCGCGCGGCAGGCCGTACTGGATCAGCAGCGACCAGGCCGGTTTCTCCCGATCGAGCATCTCGCCGTCGTCGCGCCGCGTCGCGTGCAGACGATGGAAATTGGTGTAGACGGTGTCATCGCGGTTGGGCAGCAACCGCAGCAGCTCGAATCCGCCGGGCCGGCTGGATCGCCCGTCGAACGTGCCGCCGTGGCACTCGGCCGTGCCGCAGTAGTTCAGCACGTAGCGATGGTGGATTTGTGTGCGGAAGGTCCGCATGGCCGGGGGGTCATCGAGCACCTGGACCTGGTCGTAGTATTCGCGCGCGCCCAGATCAAAGATGAGCTGCAATTGCCGCCAGCCCTCGGCCGCGCGCATGCGCGTCTGTTCGGCCCGACCGCGCGGCGTGAGCGGGTGATCGGCATAGCGGGTGAACAGATCGTTCCAGACGTCGCGGTGGACGCGAACATTCGGGCGGGCGGCCGGATCAATCTCCATGAGGCGGATGCGGTTGATCGCTGCCGCGGTCAGACGCGACTCCTGGAGCAGACGGCCGCGTCGCCCCGGCTCCGCGGCAGCGCCGGCGGCGCGCCGGCCGGGCCCCGCGCTGCGGGTCGCCTCCTCCTGCTGCAACAGCTTGATCCGCTGTTCGATGGCCGTCGCGAGCACCGCGGCGCGTTCGGCCAGGTCGGCGTCGACCTCAGCCGTCCGCCGTGTCACTTCCAGGTCGTCAAACAGCACGTTCAGTTCGTGCTCGGCCTCGGTATAGGCCTGCTGCTCAAACAGCCAGTGGGCCAGCCGGTACCGGGCGGCCGGATCATCGGCCGCTGCCGCGGCGCGGCGGGCATACTCCTGTTCGAACGTCTCCGACACGTCGATGTCGGCGATGCGGTCGCGCTCAATGGTCTGGGGCATGCCCGCGATCAGAAAGGTCACCGACTGATCGGTTTGCTCGACCAGTTCACCTTCCAGCCGTTGGCCGTCATGCAGCATCACCACCGCCTGCCGCGCCGCCACCGCGCCGGTTATGACCGCGGCGACCACCACGAACGTCGCCGCGCGCCTCAGCGCCGCTCCGAGCCGCGACCTCCTCGTCGCCACACTTTGTCGACGTTGCTGGCCCATTGGCAGGTCGGCTCGCAATCACACGTCGCTTCACAAACGTGGCCCGTGACGCCTGGCCGCGATCAGCCCAACAGGTCGCGGGCCAGGGTGATCAACCGTTCGAGGCGCACGGGTTTGAGCAGGTAGCCATCCACGCCGAGCGCCTCGGCGAACTGCTGGTGGCGGCGGCCTTCATTGGCGGTGACCATGATGACCCGCGGCGGGGCCGGCAGTTCCTTGAGCCGCTCGAGCACCAGAAAACCGCTGCGCTTGGGCAGCATGACGTCGAGCACCACCAGTTGCGGCGGATCTTCCGTGCAGATGCGCACGGCCGTGTTGCCGTCGCCGCACACCCGCGTCAACGCGCCCTCGGCCTGCAGGGCCTGGTCGATGGCCGCGCGCACCTCCGGGTCGTCGTCCACAATGAGAATCCGGTGTCCTTCCAGACGCATTTCTTCGCCGGAGTCTGCCGTGCCGGACGTGGGAGTCGTGTCAGCCATCGGAAAATTCCTCTTGATTATCACCAACCGAGCCTTGCCCGGCGATGGTGTTGCCGTCTTCACCGCTCGAAAAAACCCACCAGCGTCAGGAACCGGTTCTGGTTCAGGATCGGAATCGACATTTCCCGAGCCCGCGCCAGCAGCTCCTGATGCTGCTCGTACTCGGCACGCAGCCGCAACTGCCGGGTGATTTCCACCGGGTCGATGGTGTCGCTCAGAGTCGCCGGCGGGGACGGCGACTCGCCGAGAACCAGAAAGTCGACTTCGTAAGTCAGCTCATCCATCAGGCGGCCGCCCCACCGCGTGATCATGCGCTTGATCCGCTGGCTGTCCCGCTCCGTGGCCTGACCGGTGTCGTCCACGTCGAACTTGCCGTGCACGTGGAAGTTGAACGTCGCGTCCGGGCTGTAGACCGCATTGGCGATCACGTCGCCTTCCTGCAACGTTCTGCCCGCGGTCGTGCGGACCACCAGGCATTGCGAGCTGTTTTCGATGATGTCCACCACCTGAATCGTCGCCTTGCCGCGTCCGTCCACGGAGTCCGCCACGGCCGCGGCGTGCTCGAAAACTTCGAACGTCATGCCGAGCACGATGCGATGGGCCCGCCCGCGGTCGATGTAAACCCACCGGCCGCGCGGATCAATGGCCATGATGCGGCCGTCGGGAAGCAGCGAGGGATCCAGCGTCGTGCTCTCACCGTCGCGCGACAGGGTCAGCTCGGATATCCGCCGCCGCAGGGCCGCGTTCTCCGCCTCGATCTGGGCGCTGCGCTGACGCACCTCCAGTTCCGACATCTCGCTGCTGCGGCGCAGATCCTCCAGCAGCCGTGCCAGTTGCTGCTGCTCCTGACTGACGTGCTGCTGATAGGCGCTGAATTGCGCGCCCTGCTGATCGAGGTTGCCCTGCAACTGGGTCACCGCCGTCTCGAAGGTCTCGCCCTGCGCCTGCCGCCGCTGCTGCACCTGCGTCAGTTCCACCGCCGCCTGCTGAAGCAGGGCCTGCTGCTGCTCGAGCGTCTGCCGCGACTGGTCCAGCCGCGTCTGCAGTTCATTCACCACCGTCAGCAGAGCCTTGCCTTCAGCGACGCCGGCTTCGGTCACCTGGCCCTGGATGACCTCCAGCTCGGCCGTTTCGTCGCCGCTGATCGTGCGGAACGCCCATTGCCGCTGTTCCAGCAGGCGTCCGACCACCGTGCCGCCTCCGCCGCGAAGAGCCATGACCTCCGGCTGGGTCATCTCCGTGCGACTGACGAAGGCCCGCAGATCGCGGTCAACAGCCTCGGCCTGGGTCTGGTATTTGCCGGACTGAACGAAAAAGACCACGGCCAGGATGAGACTGATGAAGAACAGAATGCCGAATGCCACGACGGCCGCGGTCAGGCCGGGCGAACCGCCTCGGGGTCTCAATGCCATCGGCGCCAACTCCTCATTGCTTCCGGGGGAGGGGTGTTGTCTGGGTAACCTTTCCAGGCCGGCCGGTCGCCGCGGGGGCGGCCACGCCTGCCGGTGTTCGCGCGGCGGGGCGTCTGCGTCGGTCCGTGTAGGCCAGTGTCCCGCACCGGCCGCCCTTCGTCAAGCGGTTCGCCAGCCGGCAATGGACCGCATCGGGCCGCAACGGACCCATATTCCCAGCCTCCGCCAGCCCCCGCGCAGGCGCCAAGCCGCCGGCTCAGCCGGTGATCTGCGCCAGCATTTCGACTTCAACCGGCGCTCCCAGCGGCAGCGCGGCCGCGCCCACCGCCGCCCGCGCGTGCCGACCGCGATCGCCCAGAACCGCCGCCAGCAGTTCACTCGCCCCGTTGGCGACCTTCGGCTGGTCGGCAAAGCCCGCGTCGCTCGCCACGAAAACGCCGATCCGAACGATCCGACGCAGACGCGACCAGTCCCCGCCGATCGCCTCACCCAGCGCCGCCAGGGCGTTGAGCGCGCACTGCCGGGCCGCGAGCTGCGCCTGCTCCACGCTCACAGCCGACGGCACGCTGCCCTGACACGTCAGCTTCCCGTCCACCAGCGGCAACTGCCCGCTGACGTGGACCAGCTCCCCGGCCGTCACCGTCGGCACGTACGCGGCCACGGGCCTGGCCACCGCCGGCAGCGTCAACCCCAGTTCACGCAGACGTTCGAGCACATCCATCACACAGGCTCCGTGACGTCAGGCGCCGACCATCATCGCTGACGCGTCGGCGGCGACATAGTGCGCATCCAGCACCGCCCGCCAGTCGGCCAGGCTCTTGACGGCAATAAAGGCTTTGGCCACCGTCGCCGCGTCGGGGTGGTGCCGGGCGAACTTGATGCCGAACTTGCGCATCATCATCCCCGCCTTCTTCTCCCCGTGCAGGGCGGCCGACAACTCGAAATGCTCCAGCAGCACCGCCCGCTGCTGGGTGATGGTCGGCCCGCGCTCGGCCGCGAGGTACGCTTCATCCAGCACACCCCGCCACGAGCCGCGACCGTCAGGGAGCGGTTGCCTTGTCTGCCCATCGCGGTCCTGTCCCAACGAGCCGCGACTGTCAGGGAGCGGTTGCCTTGTTTGCGGGGAATGATCTTGATCGGTGGGACGGTTGTCCCGCCCCTCATCCGCGTCGGCCGAACCACCATCAGTCGCATCGCTCGAAACCGCTCGCTCACGCTCACGGCTCGTTGCGGGCGCCTCTGGGACATAGTCGGTGAGCATCGCCCGCGCCTGCTCGAAGATCCACGGGTTGCCGATGCACCCGCGGGCCACGCTCACCGCCGCCACGCCCGTCTGCTCCAGCATCGCAGCAATGTCGCGGGCGCTGAAGATGTCGCCCGAGCCGAAGATCGAGAAGCCTGCTGCGCCGCCGTATCGCCGCGTCAGGTTGCGCAGAAACGACCAGCGCGACGGGCCCAGATACTTCTGCTGCACCGTCCGCCCGTGTACCGTCGCGCCGGCATAACCCAGCTCGATCACCGCCTCGAAGATGCGGAAGAAATTCGCCTCCGCCTCGGGCGAATCATCGCTGCCGCGCCGCAGCTTGACGGTGCACGGGGCCGCGTCGCCCACCGCCTGCCGCACCGCGTCAAGAATCGCGATCGCCTCGTCCGGGGCGCTGAGCAGGTGTCCGCCCCGGCACTTCTTGCGGATCTTCTTCACCGGGCAGGCCAGGTTGATGTCGATCACGTCGTAGCCCAGCCCCAGCAGCACCTTCGCCCCGGCCGCGATGTCCCGCGGGTGCGAGCCCATGAGCTGCCCGGCGATCGGATGGTCCGCGGCGTCCAGCTCAGCCGCCTTCAGCCCCTTGCCGCCGGCGATCAGGAACTGATCGAGCATCGCTTCGGTGACGCAGTAGGGACACCCATGCCGCCGCGCCACCAGCCGCATCGCCGCATCGGAATACCCCGCCAGGCCGGCCTGGTAAAACGGGACGTCAAGCTGAATGGAGCCGATCGCGGGCATGGGGGTATGATACCGGCTGCATCAAGTCACCCGCTGGGGATCGGCATGCCGTTGAAGCATTCGCGGGCGCAGATGTAGGGCGGGTAGAGCGAAGCGAAACCCGCCATTACAGC
>CAZUUQ010000042.1:14099-23516 GCA_964622625.1 uncultured Phycisphaeraceae bacterium | reverse complement strand
GCTTCGTCTACGACGTGAGCACGGGCAAGCTGCGCGAGGTGAATGCGGCGGGATAGGGTCCGGGGGCTGGGGTACAGGGTCTGGGGCGAGGTGAAAGTTCGGTGGCTACTTGCGGATGTGCCCACAACGGCCTTCGCTTTCCAGGGGTGGCGACCGGCTCGCTGTCTGGCTTTTCCTGAGTGGAATCGAAGGATGGGATGGTGTTGCACGTCCTACTCTACCATACCAGGCGCGAGTACGAAATGTCGGTGGGGTCAGGGAGGAACCATGCACCGGTTACATTTCCCGCCAATTCGACACTGTCGCGGGGGGAACATGCATAGCGAGTTTTGCCCAAGTTGCGGCTTCCATTCGAGGCCGGCAGAGACGAGAATGCGGCCATGCCCGTGAGATCTCCATCCTCGCAAGCGATTGATGCGGCGATCCAGCATCGTGTGAAACCCCTTCTCAAATCAGAGGGCTTCAGGAGGACGGGGCGCGCTTTCCACAGGATCAAGGATGATGTGATCCAAGTGGTACATGTTCAGGCTAGCATGTGGAATACGCCTGACGCCGCCGAGTTCACTGTCAACCTCAACGTGGTGTTGCCAGCATTTCATGAGAGGTGGACGGGCACGCCGATGCCGACGAATCCAGCCTCCGCCGCTCCGATTTGTTCGTATCGAATCGGCCTGCTGATGGAAGACCGGAGGGATTGCTGGTGGAAGGTCACGCCCGAGTCGGACACGGAGACTATCAGCCGTCAAGTCGCCGAGGTGATCAGAACAATCGGGCTGCCGGCGTTGAACCAGGCTGCCGATCTTGAGTGGCTCTTAACCAAGCTCCGAGCCGAGGAACGCTTTTCGGGAATAGTCACGAACCAGACGCTTGCCGCCGCGATACTTCTGGCTTACCTGGGGCAGATGCCCGAGGCGCTGCAAACCATTCGGCAACTGCGACAACGAAATAAGCATGCTGGCTTCGCGAAGACCATTAGCACGATTGAGGCAAGACTGACTTCGGCAGGTGAGCGATGAGCAATCAGCCGAAACAACAACTCGAGCCTCAAGAGGTGGCGTCGGTGGCTGCGCTGGCTCTTCACTTCGGCTTGCTGCATGCCACGGACGTGGTTGCCTGGGCCGATTCAATCATAGCCGACGCCGACAACCCACCATACTGGGCGATAGAACTGGCGCTTGCCAAGCCAGACAGCATTCAAGAGCTTCTGCGGCAGATTCCCGGCGAGCGGGATGAGAATTTGGCCCGAAGAACCTTTATCGCCTTGGTGCGACACCATTGGGGGATTGGCCGGTTGGCGATCTGCGACGTTCATGTCATTGGGCGTAAGCTGTACTTCATGGACCCCGATTCCATGATTTGGGGCATCGATTTCGACTATGAATTCGAGGCTTACGAAGAAGGCCATATGGCTGAGGATGATCTGCGAACCGCGATCACAGGCCATCTTGCGCCATTTGCGAACTTTGAGCCACTCCTGACGGCGTGGTTGGTTCGACCCGGAACAACACAGGGCGACAAGAAGGTGAAGGTACGACTCTACCGTGATGCCTTCGATGCGGTACACGACATCCTGACGCACGAATGGGATCCCATCGGCGTGGGTAACGAACCGATGGCACAGGATGAGTACAACGCATACATTTCCGGCGCGCTACGCATGGTCGCCGACGGGCGTGCCGACCGGGAGATCGCCAATTACCTGCAGCGTATCGAAACGGAAGACATGGGCTTGACACTGGGTGACGGGGTCGTCGAGCGGAACATGCGGGTAGCTCGGCGATTGCGAGAGGCGGTTGGGCCTTTTCTGGAAAAGCCGCGTTGATTGCACCCCGGACAGCGGTTCGAAATCGCCCATGGGTCCGAGACGGACGGGTCTGTTAACTGGGCGAGGGCTGTTTACGAGAGAGTCCAAGAGTTCGGGCCGTTCCTCTCGGCGGGCGGGACGGAACGTGTACGTTCACGGCTGCAACGTGGTGGAGGCGGTTTGAAACAGAGAACGCGGCCCGAGTGGGCGGGAACGCCGTAACCTTTTACCGGCCGCAAGGCACGAAGATGCTGGTTGCCAAGGGCAAAGCGCAGCGTCGCCCCAGACCCCAAACCCCAACTCCTGAATCCCAACTCCCCAACCCCAGCCCTACCCCGCCAGCGCCCACAGTTTCGGCCCGAAGACCAGAAGGGCGACGGCGACGGCCGCGATCGACGCCACCAGCACCGCGCCGGCCGCCACGTTCTTGGCCCGTTCCACCAGCGGGTGCATCGACGGGGCGACCGCGTCGGCCAGCAGCTCCACGGAGGTGTTGAGCGCCTCGGCGATCCACACCGCCGCGGCCGCCGCCGCGATTGCGCACCATTCGATCGGCGACAGGCGCAGCAGCAGTCCCGCCACGACCGCCGCCGTCGTCGCGGCCGCATGGATACGGGCATTGGGTTGTGAGCGCAGGAGGAATCCCAGCCCCCGCCAGGCGAAGCGGAAACTGCGGGCCACGCCGCGAACGTGAATGATTTTCTCAGCCATCGGCCTGCTTCACATCGGGCACGTCGCGCACGGCCAACGTCATCGAGACACGCCGGACGTCTCAGGCCGGCTTGACGGCCACGAAACGCCGCACCGATTCGAGATCGCGCAGCACGTCAATCGTCGCGTGCACCGATCCGCGATCGCCGACTTCGGCTTTGACGGGGAACTGCTTGACCAGCCGGCCGGCGTACAGGCGGCCGCCGCGGCGCTTGGGGTTGTAGTTGCCCGCCCGCACTTTCTCCAGGCGGCGCTGCTCGGTCTGGACAGCCCGGTCCTTGCCCAGGATGCGGATGATCGTCTTGACAGCCGCCTCGTTCGTCGGCCGCCGGATGACCTCGACGCTGACGCGGCTGCCCAGGGGAATGTCGACCGCTCCACCTTCGGGCTTGCCGCGGCGGGTCTTGCTTTCGGTCGTGGTCGCTGCTTTGGCCATGGCTGTCGCCTCGAGAAACGTGGGCTGTTGGTTCCGTGTGATTCGGTATGAAGCCGTTTTCGTCACCGCGACCGCCCGGCCGAACCGGCCGCGGTCGAAGTAAAGACCCGCCATTGTGCCGATATATCCGCCCGCGGTCAACCGGCCGAAAAACCCGACCGATCACCCCGGCTCTCCCGGTTCGCCGGATTTGGGGACTTCCGCACCCCTCAGTCCGTCGGCGGGGCGCCCATGTTCCACCAGTCCAGCTCGATCTGCGGGAAGATCACGTCGTGGATCTCCGCGTCGCGGACCTCGAATTGCTCGACCTCGTTGAGCTTGCCCAGGTACGACGAATCCACCGCCAGGCGCTCGGCCATGTCCAGCATCGTCTCGAAGCGCGAGACGTGCTGCATGAACCGTTTGATGGCGTAGTCGATCGACTGGCCGCGGGTGATGTTGAACTGCCAGTCGCTGGCCTGCAGCAGCAGCAGCTCGCGGGCCGCGTTCTTGAGCATCGCCTCGACCTGCGGGTTCCTGCGCCACGGCAGCTCGAAGGTCGCCTTGCCGAAGTTCGCCTCGCAGCGGTACTCGATGTCCCACATCCAGTTGACCTGCGGATTCGTCCACACGCGGTGGTCGCCGCCCTCGCCCCACGAGCCTTCGGGCATGGACACCACCTTGTCGATCGGATGGTCCTTGAGGAACTGCTCGGTCGTGGAAAGATCCACATCGGGGTCGGCATTCAGGTTCAGGATCACGTCGCGCAGGAAGCGCGGGCCCTCAAACCACCAGTGGCCGAACAGCTCCGCATCGAAGCAGGCCGTCACCACGCCGTGCCGCCCCGTGCGGTTGTGGTAATCCCACAGCCGGCTGCGCACGAAGTCGCAGAAGTGCGATGCGTGCTGGTGGATGCGGGCGGGGATGTCGTCGGGGTAGTACAGGTGCTTCTGGCCCAGGTCGGTCTTGTGCCCCGTGACCTTCCAGTAGCGCAGGCCGCGGCGGGCGCCCCACTTCTTGTGGAACTCCAGGTAGCTGCCGTCGGCCGGGTAGCCGATGTCGCCCGACCACACCTGTTCGCACACCTTCGGATCGCGGGCGAACACCGTCGCGCGGGCCAGACCCGTGCCGTCGCTGTTGACCCCCTGCGGCTCGTTGACGCTGCGCCAGCCCTTGGCGGCATACTTCAGCCCCTCGTCCCAGCCGACCTTCCACCACTGCCCGTCGTTGAACACCTGCTCGCTGTTGCTCTTCTCCACCAGGTGATGCTCGACGAAGAAGTGGTTGATCGTCTCGTCGGCAATCAGGTGCTCGATGCCGATGCGCCCGTCCTTGCCCGCCCAGCCGATCGGCGGACTCCACTTGCCGCCCGGCCGATACGCGCACTCCGGCAGCCACATGCCCGTCGGTTTGAAGCCCAGTATCCGATGGCTGCTGGCCAGACCCGCCCGAAGCTGGGCGCGGATCGACGAATCCTCATACAGCAGCGGCAGATAGGCGTGCGTGGCCGTCGAGGTCAGCAGCTCCACCAGCCCGGCGCGGGCCCGGTCGGCATAGGCGCGGGGGATGTCGCGCTCGATGGCCGCGAACTGCTCGCCCATGCGCGTGAACGTGTCAATCCAGTAGTCGGCCAGGTAGGCCATGTGCCCATTGCCCAGGCCCTCGAAATCCTTGCGGTCCTGGCGGGCGCGGTCGATGCGGTCCTCGAGGTAGTGCTCGAAGCCGCGTTTGAAATGCTCGTGCGCCAGTTGCTCCAGCAGCACGGGCGTGAGGCCCATGGTCAGACGCGGGCGGGCGTTGAGGAAGTTGCACTCGTCGATCATCGCCAGCAGCGGCAGGTACGTTTCGGCCGCGGCCTCGTAGAGCCAGTCCTCGCCGTGCGGCCAGACGCCGTGGCGCAGCACATAAGGCAGGTGGCCGTGCAGAACGAGGCAGAAACTCCCGATGCTCATGACCGTGCCCCTGACCTTTACCCTGATGACGATCCGACGGTGACGGCGCAAGGCGACGCGCAAGACCCTGACCGGCCGCCATCCTAGCCGACGACCACCCACTTCGCTGACGCGGCCGAGTATCATCCCGGCCATGGTGAACAATGGGGAACAGGTCACCGATGGCCTCACCGGACGGCGTCTGCACTTCGTGGGCATCGGCGGCTGCGGCATGTCCGGCCTGGCGCGCATGGTCCGCGCCGCCGGCGCCCGCTGCACCGGCAGCGACATGGCCGACAGCGACACCGTCCACGCACTGCGCGACGAAGGCGTGCCCGTCAGCCTCGATCAGACCGAAGCCGGACTGCCGTCCGACGCGCAGGTCCTGGTCATCTCCGCAGCCGTCGGCGACCAGCACCCGCAGGTACAGGCCGCCCGGCAGCGCGGCATCGAGGTCGTCAAGTACGCCCGCATGCTCGGACGGCTCATGCTCGGCCGCGTCGGCATCGCCGTCGCCGGCACGCACGGCAAAAGCTCGACCACCTCCCTGCTGGCCCACGTGCTCACGCAGTGCGCCCTGGACCCGTCGGTCATCGTCGGCGCCAACTGCCCGCAGATCGGCGGCGGCCACCGCGTCGGCGCCGGCAACCTGCTCGTGGCCGAGGCCTGCGAATTCGACCGCTCATTCCATCACCTGCATCCCACCCACGCCATCATCCTCAACGTCGAGCACGACCACCTGGACATCTACCCGACCTTCGACAGCGTCGTCGAGTCCTTCGCCGTCTTCGCCCACCGCCTGCCCGGGCATGGCTCGCTGTTGATTCATCACGAAGCCGCCTGCCGCATGGAGGTGACCGCCGGCCTGAGCTGCCCCGTGCAGACGCTGGGCTTCGCCCCCCAGGCGGACTGGTGCGTCGAGGCCCACAGCCCGGCGGAAGGCGGACCGGCCCGCGTGGTGCTGATGCACGATGGACAAGCCGTCGCCCGCTGGACCAGCCCGCTGCCCGGCGAACACATGGCCTACAACGCCGCCGCCGCCGCCGTCACCGCCCATCGCCTCGGCGCGCCCTGGTCCGGCATCGCCGCCGCCATCGAATCCTTCCGCGGACTCGACCGCCGCATGCAGCTTCTGGGCCATCGCCGCATCAACGGCGGGCAGGTCGCCATCATCGACGACTACGGCCACCACCCCACCGAGATCGACACCACCCTGCGGGCCCTGCGCCAGCACCATCGCCCGCAGCGTCTGGTCTGCGTCTTTCAGCCGCACCAGCACAGCCGCACACGCTTCCTGCTCGAGGCCTTCGCCGCCAGCTTCAGCCATGCCGACCTGGTGATCGTGCCCGACATCTACTTCGTCCGCGACAGCGAGCAGGAGCGCGCGGCCGTGAGCAGCGCCGACTTGGTGGCGCGCCTTCAGGCCCGCGGCGTGGAGGCCAGGCACGTGGCGCGGCTCGACGACATCGCGCCGCTGCTGCGGCAATCGCTGCGGGCCGGCGATCTGCTGGTGACCATGGGGGCGGGCGACGTATGGAAGGCCGCCCGCGCGCTGCTGACGCAGACGGCGCCGTAATCGCCGCGCGCCTGGGCCGACCGCTGACCCACACCGGAGGCGCGGCCGCGAGGACTCCACGCAGACTCCACGCAGACACCACGTGGAACCCGCACGGATCGGCGCTGGTCATGCGGCCGCGAAGCTCACCGCATCCGTGGACAGGTGATGCTCGGCCACGTAATCCAGCAGCAGCGCGATGTAGCTGGCCGTGACCATCGGCTCCTCAGCCAGTTCGAGCTTGCGCAGCGCCGAGAGCACGGCATGTTCACCGGGGCCCTCGACCTCGACGAAGTGGCCCAGGTGCGGCACGGTGTCGAGCGCGACGATGCAATCGTCCAGCCGCCACGTGTGCCGCTGCTTCTCGAAGCGGAAGACCGACACGAAGCCCAGCCGTTCCAGCAGGTCGGCGGCAGCCTGCGCATCGGAGACTTCGACCTCGGTCTCCTCGCGGCTCTTGATCAGGCCGCGGGCGCGCGGACCTTTGAAGGTGATCGTCGTGACAGCTTTGCGGCGGCGCTCGGCGGGTTCGGCGGTGCGCACCCGCAGGCCCTGGTCGACGGTCTTGAGTCGGCTGTCGGGCGTGTCGAAGAACAGATTGGTTTCGAGCACGCGGCCCTCGTCGGCCGCCTTCAGCGCCGCCAGCCTTTTTTCGATCACGTCCAGGTCAGCAACCGCGACTTTTGCTTCAATCTCAAGGCCCATGCGTCAGTCTCCTCTCCAAGGCCGGCATCTCGCCGTCCATCATACCGGCGTGCCGCACCCGCGGATCATGCGGCGCGCCCGCGTGCCGGTCTGGCGGCGGCGGATCGGCCGCCGAACAGCCGCACTTCGATCGCGGCCAGACGCGCGGCGACGGCCTGGCGATGCTGCGGTTCGAGATCACGCAGGTAACGCAGGCCGTGGTGACGCAGCGTGCCGGCCGAGAGCATCAGCGACAGGCCTGACGGCAGCTTCTCACTGCGTGCGACGCGCCACAGCAGCCAGGTTTCGCCGCGTGTCAGCCCCACCTTGCGCGCGGCTTTGAGAAACGCCCAGCTCGGCGGGCGCATGCCCGCGAGCATACGCCGCGCCAGCGACCAGGCCACAAGCACAACCAGCAGCGAACCCAGGGCCAGCAGGGCCCAGCTCGTGTCGAAGTCGCTGGTCTCAAACCGCCAGCCTTCGCGGATCTCCTGGAGAGAAGCCCGCGGCGGCAGGTTGTCGGGCAGTCGGCTGGCCAGAAGATTAGCCCGCAGCAGCCAGGACATCGGCAGGCCCTCCGCTGGTAGGAGACGATGGACTGGACGGCACATCGCGGCCGCGCATCACGGCCATGAGCCGCCGCACCGTGGCCGCGGCCCGCTGACGCACGCGCGGGTCCGGATCGCTGATCGACAATTCCGCCACCTGGGCCACGCAGGGCAGCACCGCCCGATGCTCGGCCAGCCACAGCGCGCTGATGCGGTGGGCGGCCCGGGTGTCGGTGAGCATGCGGCCGAGGGCGACCGCGGCGCGGGAGCGGTCGAGCTGCATGAGGCAGCCGATGGCGTTGGCGCGCGGACGCTGATGGACGTCGGCGACGAGAGCCGCCGCCTTCACCGTCTGCTGCGGCGCCCGCAATTGCTCAACAGCCTCAACCGCGTTGGCGCGCACGCGCGGGTCGCGGTGGGCCAGTGCGCCTTCCAGAGCCGCGAACGTGTCCAGGCCGACGGCCGCGGACCCCGCGCCGCCTAGGGCCCTGATCGCGGCGGAGGCGATGTAGGCGTCCGCCGATCGACTCAGGCGCAGCAACGCCCGCTGCAATGCCGCGCTCTGACCGAGTTGCGCGACCACGGCCAGGGCCCGCAGGACCGTGGCCCGGTCGTCGCCGAGCAGACGTTCGTGCAGCCGCTGATGAAAGTGGCGGTCGATTTTCATCAGGGCGGCGCCGCTGCTGCGGCGCTGCCGCGGATCGAGGGCGGGGAAACTGGTCCAGTAGCGCTCGAAGGCGGTCGGCGCCAGATGATCGGCGATCAGCCGCCGCACATCGGCGTGCGGGCTTTGCAGCAGTTTCATGCCGACCGCGTCAAGGCCGGGCCAGCGACAGGCGATCAGGCAACGCAGGGCCAGACGGGCGATGGCCGGGTGGGCGTCATGGGTGAATGAGGCCAACGCGGCATGGGCCGGCGTATCGGCGGCAGCGCCGGCCGCGCGTTGGATCAACGTCCGCGCGGCCGCGAGACGAACTTCGGGCTGCGGCGCAGCGGCAAGACCGGCCAGATGGCGGCAGCAGTCGGCCGCAGCCAGGCCGCTGCGATCGATCCAGCGGACCGCATGCGTCGCCGCGGCTGCGTCGAGCGTCGCGATGACTTCCAGCGGTGGCAGGAGGCTGGCGTGCGACACCAGTTCGGCGAAGGGTGGTTGAATGATCGGCAGTTCCAGCAGCCAGGCGGCATCGAGCAATTCGGCCCACCGGCCGGCGTCTATGGCGCGGCGGAGGGCGGCCGCGGCGGCGCTGGCCACCGGGCCGATCGGCAGCAGGCCCAGCAGCCCGCCGGGGGCCGGCGAAGGCTGGGCCGGATCACGCAGCAGTTGCGCCATCGCTTTGGCGGCGGGGTGGCGGGGATTGTCCAGCGTCGAGGCGATCGCGGGCTCCAGGTGCGGCAACCGATGGAGCACAGCGCGGAGCACGCCGCCCTGCCGGTGCTGATCGTAGCGGCGCACGGCGACGGTCAGCGCCTGGCCGAGCAGGGCGCCATCGCGGGCGGCCGAGGCGGCTGCCGCATCACCCGCGCGCGGGCCGACAGGGGCGGCCAGGGCATGCAGGACGTCGGCGGCGTGGGCGTGGATGGCCTCGCGGCCGCGGACCAGCAGTTCGGCAGGCAGATACGCCAGGGCCGCCGAGCCGGCCTGTTCGACGATGTGCAGCACCTGCGTCGCGCCTTGGGTCGCGTCGTGGGTCGCGTCGGGCGTTCGTCGTCGCGCATCGAGTCCCGCCACCTGGCGTAAAGGCTGATCAAGCCCGTTCGTGCTGGCCAGC
>CAZUUQ010000042.1:0-13999 GCA_964622625.1 uncultured Phycisphaeraceae bacterium | reverse complement strand
ATCGAGTCCCGCCACCTGGCGTAAAGGCTGATCAAGCCCGTTCGTGCTGGCCAGCAATCGCTGCCGGCTGTCGATCGGAAGGCGATCAAAAGACCGTACCAGGGCCGCCAGGGCATGACGCCGGCCGTGGCGCTGCGCGCGATCGAGCAGGAAATCGGCCAACGCCGGCAGATCGGCGACGTCCGCCGAGGGGATGGCGGCGGCGACAGCCTCGTCGACCCACGCGTCGGGACGATCGGCCAGCAGAGTAAGAATGGCGGTCTGGGCGCTGGTCAAAGTATGGATTTCTATCGGCTTGGGCGGCGATGGACGAACCGCGGGGGACGGCTGGCGTAGTTATCGGTCTGGACAAACGGTGATGTATGTCCAAGATTGGCCATTTTTAAGAAAATGGCGATTTTGGTCTTCCGTGACGCTCGCCTGATCGCTACAATCCCGGCAACACAAGTCCCCGGCCCTTTCTCCCGCAAAGGGCCTGACCGCGCCACCACGAACCCCGAGGCCACCCATGAACGTAAGCTCTAAGTCTAGTAATACACAGGTCTTCCGCCTGATGGTGTATCAGCGCGGCCTGCACCCGGAACTGTTCGACCTACAGGGCCGCCGCCTGACACGTCAGAGCAACTACGACGCCGAGTACTGGCTCTTTCCCGCCGGTCACCTGGTGCGCTTTCAGGTCGGCAAGGACGTGCTGGTCGAGACTGTGCTGGAGCGCGGCGACCATCTGCCGGAGACCGGACTGGTGCACGCACTGCCCTGCCTCGGTGAAAAAGAGTATGAGATGGAGCCGGCGGCCAACGCGGCGATCGGCTACGTCACCACGGTGCAGACTGAAACACTCACCGACAATCTTTATACAGCCACGTACCGCGAAATGGTCGACTTCGCCGAAGAGGTCGGCGGACTGATGCACCGCTGGGAGGATGCGTCCGGCACGCCGTGCCTGTCCGTACTGGACACGCAGTGCTACCGGCGCGAGTTCCACATCCAGAGCTACCACATGGTCGGCTCGACAGGCCTGGTGCTGCGGACGCAGTCGATCTTCGAGGTATTGAAGAAAAACTGAACCTGCGCGCCCGACGCGGGCGGCAGGCGCGGTTCGTCACGAGACGTCACATTCACACGGCGGCGCTCACACGGCGTCGATCAGGGCCTGGCGGACCTGATCGAGCACGGCATCGAGCGGGCCGGTGAGTTTCGCGCCCGCGGCGCGGGCGTGCCCGCCGCCGCCGAACCGAGCCGCCAGGTCCGCGACGTTCATCGCATCCGGCCCGGCCTTGCTGCGAAAGCTGAGGCGCACACCCGCGGCCGCGCCGTTGGGATCGCCCGGCAGCGTTTCGACGGCCAGCACCACCGCTTCAACGCTGGCGACCATCTGCGGCACGTCGATGAAGCGTTCGGTTTCTTCGGCCCGCGCGCCGGTTTCGGTGAAGTCGGCGGCCCGCAGGTGCATCAGGGCGATGCGCCCGTCGCACACCAGTTCGAGGCTGTCGAGGGCGCGGCGAAGCAGAGCGAGTTTCTGCGGCCGCTCGGCCTGCTCGATGCGGCGGAAGACGTCGGCCTGGTCCACGCCCAGCGCCAGCAGCTTCGCGGCGATCGTGTGCGTGCGCGACGTGGTGTTCGAGAAGCGGAACCAGCCGGTGTCGCTGGCGATCCCGACGAACAGGGCCTCGGCGACGACGGGGCTCAACAGTGTGGTATGGCTGTCCGATGCCTGCATCCGCACTTCCAGTTGCTCGATGACGCCCGCGACGATTTCGCAGCAGGCGGCGGCCCGGGCGTCGATGTGCTGCCACGCGGCCGTGATGTCGCCGTTGAGATGGTGATCGAGCACGAGGGTGCGGTGCAGGTGCGGTTCGATGGCGGGGCGCATCGGCTGCACCTGCGACCAGGCGCGGGTGTCAACGATCACCAGCAGGTCGCTGTCGCTGAAATCCATGCCTTCGCGGAACAGCTCGACGCTCTCGTATCCGGCGAGACGTTCAAACGGCTGTGGCACCGGCGGGGCGAGCACGGTCCGGACGTGCCTGTCCGCCTGGCGCAGGGCGGCCGCCAGGGCGACGGCCGAACCGTAGGCGTCGCCGTCGGGCTTGGCGTGGGTGGTGACGATCAGGCGGCGCGCGGCCAGCAGGTGTCCGGCGGCTTGCGCAATGGTCACATCCTGGGTCATGGACGGCTTTCGTGGAAACACGTCAGGCGGTCGATGCGATGGCGGCCGGGGCGGATGGCGCGCCGTTGAGATCGGACACCTCCGGCTCCAGGGCGGCGGCGAGGCGAAGGCGGCGGACCTCGGCCACGTCGCGGACAAGCTGGGCCTTGAGCAGATCGACCGTGGCGAAGCGCTCTTGCGGGCGCAGCCAGCGGGTGATGTTCAGTGTCAGCGTCTGGCCGTAGAGATCGCCCTCGAAGTCGAGCAGATAGGCCTCCACGACGCGGGCGCCAGCGCCGAAGGTCGGCTTGAGGCCGATGCTGACGGCCGCGTCGCGCGTGCGGCCGCTGACGAGTTGGGCCACGCCGGCGTACACGCCGTCGGCCGGCAGCATGCGGTTGCTCAAGGTTTCGCGCGAAAGATTCACCGTCGGCCAGCCGAGGACGCGCCCGCGCTTTTCGCCGGCGACGACTTCACCGCTGAACGCGTAGGCGCGTCCGAGGCAGCGGGCGGCGTCGACCACGCGGCCCTGGCCCAGCAGCCAGCGGATCAGCGAACTGCTGACGGTTACGAGGCTGTGGTCTTCCAGCGCGATCTCGACGGGCGCGACGACCTGCGTGCGGTAGCCGAGCTTGTCGCCGTACAGGGCGAGGGTCTCGACGTTGCCGGCCCGGTTGTGTCCGAAACGGAAGCTGCGGCCTTCGACGATCGCCCGCGGGTGGTACGTGCGGCAGACGTCCTTGAGGAAGTCAAGCGGCTCGGTCGCCAGCAACTCGGTGGTGGGCTCGAGCACGACGACCTCGTCGGCGCCGGCGGCCTTGAGCAGTTGCGTTCGCCGGTCGCTGTCGCACAGGCGCGGCGGGGCGACGTCGGGCCGCAGCACGGCCATGGGCAGCGGCTCGAAGGTCATGGCCAGCAGGGGCAGATGCAGCGCATCGGCCTGCTGCCGCGCCTCGGCCAGGATCGCGCGGTGGCCGCGGTGCAGGCCGTCGAAGTTGCCGATCGTCAGAACGCAGCCGTCAGCCATGGTCGTCGGGTTCCATCGTATGCGCCGTGCCGTATGCGCCGTGCTATGCCCCGCGTCGGCCGGCGGCGGTCATGGTCTGGGACGGCTGGTGCTGACGCCACCAGTCGATGGTGCGGCGCAGCCCCTCGTCGAGCTCCACTTGCGCGCTCCAGCCCAGCAGGTCGCGGGCGCGCGTGGTGTCGAGGCAGCGTCGCGGCTGGCCGTCGGGCTTGCCGGCGTCCCAGGCGATCCGCCCTTCGTAGCCGCAAAGACGCGCGATTTTCTCGACCAGCGCCTTGACGCTGATCTCGCGGCCGGTGCCGAGGTTGATCGGCAGCGGCTCGGTCATGCGTTCCGCGGCGGCGAGGATGCCGGCGGCGGCGTCCTCGACATAAAGAAACTCGCGTGTGGCCGAGCCGGTGCCCCAGCATTCGATCCGGTCCGCCCCGTCGAGCCGCGCCTGCTCGCACTTGCGGATCAGTGCGGGGATGACGTGCGAGGTCTGGAGGTCGAAGTTGTCGCCCGGACCGTAGAGATTCACCGGCAGGACCACGGCACTCTCCAGGCCGTACTCCTGACGGTAAGCCTCGAGCATGACGAAGACCGCCTTCTTGGCCACCCCGTAGGGTGCGTTGGTCTCTTCGGGGTAGCCGTCCCAAAGGTCCTGCTCGCGGAACGGCACCGGGGCGAACTTGGGATAGGCGCAGACGGTCCCCGTGTGCACGAACTTCCGCAGGCCGCGGCGGCGGGCCTCCTCGACCAGGTGCAGGCCCATGGCCATGTTGGCGTAGAAGAAGCGGCCGGGATGCTCACGGTTGGCCCCGATGCCGCCGACTTCCGCGGCCAGGTGGATGACCACATCGGGCTTCAGGTCGTCGTACATGCGGGCGACGTCGGCGGATTGCGTGAGGTCGTACTCCCGGCGGCGGGGCACGTCGATGCTCCGGCAGCCGCGGCCGCGAAGCTGCTCGCACACAAACCGTCCGAGAAAACCGGCCCCGCCGGTGACGGTCACGCGCGTCTGCGTCCACTGGAATGGCGTGCCCAAAACGACGTCTCCTGCCCGCGGGCGGACGATCGCATGATAAGGGCACGGGCATGCGATCGCCATGGCGGGACGGCGTCGGCTCAGGCGCCGGCGTCACGTGGCCAGGGCGCGCTGCTGGGCGTCGATGGTCTGGTTCGCCAGGGCCGACACATCCGACACCACCCAGCGGAACTTGCCGCTGGCCGCGGGGGCGATGTCATCGACGATTTCAATCTCGACGGCCACCGGAGACCCGACGGTCTGCCGCAGGTCGGCGATGATTTTCTGCTCCTCGGTCTTGTCCAGCGGCGCACGCAGGACCAGCCGCACAACAAACCGGTCGAGAGCGACCTGGTGCACCTGGTAGCGGCGGACCTTGGCCAGGTGGGGATCAATCACGTGGGCCAGGGAGACGCCGTGGATGTACCCGCCCGCCGGCACCGGGATCATGTCAACCGTTCGGCCGATGACACGGAGCAGGCGGCTGTAAGGCAGACCGCCGTCAACGGGAGGGGCCAGCTCAATGAGGTCTCCCAGGCGATAGCGGATGAAGGGGAATCCCGTCTCAAGCAGATTGGTGATGACGGCGCCGCCGTCGGCATCCTGCTCAACCTTGTAGAGGTCGTCATTGATGTACATCGTCCCGGCCGGTTCCTGCGCGGCGATGTTGCCCAGTTCCACACAGCCATAGTTCTCGATCACAGGGCACCCGAATACTTCAGCCATGGCCTGGCGCTGAAAGTCGTAAAGCTTCTCACTCTCGGTCGCCACAGCCGTGAGGGTGACGCCCTGCAACCCGCGGCCGCGCTCGCGCAGGTGGGCGGCGATCGCATAGAGGCCGGAGCAGTAGCCGTGCATGTACGTCGGCTGGAAACGCTCGATCAGATCGACCGCCTGGGCCACGTTGCGATGCGTCAGATCATAAGCGTTGATGTACTGCGTATTGTTCATCCAGTTGCGCACGGCCAGCCGCAGCCTTCTGACGGGGCGATGCCATCCGGTGGTCGTATACGTCCAGCCCTGGCCCCAGAGCAGAATGCGCCGCTGGCCAGGCCGCAGGCCCCAGCGCGACAACGACCGCCACAGACAGGCGTAACTGTAATTGGAGGCGTCCGGACTTCGCCGCAGTCGGAACGGCTCGCCGCTGCTGCCGCTGGTCTTCACCACGCGCATCGTGTCGGGCGACACGCGCCGCGACTGAAACTGCTCCATATCAGCGCGGTAGTCGTCCTTGGTCACGATCGGCAGGTCGGCGGGATTCAGCGAATCGCCCGGCTGGTAACCGCTGGCGCGGGCCCACTGCTGGTAAAAGGGCACATGCTGGACCACGTCGTTGACCAGGGCCGTCAGCCGCTGACTCTGAAGCGCCAGCAATGCGTCGCGCGACATGGCGTCGACGCGCAGACACGCCGGCCAATGATCGAACAACGGACGGTGCGTCAGACGATCCTTGACGCGCACGCGCAGGTTGACGCACATGCGGCCCCAGTGCTCGCTGCGCGCATCCGCGACGGCATTGCTGTTTTCCATGGTCAGCCCTTCGCCGCGGCGGCGCGAAAATCAGCCGGCCGCGGCGCAAAAAACCGCGATCCCCGCACAGGTCGAGTATAGCAGGCCGAGACCCGCGCCCCGGGAAGGATAGCGCGGCCCGCCGCACGATCGCCCGCGAATCCCTTGAACTTCCACCTCTTACTGATCGTGCCCCACGGCCGCGGGCAGGTCGTGGCCGGCGTCGCGGAGGGTCTTCTCGCGCCGGGCCAGCTCCAGGTCGGCATCGACCATCATGGCCACAAGCTGCTCGAAGTCCACCTTCGGTTCCCAGCCCAGCGCCCCGCGGGCCTTGGACGCATCACCCAGAAGCAGCTCCACCTCCGCAGGCCGGAAGTAGCGCGGGTCGATCTCCACGAAATCCTGCCAGTCCATGTCCAGGCGGGCGAAGGCACGCTCGCAGAATTCACGCACCGACTGCGTCCGCCCGGTGGCCACGACGTAGTCATCCGGCCGATCCTGCTGGAGCATCAGCCACATCGCCTGCACATAGTCGCCGGCAAAGCCCCAGTCGCGCTTGGCTTCGAGGTTGCCCAGGAACAGCTTCTCCTGCAGACCGCACTTGATGCGCCCCACCGCGCGGGTGATTTTGCGGGTGACGAACGTCTCGCCGCGCCGCGGGCTTTCATGGTTGAACAGAATGCCGCACGACGCGTGCAGGTTGTAGCTCTCGCGGTAGTTGACCGTGGCCCAGTGGGCGTAGACCTTGGCCACGGCATAGGGCGAGCGCGGATAGAACGGCGTGGTCTCGCGCTGCGGGGTCTCGACGACTTTGCCGAACTGCTCACTGCTCGAGGCCTGGTAGTAGCGGACCTGGTAGCCCCAGCGGTCCTGAAAATCGCGCACGGCCTCGAGAAGCTTCAGCGCGCCGAAGCCGGTGACGTCGCCGGTGAAGATCGGCTGATCGAAGCTGACGCGGACATGGCTCTGGGCGGCCAGGTTGTAGACCTCGGTGGGCTTGATGCTCTGGATGAGGTTGCTCAGCGACGAGGCATCGGTCATGTCGCCGTAGTGCAGTTGCATGCGCGGTCCGCGCTCGTGCGGGTCGCGGTAGATGTGATCGAGTCGGCCCGTGTTGAAGCTGCTGGAGCGGCGGATCAGGCCGTGAACTTCGTAACCCTTGTCCAGCAGCAGTTCCGCGAGATAGGAGCCGTCCTGTCCCGTGATGCCCGTAATCAGCGCTCGCCTGGGATTCATGCGTGTTTCCGATTCAAGTTTTCAACGGCGGGGGTCGTCCCCTAAAATCGGCTTCCGGAATGCTTTGCCGCCAGTTTACCGCCGGAGTGCTCCGCCATGCCCAACCGCAAGCCCGCGGCATCCGAGGCCGCCAGACCGCTGATCGAGCCGGGTCGGACCGCGCCGGCCTTCCGCCTGCCGGATCAGCACGGCCACGTGCATGCCTTGAAGGACTATCGCGGACGCTGGATCGTGCTCTATTTCTACCCGAAGGACGCAACGCCCGGCTGCACGATCGAGGCATGCGCCTTCCGCGATGCCCATAGCGATTTCGAGCGGCGCGGGGCCGTGGTCCTGGGCGTCAGCCCCGACGATTCGGCCTCGCACGCCCGCTTCGCACGCGACCACAATCTGCCCTTCGCCCTGCTGGCCGACACGGACCAGCGGGTATGCCGGGCCTACGGCGTATGGCAGGCCAGGACGCTCTATGGCCGGTCGTTCATGGGTGTGGTGCGGACGACCTACCTGATGGACCCCCGGGGACGGATCACCCGGCGATGGGACAAGGTGCGGGTCGCGGGACACGACGGGCAGGTGCTCGCCGCTCTGGACGAGCTGGACGCTGCGAATCATCTGTAAGTGCGGACTCAAACGTGAATTGACTGACTCCAACCCAGGAAAAGCCGGCTCCCGCGCCATGCGCGGCATGGAGGCGGACAAACAGCTTTTGCACACATTTTGAACAAGGCGACGGCCGCATAGCCATGTGAAGCTGGGTATACTGCGCTGGTCCGCCTTTTGCGGCAGCGTCGTTCATGGGCCGCCACTGTGGGCAACGCGCGGGCGCTTCTCAATGACGGCGGCGCGCAATGCGATGGCGGCCGATTGTTTTGTTTTCGGGGTTGGGTTCAACGCTCCGAGAAAGGATTCTCCAGCATGGCCAAGCACAATACCAACAAGTCCAAGTCCAACCGTACGAGCAAGGCGACCACCAGGCGCACCCCCACCAAGGCCTCGGCGGCCCCACGGGGCAACAAGCCGGCCGCGAGCAAGGCGGCGCCGACCATCACGGCCACGGAGGCGGTGAAGGCGGCTGTCGCGGCGGAAGCCAACGCTCGGCGCCGTCCGGCCGCGGGCAACCTGCAGCCGGTCATCACGATTTCCCGCGACGAGATCGCCCAGCGCGCCTACCTGATCTGGCTGGCCAAGGGCAAGCCGCAGGGTCAGGACGAAGCCAACTGGCTGGAAGCCGAGGCCGAGCTGGCGCTCGTGACGGCGCGCGCCTGAACCGAACGTCGCCGCGCAGCCGACCATACCAACCGACGACGTCCACGTTGACCGACGTTGCGAACCGCGCGGCCTGTTGAGACGCGCGGACGATGCTGTCTTTCTCAGATCAGGCCGCGGGCCGCATCGGCGCTCTCATCGGCGCTCACATCGGCCCTGGGCGCGCAGGCCGCGTCCTCGCGGGTCAGGACGTTCAGCGCCCGCAGGGCCGCCAGCGCCGCCATCTGCTCGGCTTCCTTCTTGGACGGCGCCCAGGCCGCATCGTACCGCCGGCCGTTGATCTCCACGCACACCTGAAAGCACTTGGAGTGGTCCGGACCCTTCTCGTCGAGCAGCACGTAGATCGGCGGCACGAGCATCGCCTGCTGCACATGCTGCTGAAGCAGGCTCTTGAAGTTCTGCTGGTGCGTGCTCTGCGCCGCCTGCTCGATCAGCGGCCCCATGTGGCGCAGAATGAAATCACGGGCCGCATCCATGCCGCCGTCGAGATAGATCGCCGCGATCACCGATTCGAGCACCGCCGCCGCCACGCTCGAAGGAACCTGGGCCCGCGCGCTCAAGCCCTTGCCCATGGTCAGCACCGAGACCAGGTCGATCTGCTCGCTCACCTGGGCGCACGCCCGGCGGCTGACCACCGCGCTCTTGATCTTGGTCAGCTCGCCTTCAAGGTAGTCGGGAAAGCGCTCGAACAGGTACTGCGACACGACCATGCCCAGGATCGCGTCGCCGAAGAATTCCATGCGCTCGTTGCTCTGCCCACGATGGTCGGCGCTGCTGGCGTGCGTCAGCGCCACCTCCAGCAGCGAAGGATCGCGAAACACGTGGCCGAGTATCTCTTGCGCCTTTTGCTGCATATGCCGACCGCATCCCCGGGCCAAGTATTCTGCGCCGCAAGGTGCTTGTCAACGCACGACGGCTCGACTACGCTTGCGCCATGACGCATCCGTCCATTTTCCGCATGCCACACTGCTTGAAGTTGCTGTTGTCGGCCGCCGTCGCATGGTCGGCGTCGGGAGCTGTCTGGGCCTTGGCGCCCGCCCCGCCGGCCGACCTCATCGCCGTCCCGGAACAGGCGCAGCCCATCATGCCGCTCGATCAGGTGCGCGTGGGCATGCGCGGCTACGGGCTGACGGTGTTTCACGGCTCAGCGATCGAGCCGTTCGAAGTCGAGGTCGTCAGCGTCCAGCGCGACTTCGGGCCGCAACGCGGCGTGATCTGGGTGCGCTGCCCTGACGCCCGCATGCAGCACACCGGACCGGTGTCGGGCATGTCCGGCTCGCCGGTCTACCTGTGGAACGACGCGACGCCCGAGGAACAGCGGCAGGCCGGCCAGGGCGGCCTGCTCATCGGCGCGTTCGCCTTCGGCTACAACCTCTCCAAAGACTGCTACGTCGGCATCCAGCCGATTGAGTACATGCGCGCCACCGGCCGGCGCACCCAGGATGTCGCGGCCGACGCCGACGAACACACGTCCGTCCGCGGCGCCGGCGAGGTCATAGCGCGGCAACTGCGGAATCTGCTGGCCGCGGCACAGGCGGCTGGTGAGGAGATACCGGCCCAGGCACTGGCCATCGCGCGGCTGCGGGATCCGGATTCGCTGAGCGAAATTGTGCCGCCGAACGTCGCGCCAGCGCCGTCCGTTTCGAACGAAGGGGGGCTGCAACCGGCCGCGATGCTGCGGCCGCTGGCGCTGCCGATGGCGATTCCCGGCCCGGCGGGCGACGAACGGTCGCGATGGCTGACCGCGCTGCTTGAACCCCTGGGGCTGGCGCCGCTTTCGGGCGGCGGATCGGCGACGGGCTTGAATCAGGCGGCCGCCATCGGCGCGCCGTCGAACGTGGCCCTCGACGCCATTCGCATCGAGCCGGGCAGCGTCCTGAGCGTGCCGCTGGGTTGGGGCGACATGGAGCTGGCGGCCGCGGGAACCGTCACCGACGTGCTGCCCGACGGAACGGTGCTGGGCTTCGGCCATGCCTTCCAGGGCGTCGGGCCGGCGGCGATGCCGATGGCCACGGGCTTTGTCCATTTCATTCAACCGAGCATCAACACCAGCTTCAAGCTGTCAGGCAGCGGCCGCATTGCCGGGGCGCTGACGCGCGATGAGCCGTCGGCCGTGGCGGGTCGGGCCGCGGCGGCGTTTGAGACCGCGCCCATGACCGTCACCGTCGCGCTGCCCGACCGGGAAGTTCGCACTTACAACTACACGGTTGTTCGCGACAGGACATATATGCCGACGATCGTGACCGTCTTCGCGATGCTGAGCACCGAAGCCGAGCAGAAGCTGCCGCCGGATCACACGCTGCGCATCACGGGGCGCATCGATCTGCCGGGCGACCGCGCCTTGACCATCGCATCGACCACGGCTCGGGGCGGGACGTTCCAGGTCATCATGAACCTCTTCCCCGCCCTCGGCACGCTGGCGTCCAACGACTTTGAACCGCTGCTGCCGCGGGCGGTCGAACTGCGCATCGAGGTGGTCGAACGGGTCCAGTCGCTGCAACTGATTCGGGCAGCCGCAACGCCGCGCATCGTCGCGCCGGGCGAACAGGTGACGCTGACCGTGCGGATGCAGCCCTACCGCGAGGCGGCTTACGATCGCACGCTGCGGGTGCGCATTCCCGAGCACATGCCCGACGGCGACTATGAACTGGCGGTGAGCGGGCCGGGCGGCTACCTGGGACGGTTGATGGCGACGCGGCCGCACCTGGCGGCGTCCGGCAATCTCGATGAGCTGCTGCAATCGCTTCAGGTGATGACGCGGATTCCCCAGCAGGCGATGTTCGTGACGCTGGTGGGCAACGTCCAGGGCGTGGCGGTCGGCCGCCAGGAACTGCCCGCCCTGCCATCGAGTCGCGCGGCCCTGATCGCCGCGCCCAGCCACACACTGGCCGCGCCCTACGCCGTGATGCACACGCTTGTCGTACCCAGCGACGGGCTGCCGGTCGGCAACCTGCGCTTCAATCTGACCGTCCGCTCCCAACCCGAACCGATGCGCTGAATCACACCACCGATGACCGCAACACACCACGGCCGCCACGAGGACATGACCCGATGAATTGTCTCGCCCGCGCCCTTTGCCGTTGCCCATGGAACTGTCGCCACGTCCACCGCGCCGCGCGGCTGGGAACGCTGGTCGGCCTGCTGCTGATGCTTGCCGCGATACCACCGGCGCTGGCCGTGCAGCCGGAGACCTGGACGCACACCACCGAGGCCGACTTCAGCGGCGGCGATTTCGACGCGACCGTCGCCACCAACCTCGGCGACGTGCAACTGGCGATGCGCACGCGGGCCCTGGCAGAGAGCCTCGAGCCGGCGACGGTGGTCTACGACCTGCTGGCGCTGCCGGATGGTTCGACGCTGCTGGCTGTGGGGCCCGAAGCGCGATTGCTGCGGCACGATGGCGCCGAGGTGACGGAACTGCTGAGCCTCCCGGGCGAGCAGGTGTTCCGCCTGGCGATGTTCGACGGCAAACCGCTGGCGGCGATCAGCGGTCCGCGGCCGCGGCTCGTGCTGCTGGAAGGACCGCAGCGGCAAGAGCTGACGGTGCTCGTCGAGCTTCCCACCGTTGACCCGCCGGCCGTCGAGTCGGCTGAGGACGAGCGCGAAGAAGGCGACGCTGAAGACCACAGCCCTGACAACGGCACGGATAGCGGCGCGGACAGCGGCGAAGATAGCCGCGCGGATAACGGCATGAAAATCGTCGAAGGCGAGCCGACAACGAACGGCGCCGACGCGATGGCGCGTGAAGACGGCGCAGCCGGCCTGCAGTATGTGTGGGATATGGTCGTTGACGGCCGGCGCATCTACCTGGCGACGGGTCCGGGCGGGCGCGTGCTGCGCGTCGATCTGACCGGTGACGACGCGGCCGTACACACCCTGCTGGCGACGGAGCAGAACAACGTGCTGTGCCTCACCCGTGACAGTCACGGCCGGCTGTTTGCCGGCACGGATGGCGAGGGCCTGGTGCTGCGGATCGACGATCCGCGCGCGGCCGCGGACGCGATCAGCAGCTTCGTGGTGTACGACGCGGCCGAGCCCGAGATCGCGGCCCTGCTGGCGGCATCGGACGGGAACCTGTACATCGGCACGGCCGACGCCCAGCAGGCGCGTCCGGGCCGGCTGGAGCGGCCGGGCGAACAGCCCGTCGGCCGCACCACCGCGACTGAACAACCACCCGCCGCCGATGCGCCTGCCGATGAGCCTGCAGACAACGCGGTCCAGGCCCTGCCAAGCGACCTGCCTCCCCAGCCGCGAGACCTCGACACTCCGCCGGGATCGGCGGTCGAGCAGGAACCCGGCGGGCCGCAGGAACCGCGGGAGATCGGTCCGACACCGCAGCAGCGCGACGCATTGCGGCAGGTGATCCGCCAGCGTCTGCTCGACGCGCGGCGCAGCGGCACGGTGCGGGCCGACGGCAGCCGGCGCGACGCCACCGGCGCGACGACCGATCAACCACCGGCACGGGAGCGCCCCCTGCGCGCGGGTGGGCCGGCGCAGCCGGCCGAAGGCAATGCGGTCTATCGCCTGGACGGCGACGGCTTTGTCAGCGAGGTGATGCGCGAATCGGTGATGATCCTGGCCCTGATGGAGGAGCCGCGCACCGACGGCGATCAGCCGCTGTCGCTGCTGGCGGCCACGGGCAACGAAGGCCAGCTCTTCCGCCTGACGCCGCAGACCGGTGAAGTGGCGAGGCTGGTCAAGCTGGAGGCCGAGCAGATCACGACGCTGCTGCGCCGCGACGGTGATGGCGAAGGCGCCCTGCTGGCGGCGACGGCGAATCCGGCGAGACTGCTGACGGTCGACGGGCGACGCGCGGCCGAGGGACGCTTCACCAGTCAGCCGCTCGATGCCGGTCAGATCGCCCTGTGGGGCATGATGCACGTGACGGCGACGACGCCGGCCGGCGCGGCCGTGGCGGTGCAGACCCGCAGCGGCAACGTGTCGAAGGCCGACGACCGCTTCTGGTCGCCGTGGACCGAGCTGGTGACGCTGGACGTCGCCGAGGCCGGCCCGCTGGCGCCGCGGGCGCTGCGCGTGGACAGTCCGCCGGCGCGGTTCGTGCAGTACCGACTGGTGCTGCGCGGCGACGGTCAGGCCGGCCCGAGTGTGGGCCAGGTGCGGTTGACGCGGGTGGTGCCCAACCTGCGGCCGAGCATCAAGTCGCTGACCACGAAGTATGCAGCCGATCGCGACGAATCGGCCGACCCCAAGCCGCAGTTCAATCTGGAACTCGAATGGGAGGCGGCCGACCCGAACAAGGACAAGCTGACCTACAGCCTCGAATACCGCCCCGCCGACGCGACGGTCTGGTTGCCGCTGGCGGAGAAGGTGACTGAAACACGCTTCACCTGGGACACCCGCCGGGCGGCCGACGGACGGTACATCGTGCGGCTGACGGCGTCGGACAGCCCGGACAACCCGGGGACCATGGCCCTGACCGCGGCCAGACTGAGCGATCCGATCGTCGTGGACAACACCCCGCCGCGTCTGGAGACGGCCCCCACCGTCACCCGCATCGGCGAAGTCGTCACCATCACCGCCGCGTTCCGCGACGACCTGTCGCCGATCCGGGAGGTGCGCTACGGCCTCAACGCGACCGACGACTTCCAGCCGGTGCTGCCTGACGACCTGATCTACGACTCGACACGCGAGAGCGTGACCGTTACAATTGCCGATCTTTCGCCCGGGCCGCACGTGGTGGTGCTGCGGGCGACCGACGCCCAGGGCAACGCCCTGCTGCACGCCCTGGACATCCCGGCCCGATAGACGGGCTGGCCCGGGTTCGCTGGCCGGCGTGATTGGCCGG
>CAZUUQ010000041.1:7626-24273 GCA_964622625.1 uncultured Phycisphaeraceae bacterium | reverse complement strand
CTAGTGACCGGCATGATCACGTCGCGTCTTCCGTTGACGATGCCGGCGGGGCAACGTCATTCGACGTTTCCTCGCCGCGGTTCGCGGCATTGATGTAGCCCAGCCGCCGCGAGAGCACCGCGATCGACAGCGGATCTTCCGTTCCCTCGGGCCGCAGCAGGAGGCCTATCAGTATCGGCATCATGGGACTGTTGGTCTGCTCGGCCAGTTGCGCGGCCGTGACGGCCGACACGTCGTCGATGCGCACCACGTAGAGACTGGTGGTCGCGGCGACGGGGACCGTGGTGATGCGGCCAGCCTCAGGGAGCTGACGCACAGGCTGGTCACCGATCAATGCATCGGCGGCGCTGAAGATCTGGCGGACAAAGGAGGCATTGCGACCGATGCCCGGGATCATCGGTGGTTGCAGTGTTCCCTGTGCCGTCATCTCATTACGGGTGAACGCGGCCGGGGTGTGGATGTCGGCGCCAAGATCCGCCGCAAGGGACGCCAACCCCTCTTGCCGCGCCTTGGCCAGCCAGTCGCCCGCCTGGCTGACCAGCTTCTGATAAGCCGCCAGCAGCCGGGCATCGTGCACCACCTGCTGCCGCACTTCATCCAGCGACTGCGGCGAACGCTGCGAGGCCGCGTCGAGCAGCCGGAAGACGTAGTGGTTGCCCGCGGCGTCCTTCAGCCCGCGGCTGGGGGCATTCACCTGCAGCCGTTCGGTCAACAGGCGGCTGTCGGCCGGTTCAACCTCGCGCGCGCTCATGACGTAGGCCGCGAAAGGCGCTTCAAATTGCGGCGTCAGCAGCCATGCCTCGCCGATGCCCGGCAGCAGACTCAAGTGCTGGGCATCGAGCCATTGTTGATCGCGAATCGAGACATTCGGCCGGATGCCGAACTCCTGCTCGATCGTCTCGGCGACTTGCGCCAGCGGCAGCGGCTGATAGTCGTCGGGGATCGCCATGTAACCGTCGGTGCGGTCGAAGCGGCGCAGGTCCACGATCATCATCGCCCGCGCCCGGGCCACGATGCGTTGTGCCAGTTCCTCAGCTTGCTCCCGCACGTAGGCGGCCAACACCTGATCGCGGACGATCAGATAGGCGTCGGTATTCGAAGCGCCGGCGTCGAATCCCTGAAAGCGGTCACGGTTGGCCGCGAAGTAGGCCAGGGCGTCGGCTTCGCTGAATTGCACCTGGTCCGAGATGCGGGGCGCCGGGATTGTCAGATACTCGACCTTGACCCGCCGCGGCGAACGGTAACCGAAGCCATACGGTTCGGACGTGCCCGGCAGATGGTCGCGGTACTGATCGTACAACGCCGTGATCTGAGCTTCGTCGGGCTCCGGCGCCTGGTCGATGTAGCGATCCGCCGCCACCTGCACCATGCTCACCTGCAGGCTCGAACCCTGCTCATAAACAAAGCGTTCGATCAGCGGAGTGCTGACACGTGGAGGCAGCAGCATCGGCGCTTGCGGCGCCGCCGCCAGGCCGCTGGCCATCGCAATACTGGTGTATTGCCGCACACGCTGGTGCAGCGGCAAGTGGCTCTGGCCCAGAGCCAGTTCCCTGTACAGGGCAACGGCGCCGTAATCGCGGAGCGTCTGGATGACCATGGCCTCGGACGTGCCCATCTGCCGCGCGATTTCCGCCGGGTTGTCCATGGCCCGCCCCAGTTCCCCCAGCAGCAGCACCGCCTGCTCCTGGCTGACAGCAAGGCCGGACTTCTCGGCAGCGCGCTTGAGCAGCACCCACTGCATCAGTTCATCGTTGGATGTCGTCGCGGTGACGCGCAGGATGGGGGAAATCCGTTCGAGCACCTGAAGCTGCGCTCGCGCCATCTCCAGATCCGAGGCGCGGACGCGCTCGCCGCTGGGCATAAAGCGACCGATCACGGGGTTCTGCCCGCCTGATCCGAAACCACCAGCACCCATCGGCAGCAGGAACACCACCATCAGCAGCGAGCCGCCGATGGCCAGAACCCATTTGTTGAGCAGATACTTGCGGAAGAACCTCAGCATCGCGTGACGTCTCCGAGGTGGAACACCAGACTGAAACGACCCGCCGCGTAACGCTGCGCGATGGGGAATAAATCATTATATCCGCTGACGCACGAGGGGTTGACGCGCCGCGGGTCAGTCGAATGCCAGCGGTCCCGGCTCCAGCATGGGCCCGCCGCCGAGACCCAGCGGGCGGAGTTGCACCAGGATGCTCTGCGTATCGTCGATCTGGTCGAAACCAGCGCTGAGCAGCAGAAGAAACTGCGGCAGCCGTCGCTCCAGGGTAATGTCGAGTTCCCGTGACGTCTCGCTGCCGTCCAGATCGAGCGTATGACGCATATGCATCGCATACTTGGAGCTGATGCGGTACGTAAAGCCGTAGGCCAACAGCCGGCTGTCCAGGTCGGTGATCTGGCTGTAGGTCACGAAGCTTGAAAGCTGGCGGGTATGCTCCATGACGGCGCCGACACGCCACCGCTCCATGTGCTGGTCCTCCAGGCCGTAGGTCGTTTCGCCCACCAGGGCCAGGGCGTCTGTGACCATCCACATCAGTTCACTGTGCACGTGATCGCCGCCGCGGCCGTATTCGGGACGGTAAGCGAAGTGACGGGGCACGTCCGCATCGACATCGGCATCACGACCGCGAAGCACCAACTCGTTGTGGAACACGATCCAATCGACGTTGCGCCAGCGGCCGATGCCCCCTCGCTTGGTCTGGAGCGTCTGGCGCACGCCAAGGCGAATGCCCCAGCCCTCGGCGATCGATTCCACGTCGGCGTCATATACCGGATACGCACCGGGATCGACCGTCGAGCCGGCGTAGAAGAGATCGGCCTCCGGCTCGATGACGTGGCGCAGTTGGTGTACATCCAGGGCCGGTATATTCGCGTCGGGATAGGTCCGGGCAAAGGCGGTGTGCAGGCGCATGCCGCCGCTGCCCCATAGGCGCATGTTCTCGGCATCGGGGTCGTAGGAGGAGAAATCATTGTCGTAGGCGGTGACGCGGCCCGCGACATAAGGCGTCACATTAAGGTGGCCCCAGTGCATCGGCGCCTGCAGTTCGTGCCGGCTGTCGATGCGCAGCACGGAGTCGTCAGGCACACCCATCGCGTCAAAACTCGTGTCAAAGGACGTGGTGTTGGCGGCGATGCCGAACAGCGCGAGGCTCTGGGCCGTGGTGAAGCCGCGGTCGATCGGCGCGTCGCGGCCGGCGAGAATCCGCATGTGCGAAGCCCGCGTATCACTGTAATACGTCAGACGCTGATCCAGCAGGTCTGTGCCAATGCGGTGGTATGCCAGCTCCGGCAGCTTCTGGACGTCATAGCCGGGGGTTTGCAGCGTCGTCAGTTGCGGCGAAAAGTCGTTGAGCTGCGACGAGGTCAGGAACGTCAGCGCCCAGTCATCGTTCTGGCGCTTCAGATAGAGCGACGTTTCGTAAGGCTTGGCGGTGTACGCTTCCTGCGGCTCGAAGTGCTCGAGGAACATCGGGTCGGAAACGTAAGCGCCTTCCAGCGACATTTCCCAGCCTGCCAGAACGTATTGGCGGTGCTGCCAGCGGACGAAACCGCGCACCGGGTCGTCCGGCTCGACTTCCATGCGGCCGCCCACGTCGTCGTCCCCCTGGTCGTTGAACAGGCCGTACCCGCGAAACCTGCCCAACAGCGTCGGCCTCTGGTAATCCAGGTCCAGACCCAGTCCGGGTCCGCGGCGGCCCAGGTAGTCGAGGCGCCCGTCCAGCGTCACGCCGGTTGGCGGCTCGTGATCCGCCAGAGCGAACACGTCCCAGGTCGTGCGAACCTGGACGCCGTCGCGGCGATCGTGACCGACACTCGCATTGCGCAGCGGGATAGCGCCGGCGCGGCCTGCGAGAGCGGGCCAGTAGAACACCGGCAAGTCGCCCACGCGCACCGTAGCGTCGCGGGCTGTGAAGCGAGTGGCCGTATCGGACTTCTCGTCGCGTGAGGGCTGTTCAATGGTCAACTTTGAAGCCCCGATCGCCACGTGCGGTTGCGCGAAAGCGCTGGTGGTCAGCAGCGTGTCACGCCCCTCCCAGCGCCGCCGGGCTTCCTGATGCAGCTCCGACGCCCGCAAATACAGCGGAAGCTCGCGCTCCACATCGTAGGTGAAAAGCACCGCTTCCAGCAGTACCGCTCGGTCCGTCGTCACATCGTAGTACACGCGCGGCGCCCGCACCGTGAACTCGCCGTCCGTGGCAATCACGTTGTCCTCGAGATAAATGCCCTCAATCTGACCGGCATCGAGGACACGATTCCGGATGGTGCCGGCCTCCAGCGCCGCCGCGTCGGCGCCGCTGCGCAGCAGGATGACCACATTGCCCGCCTGAAGCGACATGCTGCGCCCTTGAGACGCACCGTCACCGCCGCGCTGCTCCAGCAGGAGGCGGACGTCGCCGATCAGCAGCAGAGCCGGTTGAGGTCGATCGGCATAGGCGGCCTGGTAGATCACCCGTTGGGCGCCGAAACTGATCGCGGCGTTCGCCGGCAGCACGCTTTGATCATCCTTCTCGCTCCAGGCGCGGTCGATTGGCGCGACGGGCAAACGCGACAAGCGGCGCGCCGACGCACCCGCCGCGTCAGACAGAACCTGCCCCGGGCGAAGCATGGCCTCGGCCTGCACAGGTTCAGCCATGGGCTCACCGGTCAGATGGGCGGCAAAGCGGGCCCGCGCCTGCTGCACGAGCACATCGTCAGGCGCGGGCCTGGGGTCGAGCAGGTCGGTTTGAAGCTGAACCTCGCCGCGCGTCGCGACCGTCACCAGCAGGCGCGAAGCCTCGGCCCAGACGGCGGTGCGGCCCCCCAGCGGACGGGCGCCGTCCAGCCAGAACATGATTTGATGCACCGGTCGGCTGTCGTCATCCGCCGCCGCGCCTCGATCGATGCGCGCCGCCGCGCGGTCGGCCCGGAAGGCGTAGGGGCCGATCTGGAGGCGCACGTCGTCGTCCAGCAGCAGCCACTGGCGCGCCGGCCCATCCTCAAGAGGCTCATGCCAGGCCCGGATCCGCCGGGCCGCGAGCACCGCGTCATCGTCGACAACACCCGTCGCCCAGGTGGTGAAGGCGGCCATCAGAAGCACCAGCGATGCCGCCGCCATCGGCGCGATCATGCGCATGGCCGTGCGTGCGGCCGTGGGCCGGGGTGTTCGCGGCGAAAAAAGGGGCGGCCCGACATGCGGGCCGCGGGCGGTGTGTTGCTTCATGGGACGGCTTGTGCGGACCCGTGTTGACTGGCGGCGATTATAAGTCGCCCCTCAGGCCGGGCAACCGGACCGCGGTCGACAGGAGGCGGGCGGGAATTGTCTTCAGACGCCCACGGGATCGAGTTGGCGGGGCCGGCCGGAGGGCCGCGTCGCAACGCGGCTGCTTGGTTCGCCGCCACCCGCTGGCGCGGCGTGGGCCGTCTGCTCGAGCACGACGATGCGCCAGATATCGAAGCTGCGCAGCTTGAAGCCGTAGGTCATCGTCAGCTCGCTGCCTTCGAGCACATCTTCCAGCGCCAGATCGCTGCGCCAACCGATCTTCACGAATACCGGGTTGAGCCACCGCTCGAACAGCGCCATCACCGGCCAGGTCGACTGGAAGTGGTTGAGCACCACAATCGTGCCGCCGGGGCGAACCAGCTGCTGGGCCCACTTCAGCAGACGTCTGGGATCGCTGACGACGCTGATGGTGTGGCAGATGACGATGTGGTCAAAGCTTTGCGGAGCGAAGGGCGGGAACATCGCGTCCCCGCGGACAAGCCGACAGTGGTCCAGTGCCTGTTGACGGCACTTGGCCGCCGCCTCCGCCAGCATGCCCTGACTGAGGTCGAAACCCACCACGCGCACATCATGTGGGTAATGCGGCAGGGTCATGCCCGTGCCCACGCCCATATCCAGCACACGATCGCCGGGTTTCAGCGGCAGGTGCGCCAAGGCCGCCTGCTGGCGTCGTTCGACCAGGCGGCCGAACGTGCAGTCGTAAAACTTGGACCACAGATCATACGTCCGGCTTGTGATGGCTTCTTTCATGCTGCGCATGACAATTCTCGGTGAAAGACCAACGTCAAGGTCGGCTGACAGATCCCGGGATCGGGAGGCAGATAAGCGGCCCTGCGGCAGTCGCTGCCACGTCACCCTGTGCTCAGGATAGTCACCGGCGAACGTTGCGACCAGTCCCCTTTGTGTGTTTGACCGGGATTTGGCGGCTAGACTGCTGGCAGCCCTCGCTGTCTGGAGGTCCACTGTGCAGTTGCTTCTCAACGGTGAAAAAAGACGCTTTGACTCCGTTCACACGGTCAGTGATCTCGTGGCCGAACTGGGCCTGAGCCGTGCCGCCGTGGCCGTCGAGGTCAACCGCTGCGTCGTGCCCCGTAGTGAGCATGAGCAGACCAAGCTGGCTGACGGAGACACCGTCGAAGTCGTGACGCTCGTTGGCGGCGGATAGAGCCGCCAGGACGCCATGTCATCGAGTGGAATGCCGGCAGGTGGACTCGAACCACCGACCTAGGGCTTATGAATCCCTCGCTCTAACCAACTGAGCTATGCCGGCCTTGAAGGTCGAACACGCCCGACAGAGGCCGCGGGGCCGATCCGCTGCCGGGCCAGCCAATTCTAGTCCGGTTGGCCCCTGGTGCAAAACGATGAGCTGGACGTGGACCGGTTCACGTCGCCGCGTCGCTGTGGCCGATAACAGCGGCAGGGAGCGCATTTTCGCGGCCGATGGCGCGGTACAGAAGCTCCTGTGCGTGTTGGCAGGAGGGTCCGGATTCCTATGAGCAATGTCCGGCCCATGTCGCGTTCAGCCGTCTCGGATTTGCCTGCGGGAGCGCGGCGTGCAGACGCGTTTCCGGCGAACGGACGACCGCCCGCCGTCCCGTCGCCGCTGGATGCGGGCCTGCGCGACTTTCTGGGCTATTGCCGCATCGAGTGCGGTTTTGCGCGGGCGACGCTCGAGGCCTACGCGGCCGACCTGCTCGCGCTGCGGCAATGGCTGCTCGAGCGAGGGATTGCGGCCTGGGGCGATCTGGACCATGGCCGGCTTGTGGATCACCTGACGGGCCTGGCGCAGCGCGGTCTGGCCATTTCGAGCATTGCCCGCCACGTGGCGACGATCCGTGTCTTCTGCCGTTTTCTCGAAGCCAATGGCTTGGCGACCCGCAATGCCGCGGATCAGCTTGTGCAGCCACGGCCCTGGCAGAAGGTGCCGGGCGCGTTGAGTCTTGAACAGATACAGCGCATCCTCGCAGCACCGCAGCCGGACGACGCGTTGTACCTGCGTGACGTGGCGCTGCTGGAACTGCTCTACGCTTCCGGTCTGCGAGCCAGCGAGGCGGCCGACCTGACGCTCGATCGCGTGTTGCCGGATCTGGAAGTGCTCCGGGTGATCGGCAAGGGCGGCCGTGAGCGGATCGTGCCGATGGGCAGGCCGGCCGTTGCGGCCATACAGCGATACCAGGAAGACCTGCGGCCGCGCCTGGTGTGTGCGCAGCGCCCGACGGATCGCCTGCTGCTGTCACGCACGGGTCGGCCGATCACACGCGTGGTGGTGTGGCAACTGGTCGAGAAGCACGCCCGTCGTGCCGGACTGGCCAACGTACATCCCCACAGGCTGCGCCACTCATTCGCCACGCATCTGCTGGCCGGCGGCGCCGATCTGCGCCTGGTGCAGGAACTGCTCGGGCACGCCAACATACGCACCACACAGATCTATACACACGTCGATCGCGGTCGCCTCAAGAAAGTCATCCGTGACCATCATCCGCGGCCATGAGACAGGAGCCGGGTACGCCGGGCGGCCTGGAATCGCGCATGCAATGCAACATTGACGCCCGTGGAAAGAGGGTGAGGCTGGTCAGCGGCCTCATCGCAGCGATGATTGGCGTGATCTTGACGTTGAGCGCGGCCGCCGGGTTGGTGCAAGGCGTCTGGCCCTGGGTCGCGGGCGCGGCAGCGGTGCTCGTGGGCGCATTTCAGATCTTCGAGGGCTGGTGCGGCTGGTGCGCGCTGCGGGCGATGGGATTCCGGACGAAGGTCTAGGAGCTCGGGGCGGCGGTGAGCGGCCAAGTGTCGCGATTGCGACCGTCGGTCCCGGCTTGATATGGACGGGACGTCACTCCTCGGCAATGCGCAAGGCCTGCCCCTGGACCGTTTCTGTCAGCGTCTGTCGGACGGTCTGCTGATCGCCTACCTGGATGGTCATCGCCAGCGTGTAAGCGCGCGACTCGTTGCGGCCGACGACTTCCCCGCGATGCGGATCCCACATCACCTGCTCTTCACAGGTTGGATCACGCAGCACAACGTCGACTTGCGTGTTGCCGTCGTCATTTTTGGCCTCAAAACGAAGCTGGCCGCGCCCCTGCAGGTGGGCGAGCTCCTGCCCTGCGATCCATTCCGTGCCTGCCAGCTCGTAGTCCATGCGCACATCGAAGACGCCCAATTCGTGCGATCGCTCCAGTTCGTGTCGCCAGCGGGTGCCGGGTCGGGCGTCTGACGGTGCGTTGCCGACGATGGCCAGATCGTAGGCGATCTCCATGAGGTCGGCCTCTGTGAAGGCATCGGGCGGCAGGTTCTTGAGCTTGCGATGCACGTCGCGAAGGCCGTCGACGCGGCGGATCACGGCATCGGGACCGACCTCATAGCTCAGCGGCGTCTGCGTCAAAGCGGTGACCGCTTCGTCCAGGCCGGGCACATCGCCGACGCCGCGGCGGCTGTCCGCGGCGATGCGCTCGCCGTCCGGTGTTGTCATCGTCACCGCCAGCCAGTCGAGCACCAGCTTGCAGCGGGCCGAACCATCGGTATGGACGCGCTCCACGGTCCAGGTTGCTTCGCCTTCGACCACGGTACTGCGTTCGAAGGTCTGCTGGCGGCCGGCGAAGTTCACGTCCATGCGGCTGTCGCGCTGCGACCAGAGACTGTAGCGCGCCGTGCGACCCGCCTCGAATCGCGGCTGCAGGTTGATCGTCTCGGCCTGCCCGCTCCCCGTATCGCACAGCACGACGCACAACAACCCCACGCTGACGGCCGCAACCAGAAAAATCGATGGGTCATGTGAATGTGTGCGAGGCATCGTATGTCTCCAGCGTGCGCGCCATTGGCAATGCGCGGCGGCAGGTGAATCCTATCCGGCCTGTGACCAGAGTTCGCGTTGCGGCGACACGGCCGCAGCGCCCGGATGCGCCAGCCAGCGCACACGTATGACCCGCCAGGCATCGGGGTCGCTTGCGTCGACCGGCCGCAGCCACTCGATCAGCCAGCGGGTCTGGAGCTGTCGTTCGCCGTAAAGCTCGCTGGCAACCCGCGTGCTGACGTCGATCAGCACGCGGCCGCCGCCAGCGGCGCCGACGATGTCGGCGCCGAGCACGCGAACCTGATTGTCGCTGATGGCGTAGCGCTGCAGCACCTGTTCAATGACCGGATCGAACTGCGCCCGCGTCAGCCACGCGCCGCCTTCGGGGCCGAGCAGCACCGCATCGGCGGCCAGCAGGCGGTCCAATGCCGCGGCATCGTGCGGTGCGGTGGCCGCGACAAGCTGGCGCGTGCGGATGATGACCTGCTCCCGCGGCGTGGTCACCAGGGCGGCCATCAGCGGAACGCACGTGCTGAGCAGCGGGCCGGCAATCAGCGCGCCGACGAGCAGCGCTTTGCTGCCGCGGCGCATAGCGGCCATCACGACCAGACCGGTAAGGAGGAGCAGAGCCGCGACCGCGGGCAGCGGCTGCTCAAACAGGTAATGGCTCAGCAACGGCGGATCGGCAGGCATATTCGCTTCATCATCGCAGCCGTGGTCGCCGGCGGCAAAGCGGTTTGATGCGGCATCCGGCGTGCACAACGGGCGAAAGCACGGTAGTCTGTCTGCAGCACCGTGGTCAGGATGGCTGCGGCTCACCTTTCACGGATCGGTCATGGAAGACGCGGGCCACGCCTCACCGACGCTCGAAGCCAACCTCGCCCGTCTGCGGCAGGTGGACCCGGCTTTGGCCCGGCGCATCGCCGCAGCCGCGCCAGCCGCCCTGAACTGGCTGCCGTCCAAAGCCGGACCGCTGACCGCGACGCTTGATATCGAGGGTGAACACGATGGCCGCAGCGTCGCCCTGGCCAGTCGCTTCGACCCCATGTCCGAGGCGGAGCGTTTCCTTGAGAAAGCCGATTTCGCGAAGAACGCCGGCGTCGTCCTGCTGGGCATGGGCCTGGGCTACCACGCCGCCCTCGCGGCCAGGAAGGCCGGACCCGACAGCCGCGTCATCGTCTTCGAGCCGGACCTCAACCTGCTGCGGGCGGTGCTCGAACGCATCGACCACACCGCGTGGATCGGCCAGCCGCACGTCATCCTGGCCGATGAGCACATGGACCGTGCGGGTCTGATGCAGCGTGTCGAGAGCAATCTCGGCCTGCTGACCATCGGCACGGTGCTGCTGACCCATCCGTCACTTCGCGGCCGGCACGGTGACAAGGTCGCTGCGTTCAGCAAAGTCGTCACCGACACCATCGCCTACTGCCGTACACAGCTCGCCACCGCGATGGTCAACGCCACACGGACAGCCGAGAATTTCCTGTTCAACCTCGCCGAGTACGCCGCCGGCGCCGACGTCAACGAGCTGCACCAGGCCGCGGCCGGCATCCCGGCTGTCTGCGTCAGCGCCGGACCGAGCCTCGTGAAGAACATCGACCTGCTGCGCGATCCGCGGGTGCGCAGCCGTGTCATCGTCATCACCGCCCAGACCACGCTGCGCCCGCTGCTGGATCGCGGCATTCGCCCGGACTTCGTCACCGCGCTCGACTACCATGAAATCTCCCGCCGCTTCTACGAGGGCCTGCCCGAACTGCCCGACGTGACGCTCATCGCCCAGCCGCTGGCCAACCACGCGATTCTGGACAGCTTTCCCGGACCGGTTCGCGTCACGCAGAGCCGCTTTCTGGACACGCTGCTGGGCGAGCAGGCCCGGCCGCGGATTGCGATCCCATACGGCTCGACGGTCGCGCATCTGTCGTTCTACGTCGCGCAGCACCTGGGCTGCGACCCGATCATCATGGTCGGTCAGGACCTGGGCTTCAGCGACGGGCTGTATTACTGCCCCGGTACAGCCATCCACCAGGTCTGGGCCAATGAGCTTGGGCCTTTCAATACGCTGGAAATGATGGAGTGGCAGCGGATCGTGCGGCATCGCGGCAGCCTGCACAAGCTTCAGGACATCCACGGCCGGCCGGCGTTCAGCGATGAGCAGATGCTGACGTATCTGAAGCAGTTCGAGCGCGACTTCGCCGCGTGCGAGGCGACGGTGATCGACGCCACGGAAGGCGGCCTGCCCAAGGCCCATACGCGGACGATGTCGCTCGCTGACGCGCTGGCGGAGCATGCGACGCGGCCCGCGCCGCGGCTTCCCGTGCCGCCGCGACATCTCGACGCGGATCGGCTCAACGCGGCCGCCCGCATACTCGGCCGGCGCCTCGACGAGCTGCGCGAGATGCGCCGCGTCTCGCAGAAGACCGTCGGTCTGCTCGAGGACATGATCGCTCATCACGATCAGCCCCGCCGTGTCAATGAGCTGTACCAGCAGGTGGCGCGCAACCGCGACCGCGTGCAGGGCCGCTTGGGCGCGGTGTTCAACCTGGTCAACGACATGAACACTCTCGGCGCGTTCCGTCGCGCCCGCGCCGATCGCGCCATCAGCCACGCCGGCGACGATCCGAACGATCGCCAGATCGCCCGCATGAAGCGCGACAAGGCCAACGTCGAACTGCTCGTCGAAGCCTGCGACGAACTGCACGCCATCTTCCGCCAGGCCCAGGACCGCCTCAACCAGCGCATCACCCGACACCGTCGCAGTACCGCGACCACCATCGACCAACAGAACTTACCACAGAGAACACAGAGATCGCCGAGAGAAGAACAAGTCAACATGACATAGCGTTTTCTCTGCGCCCTCTGTGTTCTCTGTGGTGACTATTCCTGCTTCTTTCCATGCCACAGGCCATCGCCCTCATCCCCGTGAACTTCAACGAAGGCGGCCTCGGCCTGCCGGCGCGTGTCGGTCACGCACTGGGCGGGCGCACCGTGCTCAGTCACGTGGTCGTACGCGCGGCCGCAGTTCACGGCATCGACCAGGTGGTGATCGTCCATCGTCGCGGTGCCGCCGTGCGCGAGCTGCTGCCCGGCGCCGAGACGAAGTCGGTCGCGTTCGTCGAGGCGGATGACGCGGCCTGGACCGATCCTTTCACCCCGATGCGCCGGACCGCGCGCCTCTGGGCCCCCCGGTCGTGGCGCGGCGGGCCGGGCGGCATGACCTGCTACGACGAACTGCTCCCGGCCGCGCCGCTGGTCACCGCGATGACCCAGGTCGGCGCCGAGTCCGCCCTGCTCATCGGCGCCGACTGGCCGTGGGTCGATGCGGATCTGTGCGGCCGCATCCTCGACGTGCATCGCCGCCACCCCAGCGAGATGCCCATGGTCTTCTCGCAGGCCGCCCCGGGACTCGCGGGCGTCGCCGTCGAACGCGGCTTTCTCGAAAAACTGGCCGCGCATCCCGGCAGCGGCTTCGGGCCGACGCTGGCCTACAAGCCCTCTTCGCCCCAGGCCGACCCCATCGGCAAGGACGTCTGCGTGCAGGTCGCCCCGGCCATCCGCGACTGTCACGCACGGCTCATCTACGACCATCCCGAATCGATCTCGCTCATGGACACGCTGGCGGACCGCGCCGACGCCGATGCGCCGACGCTCGCGGCCGCGGTCATTGATTACCTGGGCGATAACCCGCCGGCCTCGCCGCAATGGGTCCGCGTTGAGATCACGCCTCGCCGCGCCGCCGTCGGCCCGATCGTGCCCCAGCACCACGTCCGACTCGATCGGCCCGACATGGACCTGCCCGCCGCCCGCCGCGTTTTTGAGCAGATCGCCGCCTGGCCCGGCTGCCCGGTGATGGTCGGCCACCTCGGAGACCCGCTGCTGCACGATGACTTTGCCGCGATCATTCAGGCCGCGAGGGACGCGGGCGTCTGCTGCATCGCCGTCGAGACCGACCTGCTGATCGATGACGACGCGCTGTTCAGCCTGTTCGACCTGCCTATCGACATCCTCAGCGTCCGCCTCAATGCCGACTCGCCGCGGACCTACGAACAGGTCATGGGCGCGCCCTCGTATGAGCAGGTGATGACCCGCATCGAACGTCTGCTCAACGAGCGCAACCGCCGCGTGCGCGAGCACGGTCAGCCCGCCGGCCTGCCGTGGGTGATACCGCGACTGGTCAAGACGCATGACACGCTGGCGGACATGGAGTTGTTTTTCGATCGTTGGACGCACTACGCCGGCCATGCCGTGATCGAACCGGCCCAGTCCGGGCGCAGCGCCGACGGCCACGACCTGTCGCCGCTGGCCGGCCCCGTGCCCATGCACCCGCCGCGACGCGGACCCTGCCGCCAGATCGAGACGCGCATGACCATAAACAGCGACGGCCGCGTGGCCGGGTGCGATCAGGACTGGTTCGGAGGCGCGCCGGCCGGCGATGCGGCAGATCTTGCGGCCGCGTGGCAGACGCTGATGCGCCGCCGCGCCCTGCACCGCGCCGGCCGCCACGAAGAACTGGCGTTGTGCGGCACCTGCACGGAATGGCATCGCCCGTGATCGATTGTCGTATACCGTGACGAGCCCGCCTTGAACACACTCTGCGTCATCCTGGGCCGCGCCGGCAGCAAGGGCCTGCCCGACAAAAACGTGCTGCCGCTTGCGGGCCGGCCGATGATCGCGTGGACGCTGGATCAGGCGCTGGCGGCGCAGCGCGGCGGCCACGTACAGCGCGTCGTCGTCAGCACCGATGGCCGGGAGATCGCGGCGGCGGCGTGCGCGATGGGGGTGCCTGTCATCGAGCGGCCGGCTGATCTGGCTGGTGATGCCGCGGCCGTCGACGCGGCTGTGCGTCACGCGGTGCAGCAGGCCGAAGCGCGCGAGCGTCAGCATTTCGATGCCGTGGTGATTCTCTACGCCAATGTGCCCGTGCGTCCGGCGGACCTGATCGCCCGGGCCGTGGCGAAGCTGGCGGATACCGGCTGCGACAGCGTGCAAAGCGTCTGTCCCGTGGGCAAGGCTCATCCGTACTGGATGCGCACGCTCAGCGGCACAGACGGCGACATGCTGGGCCAGTATCAGCCCAACGAAGTGCACCGCCGCCAGGACCTGCCGCCCGCATACCAGCTCGACGGCGGGATCATCGCCGTGCGCCGCGACAGTCTGTTTCGCATCACGCCCGGCCGCCCGCACGCATTTCTCGGCGACGATCAGCGTGCCGTCGTCACCGAGCCGGGATCGGTGGTTGATGTCGATACGGCCGCTGATCTGCCCATCGCCGCGGCGGCACTGCTGGTGGCCCGTGATGCCCAGCCCGTGCTGCACATCGGCACGCGCGCCGTCGGCCGCGATCATCCCGTGTATGTCATCGCCGAACTGGGTGTAAATCACGACGGCCGGCTAGACCGCGCCCTGCGCCTGCTGGACGCAGCCGCGGCCGCCGGGGCCGATGCCGTCAAGCTCCAGTATTACCGCACCGACGAGCTGCTCAGCGCCGACGCCCAGCTTGCGGTGTACCAGCGTGAGCATGCTGCCGACGCGGCCGCGCTGCTGCGAGGGCTGGAACTGTCCGACGCCGACTTCGCGGCTGTCCGCGACGCGGCCCGGCAGCGCGGGCTGCACTTGATCGTCACCTGCTTCAGTGTCGAAGCGGCGCCCCGGCTGCGATCGCTCGACGTGGATGCCGCGAAACTCGCCTCACCTGACTGCGTCAACACACCGCTGCTGGAGGCCGTCGCCGCGCTCGGCAAGCCGCTGCTGATCTCCACCGGCGCTGCCGACGCCGCCGAGGTGGCCGCCCTCGGCGCGTGGCTCAGCGAGCGCCGTCTTCCGGCCGCCCTGCTGCACTGCGTCAGCAGTTATCCCACCGCCGACGCCGACGCGACACTGGGGGCGATGGCCGCTCTGCCGCCGGGCTACGTCCGTGGCTACAGCGATCACACCAGCGCGGTCGACACCGGCATGCTCGCCGTCACCGCCGGCGCGTGCGTCCTGGAAAAGCACCTGACCTATGACCGCGCCGCCGCCGGCCCCGACCACGCCGCCAGCCTGGAGCCCGCCCAGTTGCGCGACTACGTCCGCGGCGTGCGCCGCGCCGAGTCCATGCGCGGCAGCGCCGACAAACGCGTGCTCGAATGCGAACACGATGTCCGCCGCGTCTCACGTCAGAGCCTGGCGGCCACGCGCGATCTGAATGCCGGTGCGGCGCTGCATCGCGATGACCTGATCATCCGGCGACCCGGCACGGGCCTGCCCGCGGCCTGGCTGGATCGCGTCATCGGCCGGCCGCTGCGCCGCGACGTGCCGGCCGGCCGGCTGCTGCGCGACGGCGACGTGGCGCTGTAAGCTGGTGCCTGTGAGGCCTATGCGACAGACGCGATACATCCTGGTTGTGACCGGCAGCCGGGCGGACTTCGGCCTGCTCGAGCCGGTCATGCGCGCCGTCGCCGCCCGCCAGGAGCTGGTGCTGCGCACCGTGCTCGCCGGCCTGCACCTGGTGACCGACACTTGGCGCGATGTGACGGCCGCGGGCATCGCCGTCGATGCCAAGGTAGCCATGCAGGACAAGGGCGCCGTCGGCCGCGCCGCCGACGTCGCCGCTCTGGGCCGGGGCGTGACCGGCTTCGGCGAAGTGCTCACGACCATGAAGCCCACACCCGACGTCGTCGTCGTGCTCGGTGACCGCATCGAAGCTCTCGCGGCCGCGCTGGCCGCATCGGTCGGCGGCGTGCGCGTCGCGCATCTGCACGGGGGCGACCGGGCTGAGGGTGTGGCGGACGAAGCCATGCGGCATGCGACCAGCAAGTTGGCGCATCTGCACTTTCCCGCCACCGCCCAGAGTGCCCGGCGGCTGGTGCGCATGGGTGAGGATGAACGTTTCGTGTTTGAAGTCGGCTCGCCGGCGATCGATGCCCTGGCGGCGGTCAAGCCCGCGGCCGACGCGCCGCAGGCCATTGTGCTCATGCACCCGACGGGCGACCTGGACGCGGTGGAGCATCGGCGTATGGGCCGGGTGCTGGATGCGACGGCGTCGCTGCATCGACTCGTACTCGCGCCCAACCACGATCCCGGGGCTGGCGGCATCCGCGGGGCGATCATCGAGCGCGGCATCGAGATGGTCGAGCACCTGCCGCGTCAGCGTTTTCTGGAACTGCTGGCCGGTGCGGGCATGATCGTGGGCAACTCCTCGGCCGGGCTGATCGAGGCCGCCGCCCTGCGCGTGCCGTGCGTGAACGTCGGCCCGCGCCAGGCCGGCCGGCAGAAGCCGCGCCATGTGATTGACTGCGACGACGATCCAGCCGCTCTGGCCGAAGCGATCGACCGGGCCGCCCGCGCCCGCATCCGGGCCATGAAGCACCCCTACGGCGACGGCCGCACCGGCCCGCGCGTGGCGAAAATCCTGGCCGATATCGACCTCGCGGCCGTCCCCCTGCGCAAACGCAACAGCTACTGACCCCGCGCCGCCGTGCCACCCCGCGTCAGCCAGGGTGGTTTTTCGCCATTTGACCTTGCACTGACATGCTTGTGGCGGAGTGACAGCACATGCCCATGGTTCTGTTGTAGGGCGGGTAGAGCGAAGCGACGGCTTCAACAAGGCGCAGCGTTAAACCCGCCA
>CAZUUQ010000041.1:4488-7526 GCA_964622625.1 uncultured Phycisphaeraceae bacterium | reverse complement strand
GCTCACGCGCCCTGCGGCTCGGCGGCGGGGGCGGACTGGTGCACGTTGCCGCTGCCGACGAGTTCGAGCATGCGGTTGAGGGCGAGCAACGCGTTTAGCTGCACGTCGGGCGGTACGCTGATCCGGTTAACGACCTTGCCGGCCGCGAGGTTATCCATGACCCACAACAGGTGCGGCATGTCGATGCGGAACATCGTGGTGCACAGGCACTGGCAGCCGCTGAGCATGCGGACATGGACGCCGCGCTGCGCCGCCTCGTTGGCCAGCCGGTTCACCATGTGTACTTCCGTGCCCACAGCCCAGCGCGAGCCGGGCTTCGCCGCCCGCACCGTCTTGAGAATCCCCTCGGTCGAGCCGGACAGGTCCGCCTTCTGCACGACTTCGTATTCGCACTCCGGATGCACGATCACCGTGACGTCGGGCCACTCGGCCCGCACCTGGTCGACGTGCTCGGGCCGGAACAGCTTGTGTACGGAGCAGTGGCCTTTCCAGAGCAGGAACGTCGCGGCCGCGAGCGCATCCTCATCAAGTCCGCCAAGGCCTTCGGGGGCCAGCGGATCCCACACGGCCGTGGCGGTGGCCACGTCGTAGCCCATGGCCGCGGCGGTGTTGCGGCCCAGGTGCTGATCGGGCAGGAACAGAATCTTGATCTGCTCGCCTTCCCGCAGCGCCTGCGTGCCGCCGGCCAGGGCCCACGCGAAGACGCGGTCGCAGTTGCTTGACGTGCAGACCGCCCCGCCGTGCTCGCCGCAGAACGCCTTGATCGCGGCCGAGCTGTTCATGTAGCAGATCGGAATCACGCGCCCGCGGAAGCTCTGGGCCTCCAGCACTTCGTGGATCTGCTCCCAGGCGTCGACGGTCTGGTCGTGGTTGGCCATGTCGGCCATGGAGCAGCCGGCCGCCAGGTCGGGCAGGATCACCGCCACGTCGTCGGGGGTGAGAATGTCGGCCGTCTCGGCCATGAAGTGTACGCCCAGGAAGATGACGTACTTCGCCCCCGCCCCGCGCACGCGCTCGGCCGCGAGCTGGCTGAGCTTGAAGCTGTCGCCGGTGAAGTCGGCGAACTGGATCACCTCGTCCTGCTGGTAATGGTGGCCGAGGATCACGAGCTGATCGCCCAGCTCGGCCTTGCGCGCGGCGATGGCCTGCGCGAGCTGGTCGGCGCTCATCGTGCGATAGTGCGAAGGCAGGGCGGTTTGCCAGAGCATGTCGTCGTGATCCGGAGTTCGGGCGGCCGCTTTCAGGTTGTATTCAATGCTAGAGGTCCGGCCGGGCCAATGCAATGTTCCAGCGGCCGGGTCATGCCGAACCGGCTATCATGGCCCTTTTGCACGAGGTTGAGCATCCATGGAAGCAGGCATCATCGGGCTGCCTTTCGTCGGCAAGACCACGCTGTTCAACGCCCTGACGGCCCTGGGCGTCAAGGGGGCGGGCGACGCCACGCGGCCGAACGTCGGCGTGGTGAAGATTCCGGACCCCCGGCTCGATCTGATCGGGCAGTTCGTCAAGACGCGGAAGGTCGTGCCCGCGACGATGCAGCTTGTGGACGTGGCCGGCCTGGTCGCCGGCGCCAGCGAGGGCAAGGGCACGGGCAACAAGTTCCTCGGCCACCTGCGCAACGTCGATGCCCTGCTGCACGTGGTCCGCTGCTTCGACGATCCCGATCTGCCGCACATCAACGACGTGGTCGATCCCGCCCGCGATGCCGAGGAGGTCGAGACGGAGCTGGCCATCGCCGATCTCGAGGTGGCCGAGAACGCCCTGCGCAACGCCGAGCGCAAGGCCCGCACCGGCGACAAGGAGGCCAGACTGCGGGCCGCCCTGATGCAGCGCTGCGTCGACGCCCTCAGCGCCGGCACGCCGCTGTCCCGCGTCACCTTCACCGACGAGGAGCACCGCGCCATCCGTAGTTTCGCCATGCTCACGGCCAAGCCGGTGCTCTACGTGGCCAACATCGGCGAGGGAGACATCGGGGCGGACAACGACTATGTGCAAGCCCTGCGCGCCTATGCGGCCGAGCGCGGCTCGGAGGTCGTGGCGGTGTGTGCCAAGCTTGAAGCGGAACTGGCCGAACTGGAGGAATCCGAGCGCGGCGAGATGCTCCAGGGCCTGGGCCTGACCGAGCCGGCGCTGAATGTGCTGGCCCGGGCGGCCTATCACGTGCTGGGCTTGCAGAGTTTCTTCACGGCCGGCGACAAGGAGAACCGCGCCTGGACCATCCCCATCGGCGCCAAGGCCCCCGAGGCGGCCGGCGCGATTCACAGCGACCTGCAGCGCGGTTTCATCCGCGTCGAGGTCTTCAGCGTCGACGACCTGGCCCGGTACAAGTCCGAAGCCGCGATCAAGGCGGCCGGCAAACTCCGCGTCGAAGGCAAGGACTACGCCATGCGCGACGGCGACGTCTGCCACTTCCTGTTCAATGTGTGACGGGGGGAGAGAGGAGTCAGGGGTTGGGAGTCGGGAGCCGGGAGCCGGAAGTTGGGAGTCAGGATTCGGGATTCATGATTCAGCGGGCGGGCTTGCCCGCCGCGTCAGCGATCGACGGCCTCACGCCGTCGTCCGCAGGGCCAGGATCAGCTCCACCTTGCCGGCATGCTCGCCGAGTTTGCGGGCGATCTGCTCGGGGCTCAGGCCCTGGTCGGCCAGGTCGTAGACGGACGCGGCCAGGGGATCGACGTCCTGATCCTCGTCCACCGTCGTGGTGTCTTCGCGTGCGGCCGATGTCTGCGCCTTGCGCGACGGCGCCGCCTGGACGCCCCCCACGATCGGGCTGTGCGGATCCTGAAGTTTCAGCAGCGCGGCGATGCGCTCGTCCGCCTCGGCGGTGAGGCGTTCGAGGCGGCGGCTCTTGGCGTCGAGCTGGGCGGAGAAGCGGCGGGCAAGCTGCTCGACTTCGGTCATGAGCTGTTCGAGGTCGCCCTGCATGCCGCGCATCTGACGGTTGCGCTCGAGCAACTCCTCGGGCATGAGCCGGCCCGCCTGACGGGACCGCCGGCGGCGGACGTGGATTATCCGCAGCAGGCTCGTGGTCAGCAGCA
>CAZUUQ010000041.1:0-4388 GCA_964622625.1 uncultured Phycisphaeraceae bacterium | reverse complement strand
CGGTGCGGGTACGATGGCGGCATGGACCATGCCCCGTCCAGTGCCGGCCGCCATCCGCTTGTCAAGGCCGTCGCGGCGGCATTGCGCGGCCCGTGCGGCGTCTGCGGCGGTGCGCGGCGATCGGCCGACACGCCCCCCCGCGTGCTGGTGGCCGTCAGCGGCGGGGCCGACTCCGTCGCCCTCCTGCGGGCTTTGCACCTGCTGTCGCAGCGACGCGGCTGGCGGCTGAACCTCGCCGTCGCCCATGTCCAGCACCACCTGCGCCCCCAGGCCGACGCCGAGGCCGAATGCGTCGCCGCACTCGCCGGCCAACTGCATCTGCCCGCCCTTCGCCGCGACGTCGCGCCCGCGGCCGCGGGGGGCAACCTCGAAGCGGCCGCCCGGCGGCTGCGCTATGCGGCTCTGGCTGAGATGGCGGCCGAAAGCGACGTCGCGTATATCGCCGTCGCCCATCACGGCGACGATCAGCTTGAGACGCTGCTGATGCGCCTGATCCGCGGCAGCGGCGTTCGCGGCCTGTCGGGCATGGCCTGGCGGCGGCGGCTGACACCGGGAGCCGATACGCGGCTCATCCGCCCGATGCTGGGTGTCGATCGCGCGACGGTGCTCGATTTTCTGCGCGCCATCGATCAGCGCTGGTGCGAGGACGCGAGCAACGCCGACGCGGCCCGCTGGCGGGCCCGGCTGCGGCGCGACGTGCTGCCGGTGCTGCGTGATCTGCGCGGCGACGCGGCCGCGAAAGCCACGGCCGCGGCCGACCACCTGCGCGAGCTTCGCCGCATGATCGCCGCCCAGGCGGCCGCTTTGCCCGACGTGCAATTGCCGCGCACAACCGCCCGACAGCTTCCAGCGCCGGTGCTGGCCGCCTGGCTGCGCCGGCAACTGCGGGCCGCCGGCGTCGCCGCCGACCGCCTCGGCCGCGCCAAGCTCAACGCCGTCCTGCGCGCCGTCCGCGACAACGAAGGCGGCACGCGCCGCTTCGCCATGGGACGCAACATTGCCGTGCGCGTGACACGGTCCACGATCACGGTGACGACGGCATAAGCGCCATGGCACGCTCACGCGGCGATGGGGTCGTCGGGTTTGCGGTGGTTGAGGCGCGGCAGGGCGAGCAGGGCGCAGGTGGCGATGACGACCGCGACGCCGGCCAGACCCATGGCTGAGAGATGCTCGCGGAAGAGCACCACGCCGATGGCTGTGTTGAGCACCGGCACCAGCATGCCCAGGATGCCGGCCGTGGCCACCGTCAGGTGGGCGTAGCCGGTGGTCATGCACAGTTGCCCGCCCGCGGCCGTCAGCCCGATCAGCAGCAGCAGCACGCCGCCGGTCCATTCCAGATCGACGGGCGTGAGGTTGGCGGGAATCACCATCAGCCAGAAGCCGACGAGGCTCTGGGCGAAGAAGATCGAGAAGGGCGAGTCGGTGTCGCAGAGCTTCTTGATGATGACCACCGCCGCGCCCGACAGCACCGCGCCGAGGATGGCCAGCCATTCGTAGATGTTGATGCTGAAGCCGCCCGCGGCGCCCTTGTCGGCCGCGATCAGGCCGATGCCCGCCAGCGACGCGAGGATGAGCGTCCACTTCAGCGGGCCCACACGCTCCTTGAGCAGCAGCATGCTGCCGAGCACGGCAAAGACGTTGTACGAATAGCTGATGACCGTGCCCTTGGCGATGCCGATCTTGTCGATCGACAGATAGAACAGAAAGATGGCCGCCCCGCCGGTCAGGCCGCGCAGGAACAGCAGCGGGCTGTCGAAGAAGCGCAGCGTGATCCGCCGCGACATCGCCAGCGTGCCCAGCACCGCGAGGCCGATGGCGAAGCGGAACATCGCCGTCTTGAACGCGTCGATCCCGAGTGTGGAAGCCTGACGGATCAGCGCGCCCATAACGGCGAACAGCACGCACGAAATGAGTGTGACCAGCACGCCGAATGCGGGATTGGGACGCTTCATGGGAACGGAAGGCGGAAGGCGGAAGGCGTGTGGCCTCAGGCCGGGGTCGGCTCGTTCTGCTGGTCGTCGGGTCCGTCGCCGTTGCGCCGCCACGTGACGCGGTCGGCATCGCCCCAGAGCATCTCCAGGTCGTAGTGGGCCCGCGTCTGCGGTTCAAAGAGGTGCACCACCGCGTCGACGAAGTCGAGCACCAGCCACTTGGCCGGCCCGTCCAGCTCGCGGCCCAGGCGGCCCAGGCCCGATCGCGCGGCCAGATCTTCAATGTCGTCGGCCACCGACTTGATCTGCCGGTCGCTGGTGCCCGACGCGATCAGGATGTAATCGGTCATGTCCGACAGGCCGCGAACGTCGAACACCAGCGCGTTCTCGCAGTGCAGGTCGGTCACGAGTCGGGCAGCGGCGATGACGAAGTCGCGGTTGCGGGCGTCCCGCTGCGGATCGCGGGGCGGGGCCGGCTGTGTGTCGGCCGCGGCTGTCGAGCGATCACGTCGCGTGGTGTGATGGTCGGATGGAGCGGGGCGGTGGGGCGGTTGGGGCATGTCAGCGGCCGTCTCAACAAAGATGGAACCTGGGTGCCGCATTATAGAAGAAGTGAAGATCGTTGATTGCGTCCGGTGTCCTTACAGGCGCTCGTTCATGGGCCGTTGATGGAGGTCAGTATGCCGTCACGCGGCACCAGTCGCTGAGCAGGCGCACGCGCTCAATGGCCTCCCGCCCCGCGCCTTCGGGCACTTCGTCCGACACGCCCAGGATCAGCCGCGGGGCGAACAGCTCCACCACCCGCTCGGCACACGCCATAAGCTGCTCGCGCGGGTAGGTGTCCATGAACAGCACGGCCGGGATGCCGTCGAGCAGCACCTTGTTCCCGATGTGCTCGGCAATCTCCTCCAGACGCATGTCGCCCTGCGGCAGAGGTGTCAGGGCTTCGATGCCGTCGAACGGCAGGTCGCGCAGCCGCGGCAGCAGCGCGCGGAAGTAGCCGTCGATGTGGATGTGCGTGAAGATCCCGGCCGCGCGAAGCTGGCCGCTGCGCTTGTGGTACCAGGGCAGGAAATAGCGGTCGAAGTAGGCGGGGTTCAGTAGCTGCTCGTGCAGATTCTCGCCGAAGTTGACGATGCGGACGCGCCGGCGGTGGGCGATGAGCTGCTCGTAAAGGGGGTCATACGACGCATCGATGGCCGCCATCGCCGCCTCGACCACGTCGGGCGCGTCGGCCAGGGCGTAGATCAGGTCTTCCAGGCTCATCCACCACTGCGCCAGGGCCTGGTAGGGACTCTTGGGCACCCAGAACTGCGGCCAGCCGCGCGGGCCGACGAAGCTGTCACCCTGATCGAAGCGGTTGATATCGAACTCATAGTGCCGATGCCGCATGTACCACGTCATCGCCTTGAGATCATCCAGGCTGCGCACCGGCGGGCGGACGGTCCGCCACACCCGATCCTCGTTGAGCACCCATTGCCGCACCAGGTCGCCGTGCGGCGTGTGGTAGACGCTGGTGCGCAGCGCGGGCGTCTCGTGTACGTCGATCCGCACATCCTCATGCACCACCTCGCGGATCGGGTCGGGCTGATCCGTGTAGTAGTGTACGTAGCGCATTGAGACATCCAGGTCGTCGAAAAGCCGCGGCAGCGACATCTGCGCGTAATCCGGCGGCAGGCGGTCGAACTGCTTGTGCCAGGCGTACCACGGCTCGATCCGCGGCTGAAAGAGCACGCGCGGCGTCGGCTTGCCCTCAAACACCGCGAGGTTCATCGCACGGTAGTCCATGGCGGCGGCTCACAACGGGCGCTTCACGGAAGATGACGCGATCCGCTGGCAGTATCCGCCGCGCCCGCCAAAGCACAACCCCCGGCATGGGCCGGGGGTTGGTCGTTGAAAGGCTGGCAGGCGCGTTGCGGTTCAGCGGCGGCGCTGGCGGCGGGCGAACGCCAGCAGCCCCAGCGCCAGTGGAGCGCCCGTACTCGGAGCCGGCACGACGCCCGTGGCGAACACCGACGCGTGGTTGAGCACCGCCCAGACCGTGTTCTCCTCGATGTCCAGCCCGTGAGCGCTCAGCGGCAGCGGACCGCCGCCCAGCGTCGCCACGAAGTCGCTGAACGAGCCGAGGTGGAATTGCTCGCCCGCCCCGCCGTCGCTGTTGGCGTCGATCGCGTCGATCCACGCGTTCAGGTCGGGGTCGAAGTACAGCAGACGCAGGTCGGTCTCGAGCATGCCCGGCGGCAGGTTCGTGTCGTCGTAGGTCAGTTGCAGGACGTATACGTCGCCGTCCTGCTCGAAGTGGATCTCCACCGCCTGTCCCGCCAGGGCCGCGGTGCCGGGGCCGCCCGCTTCCGGGTTGACGGCAAAGGCCAGCGTCACTTCCTGCTCCGTGGACGACGTGCCGCCGATCAGCGCCGCGGCCGTGTCCTCGTCGTTGATGCCCAGGCCGGCGAAGTC
>CAZUUQ010000040.1:7005-24487 GCA_964622625.1 uncultured Phycisphaeraceae bacterium | reverse complement strand
CGCCGACGAAAAGAAACTCATGGCCGAGTCCGCCAGCCACGTCCAGGAACTGGTCAACGTCGTCGAAAAAATGTTCCCCGACCTGGCGTGACGCCGCGGCCGACGCCCACACCGACCGTCCCGCACCCGCCACTGGACCGACCATGCCCACGATTCATCCGATCCATGCGGTGACCTACGCAGCCGCACAGGCTGCCGCGCCCCCGGCCGCGCCCCCCGCCGACATCACCCCCCTCATCGCCCCGCCCTACGACGTGCTCGACGAGGCCGGCAAAGCCCGACTCCAGGCCCGTGATCCGCACAACATCGTCACCATCGACCTGCCCCACCTGCCGGCCAAGACCGTCGGCCCGCAGCCCGTCTACGACGCGGCCGCGGACACCTACCGCCAGTGGCTTGCCCAGGGCGTGCTCAGGCCCCTGCCCCGGCCGGCCATCTTCGTCTACACCCAGAACTTCACCGTTGATGGCCGCACATTCAACCGCCGCGGCCTGATCGCCAACCTGCCCGTGCAACCCTTCGGCCCAGCCCCCGACGCACAGGGCGGCATTTTCCCCCACGAGCAGACGTTCAGCGGCCCGAAGGAAGACCGCCTGCGCCTCATGCGGGCCGCACGCTGCCAGTTCTCGCCGATCTTCGGCCTGTATCGCGATGACTTGTATCGCGATGATGAGTCGGCGGATGATGACTCGGCGGATGATGACTCAGCATCAGCCGGCGGGCAGACGGTGGGCGCCCTGCTCACGGCCGCGATCAACCAACGGCCGGCCGACTTCGTCGCATCCAGCGACGACGGCGTGCGCCACGAAGTTCGCGCCATCGACAACCCGGCCGCGATCCAGCGCTTCGCCGACGCCCTCGCCGGCCGCGATGTCTTCATCGCCGACGGCCACCACCGCTACACCACCGCCCTCAACTACCTCAACGAGCTGCGCCAGTCGGGCAAGCCGATTCCCCCCGCGGCCGAGCACTGCATGTTCGTACTCGTGGCCATCGAAGACCCCGGCATGATCGTCCTGCCCACGCACCGCCTGCTCGGCGGCATGACCGACTTCCGCATGGACCGCTTCAAAAAAGCGGCGGCGGGATGGCTGCGTATCCAACCATTCGACGGCAGCCTCGCCGAACTTGAACGCGCCCTGCCGCGACACGGGCCGCACGCCATCGGCCTTTACGACGCCGCCCAGGCCGATCCCCATCAGCGCCTCTGGCTGGCGACCACCGTCGCCGCCGACCCGCTGGCCCAAACGTTCCCCCAGGCCACAGCCGCATGGCGCCGCCTCGACGTGGCGATCGCCCAGCATCTGATCGTCGAACGCATCTGCGAGCCGACCTTCTGCCCGCCGGGGGGCAAGGTGTCGTGGCAGTTTCCGCATACACTGGCGGACCTGGAGGCCGGGTCCAGGGACGGCAAGGGCCAGCTCGGCCTGGTGATGCAGTCCACGCCGCTGGAGGCCATCAGCCAGATCAGCGCGGCCGGCGAATTGATGCCCCAGAAGAGTACGTTCTTCTACCCGAAGCTCGCCACCGGCCTGGTGCTCAACCCGTTGGAATGACGCTAATAAATGAACCGCCAGAACGCCAAGGACGCCAGGAACGTAGCCATGACCGTAGCCATGACCGTAGGGCGGGTAGAGCGAAGCGAAACCCGCCATGCGTCCATGGCGCGCTTAACGGGGTGCGTTGTTGAGCGCGGAGACGACATCCCACACCGCTTCGTCCCCGATGCCGTTTCGCCCCCATCGGATCGGAGGAATCCCGCGGCAGAGCCGGGGGCTGAACGATGTCCCTGGCCCTCTGGTCCCTTGGTCCCTTGTCCCCGCGCCCCCTTGGCGATCTTGGCGCCTTGGCGGTGAATCATCCCTCCGATCGCAACCGATGCAGGTAACCCCGCTTGGAAGACATGCTCCCGCTGGCTGAGATGTCCGATGAACAGCTCGTGGAGCAGTACCGCGCCGGCCGACGCGAGGCGTTTGCCCAGATTGTGCAACGGTATGAGGGCGACCTGTTCCGCTTTCTGGTCCGCTTCGTCCGCAGACCGGCCGTGGCCGACGACCTGTTCCAGGAGACCTTTCTCCAGGTACACGTCTCCATCGAGCAATTCGATACAACCCGCCGATTTCGACCCTGGCTTTTTACGATTGCGGCGAACAAGGCCCGGGACCACCTGCGTAGAAACAAGAACGCCGCGGTCAATATTCTGACCAGTCCGGCCGGAGGGGCCGGAGGAGCCGCGGGAGGGGGCAGATCCACCGCCGGCGACGGGCCGGCCATGATCGACCTGCTTCAGGACGACCTGCCCCTGCCCCAGCAGGCCGCCATCGACCAGGAAACACGCCTGCTCGTGCAGCAGACCGTCGAACAATTACCGGACCACCTCAAGGAGATTATCCTGTTGGCCTATTTCGAGCGGTTCGCCTACAAGGATATTGCCGACATGCTGGGCATCCCCGTCGGCACGGTCAAAAGCAGGCTCCACGCCGCTGTGGCCGCTTTCGCCCAGGCGTGGAAACATGGCAAACCGCCGGCCTGACCTCTGCGTACTAAAAGCAGCACTCGGCCGATGCCGGCCCGACCCCGGCTGGCCCGCGAAACGACCGATGAACCCAACAGTGGCCCATAGCGAAGGCCTGCATTCAAGTACCTGAAAGCACATAGAAGCACCTGGAAGCGCATAGAAGCACCCATGCCTGACGAACCGACCCATTTCCGCATGCCCCCGGCTCTGTCGCCTGAAGACGCGGCCATCATCGACCGCCTCCTCGACGACCTGGGTTCGCCCCAGTCTGCGCAGACAATCCACGCGGCAGCCCACGCAGCCGATGACTCGCCCCGGGCCGCACGCGTCAGCCGCGTGCTGAGCCTCATCGACGCCTGGCCGGCCGCCGAACCCCCCGCCGACCTGGCCGCACGCACCCTCGCTCAGATCGAACAGACGCGGCAGCAGGCCCAGTTCGACCGGCAGATCCGCGCCCTGGCCCTCGCCGGCGGGCCGGCGGGCTCATTCCGACGCTTCGCATGGAACGACCTGGCCGCCGTCGCCGCCATGCTCATCGCCGCTTTCTCCCTCGGACTGCCCATGCTCTCCAGCTCGCGGGCCCAGTCCCGCCAGATCGCCTGTGCCGACAACCTCCGCGCCGCCGGCGCCGCCATGGGCAGCTACGCAGCCGACAACCAGGGCCAGATGCCCCGCCTGGGCAATTTCGAGGGCCAGCCATGGTTCCTCGTCGGACAAGGCGTCGACGCCGACGCCGCCAGCGGCCAGCCGCACCGCGTCCGCTCCAATTCCGCCCACCTGTTCGTCCTCGTCCGCCGCGGCTACGTCCACCCCGGCTCGCTGGCCTGTCCCGAAAACCAGCACGCCCCGGGAACCCTCTCCGCCCAGGCCTTCGACTGGCCCAGCGCCCCAGCCGTCTCCTACAGCTACCAGAACCAGTTCACCGCCAGGCCACTGATCCTCGAACACGCGCCCCATATGGCCGTCCTCGCCGACAAGAACCCCCTGTTCGTCATCAGCCGCGACGGCCAGACCCACCAGATCCGCCTGCACTTCCGCCGCGACCTGCCCGCCGACGCCATCAGCGAAATGCACCGTGGCAGCCAGAACATGCTCCGCGGCGACGGAGCCGTCTCCTGGGCCCGAACCCCCGTCCTGCCCGACAACCAGGACAACATCTGGCTCCTCGACGACGTGGGAGACTACAAAGGCAACGAATCCCCCGCCCGCCCCGACGACGCCCACCTCATCCCCTGACGTGATCCGCCCACCCGCACTTCCTCCCCGCAAACCCTGCCTCCCAATTTAGCGGGCGGACTTGCCCGCCGCGGTTTCCCGCCGCCTCCGACGCCCCCGTTCCCTGTTCTCCCCCAACTCCCGCGACCGGGGCCGCATGGCGCATGGCCCGCCCTTCGCGGTAACATAGAACGTGCATGGGCTGCGTGCCCATGACATTTTCGCCGCTGACGCAACCATTCGTTGATGCTGACGTGTGCGGGGGCGTCGGAGCCACGCGGCCAGCGAGGCGGTCCCATGCGGGTGCTGGTGACGGGAGCAACCGGGTACATCGGTGGACGGCTCGTGCCGCGCCTGCTGGAGGCCGGGTGCAGCGTTCGCGTGCTCGTGCGCGACGCGGGGCGAATCGCCGGCCGACCATGGGCTGACCGCGTGCAGACCACCATCGGCGATCTGCTGGAACCGCCGGGACCAGGCCCGGCCCTGGCGGATGTGGACGCGGCCTATTACCTGGTGCATGCGATGTATGGCGGCGGTGACTTTGCCCGGCGCGACCGGGCGGCGGCCGACCACTTCGTCACGGCCGCGATGGCCAGCCCCTCACTGCGGCACGTGATCTACCTGGGTGGACTCATGCCCGTCGGCGGCCGGGACCGCGGGGCCGCGGCCGCCTCGGCGCACCTGGCCAGCCGCGCCGAAGTCGGACGCATCCTGCGCGACAGTCTGCCCACCACCGAGCTGCGGGCCGGACCGATCATCGGCAGCGGGTCGGCTTCGTTCGAGATGGTCCGTTACCTCACCGAGCGCCTGCCGGCCATGATCACGCCGCGCTGGGTCAACAACCTGGTGCAGCCCATCGGTGTGCGCGCGGTGCTGGCGTATCTGCTGGCGGCCCTGGAGTTCGGGCCCGCGGCCGCGGGCGGCAAGGATGATGTGCTCGGGATCATCGACGTCGGCGGCGATCGTCTGACCTTCAGGCAGATGATGCAGGTCTACGCCCAGGTGCGCGGGCTGCGACGGCACATCGTCGCCGTCCCCGTGCTGGCGCCGAAGCTGGCGGCCCGGTGGGTGGGCGCGGTCACGCCGATCCCAAACCGGCTGGCCGTGCCCCTGGTCGAGGGCATGGTCCGGCCCCTGGTGGCCGACACCACGCGGGCGCATCACCTGTTCCCGCACGTGCGGCCCGTGAGCTACCGCGAGTCGGTCGAACGCGCCTTGATCCGCAGTGAGGCCGGCGACATCGAGACGCGTTGGAGCGGGGCCCTGGGCCAGGCGCGGACGTTCGCCCTTGAAGACTGGGAGGGCCTGATCCGCGAGCAGCACACGCGGAAGGTGGCAGCCTCGCCGCGGGCGGTGTTCGATGTGTTCGCCAGCCTGGGCGGGCAGCGCGGCTGGCTGGCGTGGAACTGGGCGTGGTCGCTGCGCGGAGCGCTGGATCGGCTGGTCGGCGGGCCGGGGCTGCGCCGCGGACGGCGCGATCCGCGGCAACTGCTGGCCGGCGAGACGGTCGATTTCTGGCGCGTCGAGGCGATCGACCCGCCGCGCCTGCTGCGCCTGCGGGCGGAAATGAGAGTGCCCGGACGGGCCTGGCTGCAATGGGAGACGCGACCGGAGGATGGCGGATGCCGGCTGATCCAGACGGCCCTGTTCGAGCCGCGCGGCCTGAGCGGGATTCTCTACTGGCGGTTGCTGTACCCCGTACACCGCATGATCTTCAGGGCCCTGATCGACGCCGTCGCCGCCGCGCCGCAGTCCAGTTGAGCGACGCAGTGCCCCCGTGGTTCACGGCTGCAGGCGCACGCACGTCCAGCCGCCATCGCTGCCTCGCGTGTAGAGCAGGCGATCATGCAGCCGACTGGGCCGGCCCTGCCAGAACTCGATGGCCCGCGGCGCCAGGCGGTAGCCGCCCCAGTGCTCATCGACGGGAAGCTGATCGTCGGGCACGTCACGCAGCTCGCCCGCGATGCGGGCCAGTTGTTGCTCGAGCTGCTCCCGCGAGTCGATGGGCTGGCTCTGGCGGCTGACCAGGGCGCCGAGCTGACTGCCGCGCGGGCGCCGGTGGGCGTAATCAAGCACCGCCTGTCGCGGCAGGGGTTCGACGGCTCCCTCGACGCGCACCTGGCGCTCGACCCACGGCCAGTGGAACACCAGGGCGGCCTGGGGGTTGGCGGCCAGCTCGCGGCCCTTGCGGCTGGCGGTGTTGGTGAAGAAGGTGAAGCAACCGGCCTCGACAGCCTTGAGCAGTACGACACGGGCGGACGGTCGGCCGTGGGCGTCGGCCGTGGCCAGCGTCATCGCGTTGGGCTCGAACCAGGCACCGGGGTTGGCGGCCGCGGCCTGCTCGAACCAACGATGGAACTGCGCCAGCGGGTCGGCGGCCGCGTCGGACTCGCACAGGCCAGCCTCAGGCACGAATTCGCGACGGTGGTCGGACAGGTCCATATGCACGGCAGGATACGGAAAATCGCCTGCCGCGTTGCCCCATGCGAACCGGCGCGTTCGTGGGCGGTTGGCTGCGTTGCGAACCACACGCGGCGACGCCGCATGTCGCGCATAAAAAAAGTCCTCGCAGCCTGTCGGCTCCGAGGACCCGTGACCCCAATGGTCGAAGGGCTCGCAATCGAGCTAGCGTTGGACTTCGCCCCTCCAGGTCACCTCTTTCTCCCTCCTCGACCCTTCGCCCATGAGAACGGGTCCAGCTCCTCCAGCTTTCTCCCAACTCCAAACTAGGGGGGAACTCTCTCTCTCCTCCTGCTGCTCGGCAATATCAGCGCGTCGCTCTCTCCCAAAGCTTTGCGTGATCAGAACGATCCAACAGCATCAGAACGAGCCGTTAGAACTTTTTGGCTGCCGAGCCTTTCTCCCCAAACTTCTCCCCACCGAGCTTTCTCATGGACCCCACATGAGCGTAGGGCCGACGTGTCATAGAGAAGGTAAAGCAATCGTGTCGATGATGCAAGGGGGGCAAGCCATCGAGCGATGAAAAAATCATGATTGGCATGGGTGTGAAAACGGCTGTACTAAGCGCGTCATCGGCGGTGCCGCGTTACGATAAAATCCACCCAAATCAACCCCTGAGAACTGCGTATGTTGCTTGCCGAATCCACCTCTTTTTCCCATCTTTTCACGATATCCACAATCGGTCTGCTGGCGGGCGTGCTCGGCGGCATGCTGGGCGTCGGCGGCAGCGTCATCATGATCCCCGGTCTGACGATTTTTCTGGGCCCGGCCCAGCACCTCTACCAGGCTGCCGCCATGATCGCCAACGTCTTCGTGGCAGTCCCGGCCGCCTTGCGCCACAAACGGGCCGGAGCGATGCACGGCCCCGCGCTGCGCGGCATGCTGCCGACCGCGATCGCCTTCGTGCTCGTCGGCGTCTGGCTGAGCAACCGCGCCATCTTCACCGGCATGGATGGCGAGCGCTGGCTTCGCCGCGCCTTCGCGCTGTTTCTGCTCTACGTCGTCGCGTTGAACGTGCGCCGGCTCTTCGACGGTTCCGGCCGCCAGGGCGATCCGCATGCGGCCGACGGCGACCATGTCACGCCCGCGCGCGGCGGCGCGGTCGGCGCGATCATGGGCACGGTCGCCGGCCTGCTGGGTGTCGGCGGCGGAGCAGTGGCCGTTCCCCTGCAACAGGTGCTGTTGCATCTGCCGCTGCGCACCTGCATCGCCAACAGCTCGGCCATCATCTGCGTCAGCGCGGCCGTCGGAGCCGTCTACAAGAACGCCTCGCTGCCGGCCGAGCACACCTGGCAGGCGAGTCTGCTGCTGGCCGCGATGCTGGCGCCGACCGCGTTCATCGGCGGCCGAATCGGCGCAAGCCTTACCCATCGCCTGCCGCTTCGGCAGGTGCGCGGCGCCTTCGTGCTGCTGATGATCGTCGCCGCGTGGCGCATGGCCCAGTTGCCGGCCCCCTGGACGTGGTTCTGAGCACGCCCCGCCCCCCGGAAAACGGCCCGCCGTTTGCATACCCTGTCTTGGCACGCTTTACGGAGCCTCCAGCCATGACCCGATTCTGGAACAACACCAAGACCGTCCTTCTGCTGGCCAGCCTCTTCTCCATCATCCTGCTGGCCGGAGCGCAGTTCGGGCAGCGCGGCCTGGTGATGGCGTTCATCATCGGCGGGCTGATGAACGTGATCGCGTTCTTCTTCAGCGACCGCATCGCCCTCGCGGCGATGCGCGGCCGGCAGGTCGATGAGCAGTCCGCGCCCGACCTGATCACCATGGTGCGGCGCCTGGCCGCCAATGCCGGCCTGCCCATGCCCCGGGTTTACATCTGCCCGCAGGACGCGCCCAACGCCTTCGCCACCGGACGCAGCCCGCGCCACGCCGCCGTCGCCGTCACACAGGGCGCCCTGCGCCTGCTCGATTACGACGAACTCGAAGGCGTCATGGCCCACGAGCTGGCGCACGTGAAGAACCGCGATACGCTCATCAGCACCGTCGCCGCCACCATTGCCGGCGCGCTCCAGTCCCTGGCGTGGGTCTTCATGTTGCACGGCAGCAGCAACCGCGAGGGCGGCAACCCGCTGGCGATGATCCTGATCGTGATTCTCGGTCCGATCGCGGCCTTCATTATCCAGATGGCCATCAGCCGCAGCCGCGAATTCGTGGCCGACCACGACGCGGCCCGGATCGTCGGCTCGCCGCGCGGCCTGATGAGCGCCTTAACCAAGCTCGACGCCATGGCCCGCCGCGTGCCGCTGGCCCATGAAATGCCCAGCCAGAACCACATGTTCATCGTCCAGCCGCTCAGCGCCGGCATGTCGCTGGCCAAACTCTTTTCGACCCATCCGCCCGTCGCCGAACGCATCACCCGCCTGCGCGAACTGGCGTGAGCCGCGCGTCGTTCGCGTCACGGCTGCTCGGGACTGTGGATGCGTCGGCGGTCCAGGCGCTGCGGCAACGGCTCGACGGGCTGGATGTAAAAGTCGTGCGGACCCCACAGGCGCGGGTCGCGCGGACGGGGCATGATCAGTCCCGGCCGCAGGCTCAATGCACGCACCTGCCGTTCCAGATCCGTCACCCGCCGCTCCAGGGCGGTGAGCCTTTCAGCAGCCGCTGGGCAGTCCTCGCAACAGGCAGGAGCCGGTGGCTGCGCGGCGGCGTCGCTCTCGCCGCGTGAGGCAATGGCCAGGATACCGACGATCGACACGGCTGCGGCCACGGGGCCGAAATAGCGTGACGTCTTCATGGGTGCGCTCCCGGTCCGCCGAGTTGCGGGTTCAGTGCGGCCGCCCGACGGATGGCGGCCTTATTTCTGACGTGGCGCGCGGCGTGAAGTTCCCGCCGGTGGTCAGATTTCGTGATCCGGTCCCGTCTCGGCCGCGGTTCCGCCGTCACGCGGCGGCGAACGCAGCACGCTGGTGAACGTCTCCGGGCCGGCATCGGTCCGCAGCGAGTCGTTGGCCGCCTGCGCCAGCAGGTTGCGGCAATGCGGACAGATGCCGTACGCCACCACCACCGGCATGTCGTGGTCCATCACCAGGCCGATCTCCACCGCGTCCACGACGTCCGTCCACATGCCGCGCACCTGGAAGAAGTTGCACAGGCTGCACCGCTTGATCACGGCCGGATCGTCCGGACGGGCGGTGGCGCGCACGGGCACGGGGCGCGGCTCGGTACGGAAGAGCTGGCTGTGGAACAGCACGCTCTGCCGCGGCCGGGGCGACACGGCCATGCGCATGTAGCGGCGAAGCCGCGGCGAGTCGCAGCGAAAGGAGAAGCGCACCGTCGTGCCGATCTGCCGCACGTGGTCGAGTATCTGGCGCCAGACGAGTACGGTGCTCGGCCCGGTGATGAAATCCCACAGCGGCCGCCCCAGCACCTTCGCGGCCGCGACCGCCTGGCCGTCGTTGTCGGCCGCGAAGATTTCCCATGCCCCGCCCACCTCGACGATGCGATCGCCGGCGTCGATGCGGTAGAGCACCACATTGCCGGCCACCTGCGGCGTCGTGGGTCCAGTGCCGGGCGGTGAGGGCGTGTCCACGTGAATATTGTAAGGCCGCATCGCGGCACTCGACTCATGGGGCGCGTTTCGTCAGGCGCCGGGCCACCAGCGGCGTATCGATGTGGAACTGCTGGCCCACTTTCGCCGGATCGAGAAAAGCCCGGATCGCCGTCTCGTCGCCGGTGAGGTGAACCGTCGTGCCCTGGCCGCTCTTGACCTCGCCCGCCAGTTCGCCCGCCGTGACCGCTTCGGCGAACACGTCGGTCACGGGGAAGAACAGCACGGCATGATCCCCGCCTTCAGGCGTTGCCGCCACGCGGACGATCATCCAGCGGCTTTCGTTCGGGTCGGGATCTTGGAAGTGGAGCAGGTACGCGTCACCGTGCCGTGTCACCACAGCCGTGGTCTGCGTCACCTTGAAGCCATCCTCCACGTCTTCGACCCACGCCAGCCGCAGGCGGCCGTCGGCCAGAGACTTGACGAAGTAAAACTTGTCGGTGTCGGCGTCCACCCCGCTGAAAGCCCAGACGCCTTCGAAACTCCGGGCGGTCTCCGCGTCCACTGGCTCGCCGATTGGCTGCGATACGATCACCGCATCGCACCCCGTCATCGCGGCCGCGAGAACGAGACAGGCAACACACAACACCATGGTTGACGCGCGCGTGGTCATGGGATGCTCCTTTGCCGCATTGATATCGTCACTCGCTCACGCCCGGACGTTCGGGCTGCCTTCGCCGACATATTTGAGCACTGCCGCGACGAAGGCGACTCCGCGCTGCTCGAAGTTGTCGAACTGGTCCCAGCTCGCGCAGCCGGGCGACAGCAGCACCACGTCGCCGCGATGCACGCGCGTGGTCGTCGCCGCCACCGCCGCGTCCACGTCGCCGCACGGCACAACCTCCGCTGCACCGATCGACTTCGCCGCCGCCGCGATCGCCGCCCCGGTCGCGCCGACGGTGTAGACCGCCCGACACCGCCGCGCCGCCAGTTGCGCCATCGCGCCCAGGTCGGCCTTCTTGTCATAGCCGCCCAGAATGGCATGCACGATGCCGGGGGCAAAACTCTGCATCGCCAGCATGGCCGCCTCCGGCGTGGTGGCCTTCGAGTCGTTGTAGTAGCGCACGTCCTGCCGCTCGGCCACGAGCTGGAGGCGATGCGGCAGGCCCGCGAAATCCGCCAGAGCCGCCGCGGCCGCGGCGCGCTGCATGCCGAGAAACTCGCAGGCTGCGAGGGCGAGCTGCGCGTTGAGTTGGTTGTGCGTGCCCGGCGTCAGCAGGGGCAGCGTTTCACTTGAGGATCCGACGACCACACGCCGCACGTCCGGCGCGGTCGGCCAGTCCGCGGCGTCCGGGCCGAGGATGGCCGCGTCGCCCGGCTGCTGGTGGCGCAGGATCGTCTGCTTGGCGCGGCGGTAGTCGTCCACGTCGCTGTGCCAGTCCAGGTGGTTGGCCGCGAAGGTGCTGACCACAGCCAGGCCCGGCGACCAGCGGTCTTCGTCCAGGCCCGCGAGCATGAAGCTCGACAGTTCGAGCACCACCACGTCATCGGCGCGGATCGCGTCGAGCCGTTCGAGCAGCGATCCGCCGAGGTTGCCGCCGATGTGTACGCGCCGCGGGCCCATCTGTCCACCCGTTTGTCGCGCCAGCACGTGGCCGATCATCGCCGTGGTCGTCGATTTGCCGGCCGTGCCGGTGACGCCGACCACGCGGCGGCGATCGGACAGACGCTGCGACAGATGATTGACGAGCAGCCGGATTTCGCTGGTGACTTTCGCCCCGGCTTCGCGGGCCAGCGCGATGAACCGGTTGCCAGTCGCCTTCACAGCCGGGTTGACCACCAGCAGGTCGGCCTGGCGGAAGTCCTCGTCGCAGTGTTCGCCGAGGCGGAAGGTGATGTCCAGCCCCTCGAGCGCGGCCACGCTCGCGGCCAGACTTTCCGGTGCGGCCAGGTCGGTGACCAGCACGCGGGCTCCGCGCGTGGCCAGAAAGCGGGCCGCCCCCACGCCGCCGCCGAAGCGGCCCAGGCCCATCACCACCGCGCGCACGCCGGCCAATGGCTCTTCATCAGGCAGGGGGTCAGGCATGGTCAATGACCGGCAAGATCGCCCGCTTCACCGCACGGCATGGTCGACGTCCATCAGCACGCGGTTGCCCAGGCGCACGCTGGTGATTCGTACACCCGGCGGCACGGGGTAGTAGAGATACAGCGCGTCGTCATCGCCCACGTCGCGCAGCGGGAGATCCTGGGCCGCCCGCAGCGTGCGCAGCGGCTCGATGCGGATCTGCTGATCGCCGTTGGCCCGCAGCCAGACGTAGGCAATCGGGACGATGTGTTCCCCGGCGTCGGGCACGATCACCAGGGGCGAAAAGAGCATGGCCGCCTCGCGAGCCCGACCCAGCAGCGATTCGGCCCCGTCGTAGCTGACGCGCACGCGCACGAGCTTCGTACCCTGCGGCGCCGCGAGCGACTCGACCCACTGATCGTCGGCATCGAGCGCCTCGGGCGCGCGGGCGATGAACTGCTGGCCGGAAGCGATGCGGCCGCCCACCAGCTCCAGGCGATTGGCGCGGCTGGCGGGGACGGGCAGAGGCAACCGGTCGGTGGTGGCCACGAGCGCGTCTTCGGCCGCAGCCTGGCCCGGCTGGCCCGGCAAGGTCGGTTCGTCCGCATCCTGTCGCGCTGTCGCAGTCTTCTGCGCTTCCGCGGCCGCGATTTCCTCCGGCGTCGGCGGCAGCTCGCCGAACACCTGGGCCAGCTTCTCGTCAGGCAGCGGCTGCGGCTCGCCGAGTGTCAGGCGCAGGTTCCGCAGCAGGATGGCGGCTGGTCTGCGGTCGGCGGGCACGATGAACAGGAAGGTGACGTCGGCATCGCCTTGACCGCCGACGATGCTCGCGGCCGCGGTGTTGAAGGGTACGAGCGTGTAGGTTTTCTGCGTCGAACCCTCGACGACGGCCTCGGCCTGGGTGGCGGCGAGGGGGGCGTGCATGCGGGCGTGGCCGAAACGTCCGCGGCGGTCCCACGAGATCAGCCGCACCTGACTGGGCAGCACGCGCAGCTTTCGATCCGCATCGAGCATGCGATCCTGACGCAGCCAGCGGGTATTGACCGCCAGGAGCATGGCGTCATGGTCGGCGATGTCGGGGCCGAGGGCGCTGACGATTCGCGGATCGAGGTTGCGGATGGGCAACGGTCGGCTGTAGACCTCGCCGTCGCGGATGTGCACGTCATCGGCGGCGACGATCAGGCGGTTGTCGGGCCGCAGGCGCAGGCGGAACAGAGCGGCCTGCTGCGCCAGGTCCGGCTGATGGGTGCGCAGGGGCGCGGCCGATCGCAACGCTCCGGCGGAGAGTCGATTGAAAAAGGCGGTCGCGTACCGGTCCACCGGCACCCAGAGGCCCGCCTCGGCTTCGACGACCTGCCCCTGTTCGTTGACGCGGTAGGGCTGGATGCCGCCGAAGGCGGCCGGCAGGGGCAGGAACCCGATGCCGATGATGGTCACGCCCGCGACCAGCACGCCCGCCAGCAGGCCGCACACCGCCCCGCCGATGGTGTCCAACATGTTGAAGAATGTGACGGAGCGCGTCACCACCTGCGAGAAGATCGCCCGCAGGGCGACAGTGAAGAAGAGAAACGGACCGAGCAGCCCCAGCCCCCAGGCGTAGCCGCCGAAGGGCTCGAGGAGGTATCCCACTGTCAGCGGCTCCCACAGCGCCAGGGCCATCGCGCCCGAGGCTATGACGATGATGAGGTGAATGAAAGCGGTGAAGAAGCCCTGGAACGTCGCCCAGACGTAGGCCATCAGCGCCAGAAACAGGATGACGAGCAGGTTGGTGATCATGGCTCTTGCGGCCGACGGCTACGCGCCGCCGGCCGGGTTGTTGGTGTCATTGGGGTTGCCGGGCGTGATGACCCGCGCGGCGGTGGATGAGCCGGAGGCGCCGGGGCTGCGTCCGGCGGCGCTGCGTCCGGGGTGCTGAATCTTCTGGCCGCTGAGCACGCGGTTGACCTCGCTGATGGACGTGGTCTGGTCGACGACCTTCACCAGGGCCGCCTCCTGGAGCCAGACCATCTTCTGCGTCTTGCGCAGGTGGATGCGAAGCTGATCGATCTGGCTGGCGGCCACGAGCTGGCGGGCCTGATCGTCGAGCACGATGACCTCGTACATGGCGAAGCGGCCGCGGTAGCCCATGCCGGCGCAGTCGGGGCAGGGCTCCTGTTTGTTGTTGACGGTGATGCGTCCGGAGTGCTTGTAGAGCTGGCCGACGCGCTCGGGCTGGAGGTTCATCTTGCGCAGGGCCTCGGGGTCGGGCTTGTAGGCGATGCGGCAGGTGGTGCACAGCCGGCGCGCCAGCCGCTGAGCGACGACGGCCGACAGCGCTTCGGCCGCCTCGCGCGGGTCGCCGACCATCTTGATCCACGCCACCAGGCCGCGGAAGGCGTCGGTCTGGCGCAGGCCGGCATAGAAGCGCACGCTGCCGGCCTCGGAGATCATCGCCTTGGCGATCTCGGCGCTGAGGGGTCGGCCGACGAGCACCACCTGGGGCGTGCGGCGCAGGGTCGCGGTCAGGCGGCGGGCGAAGGCCATGTTGTCCGTGCCCGGATCGATCGTCTGATGCTCCACGCCCTCGACCTGGTAGGCGATGTCGTCCTCCAGCGTCATCACGCTCCGCGTGTAGGGATCGTGGCTGTGCAGGAGGGTGTAGAGCGAAGTGGTCATGCCCTCTTCGGGGGGGCAGGCGATCAGCACGACGCCGCTGGTCTGCTCCAGGACCGGTTCGAGCACGCGAAGCTGGCTGGGCAGCAGGCCGAGCTGGTTGAGCGGCCGGGCCGTGAGCTTGCGCGGGTCGATGTGGATCGACATCACCAGGTCGGTCGGCGAGCCGGCGGTGGTGACGATGAGCTGGTGGCGGCCATGCTCGGCGGTGTCGATGTTGACCTCACCGTGCTGCTTGTTGCGCAGGTCCTCGACGTTGAGGCCGGCGTTGAGCTTGATGTAGTTGACCATCGTCATGGCCGGCTTGGGTTCGAGGCGCGGCTGGGGGTAGTCGTAGCCGTCGACACGGACGCGGATGCCGGCCTGCTGGGCGGTGACGGCGATGTCGATGCGGTCGGCGCCGCGTGGCAGGGCGAAGCCCATCAGCTCTTCGAGGCGGGTGTGGGCCTCGCCCATCGGTGTGGTCGGGGCGGGCACGTCGACGCGGGTGTTGTCGGCGGCCACGAAGTTCATCGCGGCGTTCTTCTGCACCTGCTGATGCTGGTATTCGCCGATCATCTGGCGGACGCGGTCGAAGCTCAGCCGCCATCGCTCGGTGGCGGGCACCTTGGGGTTGCGGAAGGTCACATAGGCGACGAAGCTGCCGGCGAGCACCAGCAGGGCCATCGGCAGGCCCAGCCAGAACAGGGGCACGAACAGCCAGATCCAGTACGCGAACACCGCCGCCCCCAGCAGCACCGGGCCCCAGACCCACTTGGGCAGCATGTAGTAGTCCATGTCGCGTTCGACGCGGCCGACCATCCGCGCCCACAGCGCCAGAACCACCAGCATCACCAGCGGCTTGTAAAGGCTCACCAGGAAGACAGGCTCGGCTTTGGCCAGCATCTGCATCATGGGAGGGAACCGGGCAGATCGAACAAGCCGATCAATCATGCCGCGCCCATCGGCGGGCGCGCACGACACTTATGATACGATGCCGCGCAACCGCATGCGCAGCTCCTCGGCATTCGCCGCCGCGACTTCGGCCGTGCGCGGGGCAATGTAGTCCTTTTCCACGAGGGCCACAAGACTGTCGAGCATCGTCTGCATGCCCGCGTCCCGCCGCTCGCGGATCACCGCCTCCAGCTCGTTCTCCCGGCCGTCCAGGATGTGCTTGCGCGTCGGCGGTGACTGCAGGAGGATCTCCACGGCCGGCACGCGCGGGGGCTGCTCCCGCGTCGTGGCCAGCAGCTTCTGGCAGATGAAGGCCCGCATCTGGCCGGCCAGCATCGCCCGGATCATCGGCTGATGGTCCGGCGGGAACAGGTCGTAGATGCGCGTGAACATGTGCGACGTCGACGGCGCGTGGATCGTGCCGAGCACCAGGTGGCCGGTCTCGGCCGCGCGCAGCGCCGCCTCGAACGTCTCGCGGTCGCGCATCTCCCCGATCACCACCACGTCCGGATTCTCTCGCACCAGGGCCCGCAGGCCCTTGGCGAACGTCGGCACGTCGATGCCCACCTCGCGCTGGTGGATCATCGCCTTGTCCTCGATGTAGACGAACTCGATCGGCTCCTCGAGCGTGAGGATGTGGCAGGCCCGCGTGCGGTTGATGTGCTGGAGCATCGCCGCGATGGTCGTCGTCTTGCCCGCGCCGGTCACGCCCCCGACCAGCACCAGGCCGTGGTCCGCCAGAGCGATCTCACCGAGCACCGGCGGCAGGTTCAGCTTTTCGAAGTTCAGTTGCTCCAGCCCCAGCAGGCGACCAGCCAGCGCCAGCACACCCCGCGTGTAGAAGATGTTCACGCGGAAGCGGTGCCGCGGTGAGATCGAGACGCCCAGGTCGATGGCACCGTCGGCCTCGAGCTGGGCCGCCAGCTTCGGCGACAGCGACTCGAAGACCCACGCGTGCATCTGCCCGGGGTCGACCGGCTCGGTTTTCAACGGCTGGAGCCGGCCCTTGAGCCGCACCCGCGGCGCCAGGCCGCCGCGAATCAGCAGGTCCGACGCCCCATACGTCACCGCGGCCTCGAAAAAGCGGCGCAGCGGCGTGTCCGCAAGTGTGTGCGAGCGGCCGACGACTGCGTCGGAACCCCGGTCGGTGGGCGCCGTCGGTTCGGCCGATGGCGCGGGGCGTGATGCTTCTTTGGCCATGACGTCAATTTACCCGACGCACCGCCACGTCGTGCTCGGCAAGGTACTGCTTGGTCTGGGCGATGCTGTATTCGTTGTAGTGGAAAATACTCGCCGCGAGGGCGGCATCCGCCCGCGTGTCAGCCAGCACCTGCCGAATGTGCTCCGGACTGCCGCAGCCGCCCGATGCGACGATGGGCACTTCCACGACATCGGCCACCAGGGCCGTGATCTCCAGGTCATAGCCGTCGCGTGTGCCGTCGGCATCCATGCTGGTGAGCACGATTTCACCCGCCCCCAGCTCGACCACCTGCCGGGCCCACGCCACCGCCTCCAGCCCCGTGGGCGTGCGCCCGCCGTGCGTGTGCACCTCGAACACCCGTCCGTCACGGCTGAGCTGTGTCGGCTCGCGGCCGGTGCGGCGGGTGAACTCCTCGGCATCCACCCGCCGCGGGTCGATGTTCACCACTGTCGCGCAGCGCCCGAAACGCCGGGCCGTCTGCGTCACGATCGCCGGGTTCACCACCGCGGCTGTGTTGATGCTCACCTTCTCGGCGCCGGCCTGGATCAGGGCGGTCACATCCGCGATCGTGCGGATGCCTCCGCCCACGGTGAAGGGCATGAAGCATTGCTCGGCCACCTGCCGCACCACGTCGAGCATGATCGCCCGGTCTTCGTGGCTGGCGGTGATGTCCAGGAATACCAGCTCATCCGCCCCCTGCTGGTCGTAGCGGCGGGCGATCTCGACCGGATCGCCGGCATCGCGCAGGCCGACGAAATTCACGCCCTTGACCACGCGGCCGGCTTTGACGTCAAGACAGGGGATGATGCGGTGGGTGAGCATGCCCCCAAGTGTAGCACCCCGTCGATCATCCGCCGCGGCGCGCATACAGCCCGCGGCCGGTCAGTGTGAGTCCGGGGCAAGCCGGGGTCAGCCGGGGTGCGCATAAAAAAACCGGGCGGACAGTGG
>CAZUUQ010000040.1:0-6905 GCA_964622625.1 uncultured Phycisphaeraceae bacterium | reverse complement strand
CCGGGGCAAGCCGGGGTCAGCCGGGGTGCGCATAAAAAAACCGGGCGGACAGTGGGGCAAGTGGACGATCCTCAGCGCAGTATCAGGCGTCACGACGCCCGTGTGTAGGTGTTGCTGTCGTCACTGCCAACCGGGGCCCGACCCGGTTCGTTTGCATATGTCACTGCTCTATGTCGGTCATCGGATCAATAGCACTTCAAGTTTTGCCCGCGCATCTTTTCGCTGCCGTCCCATAACGCGCACCGCGCGTGCCGCCGCGCGTCCACGCCGCATTGCGCATGCGAACCGGCGGCAACCATGACGCAAACCAACCGCGAAGAGATCGGCTCGGACAGATCATCCACGCGATGAAACTGTGACTGGGTCGCCCCGACGCGTCCTTCACACATCGATCGCGTCGACCAGAATCAGGTTGCCGCTGATCTCGGCGATGCGCACCGGCTGGCCGGGTTCGAGCCACTGACCGGTGGTCGTCACATCGACTTCGTGTTCCGCGAAGCGGGCGCGACCGGTGGGGTGCAGCGGTGTGATCGTTCGACCCGTGGCGCCAACCGTCAGGCGCCCGCCGCCCAGATCGTCGTCGCCGGCCACGTGGACCGCCGGCATGCCCGCGCCCGCCGCCGCGGCCCGCTGGGCATCGCTGAGCACCAGGCGGTTCAGCAGCGGCACGCGCTCGAGCGATCGCGTCACCGCCACGATGGCCGCAATCGCCGCGACCAGTCCCAGCATCGTCCACAGGGCCGACTGCCGCAGGCGATCCATCACGGCCGGGTCCGGCAGCGGCACCCAGCCGTCGCCGCCCGCGGGCACCACCGACAGCACCAGGCCCATGAGCATCAGCACGATGCCCGTGATGCCGAAGATGCCGAAGCCCGGCAGAACGGCGATCTCCACCACCAGCAGCGCGAAGCCCGCCGCCAGCAGCACCAGGTGCCAGACCTCCGCCAGCCCGATGACAAACGGCGCGCCCACCAGCGCGATCAGCGCCAGCAGCGCCACCGTGCCCGGCAGGCCGAGCCCCGGTGTCTGAAACTCCACATACGCGCCCAGCAGCAGCGCCAGGATCAGCACCGCCCGCACGGCCGGCGACGTCAGCCAACCCGACAGACTTTCCGACCACGTCTGCTGCACCCGGTCCACGCGGGCCGCGCCCAGAAAATCCTGCAGGTCCGACAGCTCGCGGATCGCGTCCGACCGCGCCAGTCCCAGTGCCACCGCCTCGCTCTGCGTCACGGTCAGCAGCGTCTGACCGTCGTGCACCTGCCGCACCAGCCGCCACTGGCCGCGGTCTTCCTGCGTGGCCGTGTCCAGCGACGGCGCGCCCGGCTCGTCGGGACGAAGCTGGAAGCCGAACACCTGAAGCCCCCGGGCCGCGTTCTCCATGCTCGTGCCTTCCACCATCACACGGTAGTCCACCGCGTTCACCAGCCGGCGCTGCCCGGTCTGCTTGTGCTCCACGTCGTAGACACGCACGCCCAGCACGCACATCGCGTGAAACAGCACATACGGATAATCGTTGGCCTCGGCCGAGTCGCGGAACTCGGCGAGGATCGGGGACAGGGCCTTGGCGCGTTCGGTCGGCTCCAGATTCTGCCCCGGCATGATCGGAGCGCAGTCGCCCGTGGCCGACGACGGCGCCATCACGATCGCGTCGCAGGCCGAGGCGATCATGATCCCCGCCGAGTACGCCTCGTTGTTGATCCACGCCAGCGTCGGCACGTTCAGGCCCTTGAGGTACTTGCTGATGGCCAGGGCGCTGGTCACCAATCCGCCGGGCGTGTGCAGCTCGATGACGACGATCGACGCGCCGGCCGCCACCGCCCGCTCCACGCGGCGTTCCAGGCTTTCAAGCACGAAGTCGTAGATCAATCCCTCGACGCGGATCACGGCCACCTGGGCATTGCTGGGGAATGCGATGGGATTCCCGGTCGGCCCGGACTCCGCAGCGGACTCCGTATCGGGCGTCGCATCGGGCGTCGCGGCTGCTGGTTCATCGGCGGGCGGGTCCAGCTCGGCCGCCTCGCGGACCTGCGACAGCGCCGGCCATGACATCGCCGACCAGAACAGCGCCGCCAGCACCACCGCCAGGCCCAGCAGTGTCGAACGTGGCTTTGCGACGGATATGTCCATGGCCGCTCCATTCCCGGATTGTGGCCGCGACGGCCGACCCATGGCGCGCTGCCTCACGGCATGCGGGCCGCCAGGGCCTTGAACTGCGCCAGTTGCTCACGGTCCAGCGTCGCCCGCACGTGGCGCATCCGCAATTCAGCCGCCCGCGCCCCCGCCAGTTGCCGCAGCAGATCCGCCCCCAGATCGATCTGCACCGTCTCGCCGTAAAGCGACCCCGACCGCGGACCGGCCGACCCGCGCCGACGCGAGCTGTAATCCACCACCGGCCGCGTGATCTCCTTGTCGTCCACGACCAGCGTCACGTCCTTCATGCCCAGGTACAACCGGTTGGTGAAGTGCGCGCCCACCACCAGCCGGGCCGATCCATCTTCGCCCATCGTCGCCATCATCTGGTGGTCCGAGCGGTCGCCGGACGCGATCGGCAGCTTCACCCAGCGCGTCGTCGTCGTCGCCGCCCCGGTGTCCGGGTCTTTCCGCGTGGTGATGTAGGCTTCTTCCACCTCGACCATTTCAGCTTCGGGGACCATGCCCGCCAGCTCGGCGAGCTTGCGGTTCTCCGCCTGAAGCCGCTGCACCTCAGCCTCCAGCTCCGCCACACGTTGCCGCAGGGCCGTGATCTCCTGGGCCGGCGGCGCGCCCTGACCCGCCGCCTGCTCCGCGGCCGCGTGCATCGACCACGCCGTCGCCAGCATCAGCACACCCAGCCACCGCATCCGTTTTGAAATCGTCGTCATCGCGGAAATCTCCAGCAGGCCCCGCAGCAGCGCGGCCGCATGCGTGATGGGTTCATCTTAGCGTCCCACGCCCCAGTCACTACGATGGCAATCCCAGAACCCGCACCCCGGAACCCGAAACCCAATCCATGCCCACACCGCTGCTCTACGAAACGCACATGCACACGCCCCTGTGCAAACATGCCCAGGGCGAGATCGGCGACTACGCCGCCGCGGCATGGCAGCATGGCCTGGCGGGCATCATCGTCACCTGCCACAACCCGCTGCCCGGCGATTTCGACCTCGGCGTCCGCATGGCCGAGGAGCAGTTCGACGACTACCTGCGCATGGTCGCCGACGCCCGGGCCGCCTGGGTCGGCCGCGCCGAGGGCCGCGTGGATATCCGCGTGGATGTCCGCCTCGGCCTGGAGTGCGACTACTACCCGCAGTTCGAGGACCATCTTCGCCGCCAGACGCGGTCGGCCGCGTTCGACTACCTGCTCGGCTCGGTCCATGCCCACCTGCGCCCGTGGCGGCAGCAGTTCGGCCACGGACGCGAGGCAGACGCCGACCAGCTCACAGCCATCTACTGCGACCAGCTCGCCCGCGCGGCCGAGGTCGGCCTGTTCGACTGCCTGGCGCACCCGGAAATGCTGCTGAGCAAACGCTGCCTGCCGCTGAACTACGACCCGCGACGCTTTATCGATGCGATCACGCGCGTCCTGCCGCGCATCGCCGCCGCCGGACTGGCCATGGAGCTGAACACCTCAGCCGCCCTCGCCAGTGAACGCGGCCGCGCCTACCTGCCCGACCTGCTGACGCTCTACCGCGCCCATGGATTGCCCGTCGTGCTCGGCTCGGACGCCCACAAGCCCGCCCGTGTGGCCGATGCGTGGCCCGACGCGCTCGACATGCTCAGCCAGGCCGGCTTCACCCACGTGAGCTTTTACCTCGAACGCCGCCGCCGCGATGTCCCGATCGATCACGCCCGCGCATCGCTGCGGGACAACACCGCCGACGCGCATCGCCCCGCGATTGCCCCGACGCGACCCTGAGAGTATTTAAGCGATCACCGGCCTTCCTATGCAAGCCGGTACGGAGACCACAATGCCCGCCCAACCCCTGCGCGTCACCATCTGGAACGAAGCCGTCCACGAGAAGACCAACCAAGCGGTCCGCAAAATCTATCCCGACGGCATCCACGCCGTCGTGGCCGACGCTTTGCGCGAGCATCTGGGTGATGGCGTCCGCATCCGCACCGCCACGCTCGATGAGCCGGAGCATGGCCTGACGCAGGACGTGCTCGACAACACCGACGTACTCACCTGGTGGGGCCATGCCGCCCATCACAAGGTGGACGACGCGATCGTCGCCCGCGTATACCAGCGCGTGCTGGCGGGCATGGGCCTGGTCGTCATGCACTCGGGCCACTTCTCCAAGATCTTCAAGCGCCTCATGGGCACGACCTGCGCCCTCAAGTGGCGCGAGGCGGCCGAAACCGAACGCCTCTGGGTCGTGGACCCCGGCCATCCGATCGCCGACGGCATCGGCGAATACATCGAGATCGACCGCGTCGAGATGTACGGCGAACTGTTCGACATCCCCGCGCCCGACGAGCTGATCTTCATAAGCTGGTTCGAGGGCGGCGAGGTCTTCCGCTCCGGCTGCGTCTGGCGGCGCGGCAAGGGCACGGTCTTCTACTTCCGTCCCGGCCACGAGACGTTTCCGATCTACCACCACCCGGACGTCCGCCGCGTGCTGGCCAACGGCGTGCGCTACGTCGCCCCGCGCAGCACCAGTCCCTACGGCTGCGGCGCCGCGCCCAACGTCCGCACGCCGCTCAACCCCATTGCCGCGAAACATCAGGTCGACGAGAGCATCCACCGGCACTGACGGGATGCCTGCCATCCGGCCGGGGCGCCGCTCTCGGCGCGCCGCTGAGTGTCGGCGGCATCAGCGGAATCTCATTGCATATTCAAGTTGTTGAGGTACTCGACCAGCTTCTGCCGCTGCTGGTTGATCTGCTGCTGCAGTTCGGCGGTGCGGCGGTCGATGGTTTCGAGCTGGTCTTCCTGCTTGCCGAGGGTGTCGAGGTAGCGGCGGTGCAGACTGGAGCCGGCGTCCACAGCGGCGAGGTTCTCGCGCAGGCGCTGCTGCTCGCGGTGGATCACGTCGCGCTGTTCGTGCTGCTGGCCAAGCTGCTGTTCGAGGTCGGCCAGGGCCTGGCGCATGCGGGCGGCCTGCTCGATGGCTTCACGCTGCTTCGCGGGGATGCGGTCGTTGCGGGCGTAGCCGAGCAGCGCGTTGATGGGCCGATCGAGCAGCGCGATGTGCTCCAGATGCGTGGTGCGCTGCGTGACGGCGAAGTCGCGGGTCTGGCCGGCGGGCAGGTCGAGGCGGAAGCGGTAGAGCGTCGGCGTCTTTTCCTCGGGTTTGGCCGGCTCCATCAGTTCGGCGCCCTGCACAATCGGCTGTTCGAGCAGAAGCGTGCGGGGCTTGTCGGCTTTGTTGCGCAGGGCGTAGGTCTGTTGGTGCTCGGTGGCGTGCGTCAGTTGCAGCACGCCGCGGACGATGCGGGCGGCTGCGATCTGCGAGCTGGCGGCCTGGGAAGGATCGACGGTGACGTCGAGGTCGACGGCATAGGACAGCAGGCGGCGGTCGCCGGCGGGCATGTCGTCAAGCTGAGCGTCGCCGCCATAGGCTCCACCGTCGAACACGGTGACCGGCCCGGCCAGGAGCGACAGGTCGGTGCTGTTGCTGAGGAACACCGCGTGCAGCGGGTGCGCAGCCAGGGCCTGCTGGTTGTAGAGGCTGAGTTTCTCGGCGGTGACGGCGGTGCTGACCAGCGGGAGCATGGCGCTGGAGCGTCGCGGCACGTCGACGGGCTGGGGGAGTGTGAACTGGAAGAGCTGGCCGACGCGCTGCGTGGCGGCGGCGGTGAGGGCGTCGGCATCGAGTCGCACCTCGGGCATCGCGGCGGCGCGGCCGACGACGGCGTCGCTCATCGCCTCGGCCGCGGGCGCGGGCATCGGACGCGCTTCCTGCTTCCGTACTGTCATGCCGCGGGCAAAGGCAAATTCCTGCTCATCGCGCTGGGCGGCGATGCCCTCCTCGTGGCGGCGGGGCGTCAGGTGGGCGTAGCTGGGCGGCTGGACGACGGGGCGGTCGGCATAGAGCGGCGTGTAAAGGTCCTGCACGAACGAAATCGGCCGACCCGCCACCAGCGAAAGCGTCACGTCTCGCCAATCAACGTCCGACGTGTTCTCCACAATCGCCCAGCCCTGCAGCACGGGTTTGTCTCCCGACAGGTCGAGGCGGTAGCTGGTCTTCCAGACGGGCGACTCGACGAGATAGCCCACGCGGACGCGGCGCTGCCCCTGGCCGGCGAAGTGCAGCGTCACCGGCCGGGCGTCGGCGTCGCGGGCGGCCGCGATGACGGTGAGAGCTTTTTCCAGATCAGCGGCCAGTCGCGGATCGGTGAAGCGGATGGCCTGGGCGGCCCGCAGCGGGATCGAGCGGATGCCTTCGGCCGTCAGCAGGTGGACGTGATAGTCGCGCAGGTCGGCGTCGGGGTTGTCAACGATGGGCGCCCGCCAGTCGACCGAGAGGATGCGGCCGGTGACGGTCTGCGGCGTGTCGATGCTGACCTCGGCCCCGCGGGCGTGCTGGAGAAAGGCGTGCAGCGTGTCGGGCCGCACGTCGATACTGAAGGAGTCGAGGGCGCGGTCCAGCGGATCGGCCGGGGCGTAGGTGACGCCCGCGATCGTGCCGCCGTCGCGGTCGAAGGCGACCAGGCTCTTGAGCACGTCATTGATCTGGGCGATGCGGAAGGCCAGCGACAGATTGGCGTCGCCGGTGACCGTGCCGTCGTGCTCGAAGTAGCCCACGCCGCTGGCGAAGAGCACCGCCCGGGTGACGGGCAGGTCCGTACGACTGTCGCCAGCATCGTCGGCCGCGATGACCGGGATGGTGAAGGCGAGTGCGGCCAGCAAGGCGACGATCACGGTGACGATCACGGTGCGGCAGGGGATCGACATGGAAGGCTCCTTGGCCATGGGGCGG
>CAZUUQ010000039.1:0-24854 GCA_964622625.1 uncultured Phycisphaeraceae bacterium | reverse complement strand
GCGATCCGCACCGCCCTGCGCGACGGCGGCGTGTTCCTCATGCAGGACATCGACGCCTCCAGTGAGCCGGTGGACAACATCGAGCGCCCGCTGGGGCCGCTGACCTACGGCATTTCGTGCATGCACTGCATGACGGTGTCGCTGGCGCAGGGCGGCCTGGGCCTCGGGGCCGCGTGGGGCGTGCAGCTCGCGGAAAAGATGCTGCGCGAAGCCGGCTTCGACGACATCCAGGTACACCGCTTCCCGCATGACGTGCAGAACGCGTACTTCGTCATGCGGACGTGACCCCCGGAACCACCGGAAACCCGGAAGAGTAGATGAGTGATCAGTCCATCATACGACATCGCAGCAGCGACTCTACAGGGAGCATCGCCATGATCCGCATCATTGAAGAGCCTGTTCACATCACGGCCCACGGCTCGCGGCCGCGGCACATCGAGCAGTTCGTCGGCCGACAGGCGTCGGGCCACGACGACATCAGCATCGCCCGCATGGTCAACCCGCCGGGCTGGTCCGAGCCGGGACGCACGCCGCGGTTCACCGAGTACACGGTGGTGCTTCGCGGCCGGCTGCGGGTGGAGACGCGCTGGGCGACATACGACCTGCACGTCGGCCAGGCGGTCGTGGCTCCGGCCGGTCAGTGGGTGCGCTACAGCACGCCGCCCGGCTCCGAGTGCCTGACGGTGTGCGTGCCGGCGTTCTCACCCTTGTCGGCGCAGCGCAACCGCGCTCTGCCGGTCGAAGCCGCGATGAGCTGAGGCGCGGTCATGTGCCGCCTTTCTCCCGCGCCACGGCCCGCATGGTGGATCCGCCGGTGAGATCGGCGACATCGGCGAAACCGTGCTGCATGAGGATGCGGGCGCCCACGTAGCTGCGCAGCCCTGAACGGCAGACGGTGACCGTGGGACGGGCAGGGTCGAGTTCGTGCAGGCGGTCGCGCAGTTCGTCGAGGGGGATGTGAACGGCATGCGCGGCCGCGAGAGGCGCTTCGGTCAGCTCGCCGCTGGTGCGCATGTCCACCACCTGCGTGCCCGTCAGATCGTCCGCGGGCTGAGCGAAGCGCACCAGGCCGGCACGCTGATTGGCGGCGGCGAAGCCGGCCATGTGCACGGGATCCTTGGCCGAGCCGAACGGCGGCGCGTAACCCAGATCCAGCGTGGTCAGGTCTTCAACCGTGCCGCCTAGCTGGATGACGGCCGCGATCACGTCGATGCGCTTGTCGACTCCCGCGCCGCCGACGATCTGCGCGCCAAGTATTTTGCCCGAATCGACCTCGTACAGCAGTTTGATGGTCATGGCCTGGGCGCCGGGGTAATAGCCGGCGTGGTGGTTGGCGGTGATGTAAAGACGTTGAGCGTGTCCGGCGAGTTGGTCAATGCAGCGTTCATTGCATCCGGTGACGGCGGCGACGGTGTCGAAGACGCGGACGATGGCGGTGCCGAGAACGGGGGCCATGGGCGCGCAGCGGCCGGTGGCGGCATGCTCGCCGGCGAGTCGTCCCGAACGGTTGGCCGGGCCCGCCAGCGGGATGCGCATCGGCAGATCGGCGACCGCGTGCATGTACTCCACTGCATCACCGGCGGCGTAGATGTCCGGATCACTGGACTGGAGAAACGCGTTGACGCGGATGCCACCGCGATCGCCCAGTTTTAGGCCGGCATCCGCCGCCAGTCGTGTGTTTGGCCGCACGCCGATGGCGACGATCACCACGTCGGCCGCCAGACGTGTGGCATCATCGAGCACCACGTGGCTGACGGCCGTGCGCCCATCAACCTCGCGGAGATCGAAGCCCTTGAGGCCCGCGCCAAGGTGCAAATCCACGCCGTGGCGGCGCAGGGACTGCTCAACCAGCCGGGCCATCTCGGCATCAAGCGGCGGCAGCACCTGCCGCTGAAGCTCCACAAGTGACACGCGCATTTTCAGCCGCAGGAACATCTCGACCATTTCCAAACCGATGAAGCCGGCACCGACGACCACGGCCCGGCCGGTCCCGCGCCGCTCGATGAAGTTCTTGATGCGATCGGTGTCCTGCAGGTTGCGCAGCGTGAAGACATTCGCAGCGTCCATGCCATCGATCGGCGGAACGATGGGCGCCGCTCCCGGCGAAAGGATCAGTTTGTCATAGTGCTGCTCGAACGTTCGGCCGCCGCGGTGATCGTGCACGGACACAGTCTTGCGCTGCCGGTCAATTGCGGTGACTTCACAGCGCGTGCGCACGTCGAGGTTGAAGCGCCGGCGCAGCAACGCGGGCTTGGCCACCAGCAGCTTGTCGCGCTGCTCAATCTCACCGCCGATGTAATACGGCAGGCCGCAGTTGGCGAAGGAGACGTGTTCGTCCTTCTCGAACAGGATGATGCGTGCATGTTCGTTCATACGGCGAGCGCGGGTGGCGGCGCTGGCGCCGCCGGCCACACCGCCGACGATCACGATGGTGGGCGCGGCTTCGACCGGTGATGCGTTTGGAATATTCATCGCACAGGGCTCCAGTGATCGAGGGCGTCAATCAGGCGGTCGAGATCCTCGTCCCGCAGATCAGCGCGGAGGGTGACGCGGACGCGAGCCTTGCCGGGGGCGACGGTCGGCGGCCGGATGGCCGGAGCGTATATGTCATGCTGCAGCAGGTGGTCCGCCAGGGCGAGAGCGTCGTCGGCCCGCCCGACGATCAACGGGAAGATGGGCGTGATGATCGTCTCGCCTGAACGCGGCGATGCAGGCAGCTTCCACCATCGCTGGCGCAGAGCGCTGCGCAGGCGTAAGGCAAGTTCCGTCAGGCGATGACGGCGCTGCGGCTCGCTTGCGAGTACATCAAGGGCGGCATCCAGGGCCGCGGCCTGGGCGACGGGCACGGCCGTGGTGTAGATAAAGCTGCGAGCCTGGTTGACGACAGCGTCGATGACCGTTTGACGGGCGGTGATGATGCCGCCGAGTCCGCCCAGCGCCTTGCTGGCGGTGCTGACGGTCACGTCGATGCGATCGGCCACACCCTGAGCCTCGGCCAGCCCCGCGCCGGTCGGGCCCAGCACGCCCGTGCCGTGGGCTTCGTCGACCATCAGGATCGCATCGTGGCGCGCGGCCAGTTCGCACAGGCCGGGCAGGTCGGCCGCGTCGCCGTCCATGGAGAAAACCGCGTCGGTGACAATGAGCCGCCGGCGAGCGCCCGCGCATCGCGTCAGAAGGCGTTGCAGTTTGTCGAGGTTGCCGTGCGGGTAGGCGCGGATTTTCGCCGCTGACGCGCGGGCCGCGTCGATCAGCGAGGCATGGTTGAGCTTGTCCAGCACGATGACGTCGTCGCGGCTGCCGGCCAGCGTTGTGAGCGCGGCCAGGTTGGCCATGTAGCCCGTGGGACAGAGCAGTGCCGCCTCAGCGTGCTTGAAGCGGGCGAAGCGGTTTTCCAGTTGCTCATGAACCGGGCGATGGCCGGTGATCAGGCGGCTGGCGCCGCTGCCGAACCCATAACGCCGCGTAGCGTTGACGACGGCGTCCACGACCCGCGGATGCGCCGCCATTGCCAGGTAATCGTTACCCGCCAGGTTCAGCAGTGTGCGGCCGTCGCGCTGTATGTCCCGGCCGCCGTCCGCGACCTCCACGCAGCGCAATTGCCGCCGCAGACAGCGCGCGTCCAGCTCCTGAAGCTGGGAGGCAAGCTGGTCGAGCCAGGAGGAAGGCGGCATGACGACGGGGCAAGCCAGTGCCGGAAGGCGTCAATGGGGAACGATCATCGACCGGGGTGGTCGCCGCCGGCTGGATTGGCGGCGCGGATGCGGCCGGCGGTCTCCACGTCGTCTGACAGCACCTGCTTCATCAGGCGGCCGACCTTGAACTTGACCGTGCGTTTGGGCGGCACCTTGACGGGGTCGAGGGTCTTGGGATTCTGGGCCATGCGGGCGCGGCGGTGCTTGACCTCGAAGACGCCGAAGTCGCGGAACTCCAGGCGATTGCCCTTGCCAAGCTCAACGATGATGCTGTCAAGAAAACTCTGCACGATGCGCTTGACGACCACGCGCTTGACGTCGGTGGCTTGCGAAATCTGGTCGATCAATTCCTTCTTGGTGATGGTGGCCATCAGCGCTTCACCTTCGCAAGAGAGGCAGGGTACGGCGGAAAGTCGGGACGCCAGCGAACGCACCCGAATTGCCATGCCGCGGTTCGTGCCGTTAGTGACCGTCGAACAAGGGCTTAGTATGCCAAGCCGGCAGGGGCCGGTCAAGGGCCGGTTTTCCGGCTTCCGCGGCGTAGGATGTTGATGCAACGCCACTTGTGGGCCGTCACGGCCTGATCTACCATCGGCGTGCCTCTTATTTGTGTGCGCGGATAACCTGTGATCGACCCCCAGACCCTCCAGATTGTGCATTACCCCGACCCCGTCCTGCGCGGCAAGGCCAGACCCCTGCCGGCCGTCAACGCCGAGACACGGGCCGTCGCCGCGCGCATGCTCGAACTGATGCACGCGGCTCCGGGTGTCGGGCTGGCGGGCCCGCAGGTCGGCCTGGACTGGCGCCTGTTCGTGGCCAACCCGACGGGTGATCCGGCCGACGACCGCGTCTTCATCAACCCCCGCCTCACCGACCCGTCGCGCGAGCAGGACGAACAGGACGAAGGCTGCCTGAGCCTTCCGGGGATCAACGGCCAGGTCCGAAGGCCGCGGCGAATCACCATCACCGCGATTGATCTCGACGGCCGCCCATTCACTCTCACCAGCGATCAACTGCCCGCCCGGATCTGGCAGCACGAGTGCGACCACCTCGACGGCATCCTCATCATCGACCGCATGCCCCGCATCGAGCGCATGGCCAACCGCGAAGCCCTGCGCCAACTCGAAACCGCCGAGTGAACCGCCACCCTCCTTTTCCCGCGAGGCCGCGATGCGCCTGATCTTCTTCGGCTCCGGCGAGTTCGGCCTGCCGACGTTCGAGCACCTGGCTTCGCGCCATGAAATCGCGGCGGTGGTGACCCAGCCGGACCGACCCGCCGGCCGCAGACGCCGCCTGACGCCCACGCCCGTCGCCGCCTGGGCGGACGCGGCCGGCTTTCCGGTCATCCGCTGCGGGAACGTCAACGAAGACGCTCTGGTCGCGCGCATCGCCGCCCTGCGGGCCAAGGCATCCGTGGTCATCGCCTTCGGACAGAAACTGGGCCAGCCGCTGATCGCCGCGGCCGGTGAACCGGTCGTGAACCTGCACGCGTCGCTGCTGCCGAAATACCGCGGGGCGGCCCCGATCAACCATGCGATCCTTGCCGGCGAACGCGAGACGGGCGTGTCGGTGATCTCCCTGGCGTCGCGGATGGACGCGGGACTCATCTACGCCCAGGCGGCCACACCCATCGGCCCGACCGAGACGGCCGGCGAACTGCACGACCGCCTCGCGCTGCTCGGACCGGCCGTGGTCGAAAAGGTGCTGGCGGATTGCCTTGCGGGTCGGCTGCGCGGCGTGCCTCAGGATGACACGCAAGCCACCCGCGCCCCCAGGCTCAGCCGCGCCGATGATCGCATCGACTTCACGCTGCCGGCCGAGCAGGTCTGTCGGCGGATTCTCGGGTTGAGTCCCTGGCCGGGCGTGACCGTGCAATGGGTGGATCCGTCGGGCCGACGCGGGCCTGTCACGCTCAAACTGCTGCGGGCGCGGGCGGCGCCTCCGCATACCGCGGCGCCCGGGGGGCCGGCGGGTGTCGTGATCGAGGCCGATGAACGACTGGTGCTGGGCGCGGGCGGCGGCGCGGTCGAGATTCTCGAAGTGCAGCCCGAGGGCGGACGGCCCATGTCGGCCGCGGCCTTCCGCCAGGGCCATCGCATCCAGCCGGGCGATCGGTTCGCGCCGCCGCCGTCAGTCCGGTAAAATGCGATATCGACGTGCCTTATGCATTGCATGCCCCGAAGCCGCGGGGTACAATCCCTTTAAGTTGACGATGCAACCATTCGTGTACACGCGCCGGGGACGAGGCGCCGCCATGCTGACACGCAACGCACAACGCCGAGGCTTCACTCTGATCGAGCTGCTGGTGGTCATTTCGATCATCGCCCTGCTGATCGGCATCCTCCTGCCGTCGCTGGGCCAGGCCCGGCTCTCGGCCATGCGCGTCAAGTGCCAGGCCAACGCCAAGGGCATCACCACCGCCTGCCTGAGTTACGCGGCCGACAACAACAACAAGAACGTCCCCGACGAACGCGTGCCGGCGTACGCCCTGGTCGGCGGCGTGCGGACGCTCGTCGGAGGTACAGGTGAGCTGCCCGAAATCGATACCGAACAGCATAGAAAGGATTCCTGGTTCGGCCAGATCGAAAGCAGCTACCTTGGCGGCGACCGCGCGGCCGTCAAGTGTCCGGTCATCGACGACCACCGTCAGGGCGGCGTGCGTGATCCCCTCACCGACCTGCCCGCATGGTTCAGCGACTACAACATCTGCCGCTTCGGCATCAACACGTCCATCGACATCGCCGAGGAGCCTGTCCGCAACGTCATGTTCATGGAACCGAACATGAAGCGCGGCCCGATCACCGCCATCCCACTCGTGGTGGCCGGCCGCAACTGGTACATGCGGGCCGACGGCACCTACTACCGCGGCGATCTGGAGCAGCTCAAGGCCGGCTCGCTGAGCTACGGCTTCGTGGACGGCCACGCCTTCCGCGTCACCGTGCGCGACATCCACCCCACATTCATTCAGGAATTCCCCGAACTGGCCCTCTCCGCCGGGTCGCCGCCCGCGAACATTGCCGTGGGGGCGTTGAACTACTACTGGTGGAGCAGCCAGCAAGTGGACACTCCGTTGACCGCCCCCAGGGCCAAACTGCCCATCGCCAACGACAGCCTGAAGCAGTAGCCGCATCGGGGGTTACCTGGCACGCCTTGCCCGCCACACGCCGCAAACCCCAGGCCGCGCCCAATGGCGCGGCTTTTTGTTGTGCTGTCGCGTGCGCCCACCCGAATTGAGCGGACGGCCGCACCAGAGAACGCGCCGGAGTCAGCAGTCTGGCTGAAAGGACATCTGGATTGTGCGACGACGAGGTGCGTAATCATAAGGTGCTTAATCACAGTTATTTGAAGATGATCGCGGCGCGCCGTCACCCGCCCCGATCGCTGGTAAAATGGGGGGGCTCCAGGGGTTAAGTGGTTGCGGGACCGCGGCCGCGCGGATAAAGTGCAAAGGACGGCGGCAGGGATTTGCAGCCGTTCACGCACACACACTCCCCGCAGAGAGGTGGCATCATGATGACACGCAACGCACAACGTCGAGGTTTCACCCTGATCGAGCTGCTGGTGGTCATTTCGATCATCGCCCTGCTGATCGGCATCCTCCTGCCGTCGCTGGGCCAGGCCCGGCTCTCGGCCATGCGCGTCAAGGACCAGGCCAACGTCAAGGGCATCACCACCGCCGCCCTCAGCTACGCCTCTGACCACAACAACAAGAACATCCCCGACGAACGCGAAGCGGCGTATGACCTGGTCGGCGGCGTGCGGACGTATGTCGGCGGTTCGGCGGGATCCTGTGCTCCCGGGGCGACCATCGACAGCGAAGAAGAAAGAAAGCTGTCCTGGTTCGGTCAGATCGAGAACAACTACCTCGGCGGCGACCGCGCGGCTGTCAAGTGCCCGGTCATTGACGACCATCGCTTTCAAGGCGTGGCCCGCGACCCGCTGACCGACCTGCCCGTCTGGTTCAGCGACTATGTCATCAACCGCTTCGGCATCAACGCCCCCATCGACATCGCCGAGGAGCCTGTCCGCAACGTGATGTTCGTGGAGCCGGCCATGAATTACGGACAGGTTGCCGCCATTCCCTACGTCGTGGCCGGCCGCAACTGGTACATGCGGCCTGACGGCACGTATTTCCGCAACGACCTGGAGCAGCTCAAGGTCGGCTCGCTGACCTTCGGCTTCGTGGACGGTCACGCCTTCCGCGTGACCGTGCGGGACGTGCATCCCACGTTCACCCAGGAGTTCCCCGAGCTGGCCCTCTCCGCCGGCTCGCCGCCCACAAACATAGCCATGGGGGCCACCAACTTCTTCTGGTGGAATAACCAGCAGGTCAAGAATCCCTTGACGGCTCCTCAAGTGAACTACCCCATTCACAACGACAGCCTTAAACAGTAACCCCGCGGTCAGCACCTCGTTTCTCCACTACGCGATTCCCGGCCGCGCCCCCCCAGGGCGCGGCTTTTTTTGCGCCGCCCAGCCGCGCCGAGAGCCGCCGGCAGTGACTGGATGGGATGGCCCCACCGCCACGTGAGCATGCGGCCCCGAGAGCGGCGCTCCGCCGACGATTATGATGATCGCGTGGACAGTCTCTGGGAGCGTCGGCACGCGGCACATCGGCGGGCGGCTGAGCCGCTGGCGGTGCGGATGCGCCCACGCAGCCTCGATGAGTTCGTCGGCCAGGAGCATCTGCTGGGGCCCGGCCGCCTGCTGCGGCGGATGCTCGAGGCCGACCGGCTCACGAGCGTGATCTTCCACGGCCCGCCGGGCACGGGCAAGACGACGCTGGCCCGGCTGATCGCGGCCCACACGCGGCGGCACTTCGAGCAGGCCAACGCCGCGGCCGTCGGCGTCAAAGACGTGCGCCGCGTGCTCGACGACGCCCGCCGCCGCCTGGAGCAGGACGGCCGGCGAACCATCTTCTTTCTCGATGAGATTCATCGCTTCAACCGGGCCCAGCAGGACGTGCTGCTCGAAGATGTCGAGGCCGGCATCGTCACGCTGATCGGAGCGACGACGGAGAATCCCTTCTTCGCGATCAACAGCCCGCTGGTGAGCCGGTCGCAGATTTTCCGCTTCGAGCCGCTGAGCGAACCGCAGATCGTCGACCTCGTGCGGCGGGCGATTGCCGACACCGAACGCGGCTTCGGCGGGCTGGACATCCGCATCGACGATGAGGCGATCGCCCACTGGGCCCGCATCAGCGACGGCGACGGCCGCCGCGCCCTGACCGCACTGGAAATCGCCGTCCTCAGCGGCGGCAAAACCCCGACCCCGGCTACCCCGGCTTCCCCGGCTCCCGACTCCCAACCCCCCACCCCAGACCCCAGACGCCAGACCCCACAACCCATCCACATCGACCTCGACGTGGCCGAGCAGTCGATCCAGACGAAGGCTGTCGTCTACGACGGCACGGGCGACGAGCACTACGACACGATCTCGGCCCTCATCAAGTCGATGCGCGGCAGTGACCCCGATGCGGCCGTCTACTGGTTGGCGAAGATGCTCGTGGCCGGCGAAGATCCGCTGTTCATCGCCCGGCGGATCGCGATTCTCGCCAGCGAGGACATCGGCAACGCCGACCCGCGGGCGCTGCAGGTGGCGGCGTCGGCCTACGCGATCACGGAGCGCATCGGCCTGCCGGAGTGCCAGCTCACGCTGGCGCAGGCGGTGATCTACATGGCCACGGCCCCGAAGAGCAACGCGTCGGCCAAGGCGATCTGGTCGGCCGCCAGCGACGTGAAGCAGGGCCGGACCGTGGCGGTGCCGCGCCACCTGCGCGACGCCCACTACAAAGGCGCGAAGCGCCTGGGCCACGGCGAGGGGTATCAGTACGCCCATGACAGCGCGGCGGGGTATGTCGATCAGGAGTACCTGGGGGTGGACAGGAAGTACTACGAGCCGACGGATCGGGGGTATGAGCAGCGGATCGGACAGTTTCTGGCGTGGCTGGGTGAGTTGAAGACGACCGCGGCGCCATCCCCGCCCCGGGATTCGCAATAGACGGTGGGACGGGCATGTGACGGTGGGACGGGCGTCCCGCCCGTCATCGCGTCCGTCACCGAAGTCGGCTGGGACGGCCGACCCACCACGCGCGGCGCGGCGAGTAACGTACAATGCCCTTGGCAGCCGCCTGTCGCGACGGTGCCGACGGGCCTGGGAACTCAGGCGGCGACAAACGGAGTTGTCGACGATGGTGCTTTCATCGCAGCGGAATCGAGGCGGACCCGGTCGGCTGTATGCGTCGGCGGGCAAGCGACGGCGCGGCAGCAAGGCGTGGCTGTGGATCGGACTGATCGTGCTGGCGATGCTGGTCGGCTACCGCTGGATGGTGCGTGACGAATCGGCGGGCGGTGACGTGCGGATGGCCAGTGCGGCCGCGACGGCGCCTCGCGATCCGTCAGGGACGGCGGATTCGACTGCCGCGGCACCGGCACAGACGCAAGCGCCGACGCCCGGACCGAACCAGCCGCCCCCGACGCCATCCCTTACTTTCGACAGCCGCGCGATCCGCGATGACCGCGGTGCGGCCGCCGCGGCGTCATCGGCGCCGACAGCACCCGCTCCCCGCGTCAATCCACGGACCTCGCAGACCGCGGACCCCCTGCCGCGGCAACCATCGGCCGAACCTTCACTGCCGGCGCCGCCCCCGCTGGGCCAGGTGCCGGTGACATCGATGCCGGCAGCGTCCGACGCGCCGGCTTCGCAACGGCTGCGCGAGGGCATGGCGCTGGTCGAACGTGGCCAGCTGGTCCAGGCGCGGGCGATGCTCAGCGACCTTCTGTTCGACCAGCGCCAGCCGCTGAGCGCCCGCGACGCGCAGTCGGCCCGCGACGTGCTCACGAGCGTGAACGAGTCGCTGGTCTTTTCCGACCGCATCAGTCCGGGCGATCCGTTGATCGATGCGTACACGGTGCAGAGCGGCGACATCCTCGTGCGCATCGCGCCGCGGTACCGCATCACGCATCGGCTCATTGAGCGGATCAACAATGTGGACGCACGCCGTCTGCGCGTCGGCCAGAAGCTCAAGGTGGTCAAAGGCCCGTTCCACGCGGTGGTGCACAAGGCGGCCTTCCGGATGGACATGTACCTGAAGGGCGCCGACGGGCAGCGCGTTTATATCCGCAGCTTCCGTGTGGGACTCGGTGAGAACGACTCGACGCCGGTGGGCCTGTGGCGCGTCCGGGCCGGCAGCAAGCTGGTCAACCCCGGCTGGACGCATCCGCGGACGAACGAATACTTCGCGCCGGACAACCCGGCCAATCCCATCGGCGAGCACTGGATCGGGCTGGAAGGCATGGACGAGAACACCCGTGGCCGCTCGGGCTACGGCCTGCACGGCACGATCGAACCGCAGAGCGTCGGCCGCATGATGTCGCTCGGCTGCGTGCGCCTGCTGGCCGAAGACATCGCGGCGGCGTTCGACCTGCTGGTTGAGGAACACAGCACGGTCGAGGTGCTCCCGTAACAAAGGCGCCGCGCGGCGATCGCCATACAAAGGTCACGGACGACCATGCCGGCCAAATCCTCGAGAGCCTGGCCCCTGCGCCGGTTCCTGCACGGAGCCGGGGGCCTGCTGCGCGCCCGACTGGGACTTGACCGCGCCGGCGAAGACGTGATCGCGCAGCGTCGCGCCGCCTGCCGACGCTGCGAACATGCGATTCCCTGCCGGCACGCGGTGACGCGGATGTGCGCCTGCGCCGTCTGCGGCTGCCGCTTGCGAGCCAAGGTTGTGCTGGCCGGTGAGACCTGCCCGTTGGGCCGGTGGAACCCGGCGGAACAGGCGTGACCCTTCCTCCCGGAAAGCCCCACGTCTAAAGTCGCGGCGTCCGGCAAACGATGAGGTCTGTACGGTTTGCGCCGACTGGGGAACCTGGGGCGCGGCCGCGGAGACCTTTGTGAGGCGCGTGTGTCCGAGAATGTGCGGCCTGGCCGCTGTGGTGCTCGCGGCCTGGACGGCTGCTTCGGCTCCGGCGGGGACGATCCGACACGACGTGGCGGATGCCCTGTATCTGGCGCTGGCGGCCGAGCCGGAGTATGCGGCCGTGGGCAAGATCAACATCACACGGACCGGCGGCGGATTTCTGGGCAGCGGCACGCTGATCTCCCCGACGTGGGTGCTGACGGCCGCTCACGTGGTGGATTCCGGCGCGACGAATGCGGCGGGCAACGTGTTGTCGATGAGCTTCACGACCTCAACAGGCGAGGTGATTTCCGCCAGCAACTGGTTCCCGCACGCAAGCTGGACCGGCGGCCTGCTCGAAGGCTACGACATCGGCCTGATCGAGCTGTCTTCGCCGGTGCTCGATATCACACCCGCGACGTGGTACACCGGCACGGACGAGGTGGGCCACGTCGGCACGATGGTGGGTTACGGCAAGACAGGCACGGGCCTGACCGGCTCGACGCTGGCCTCGGGCACCCGCCGAGCGGGGCAGAACATGCTCGACGGCGTGGGCGGCGGGATCGTCGGCAGCCTCAACCTCGCGAGCGTTTCGAGCAGCATCATCTTCTCCGACTTCGACAACCCCGACATCAACGAGAGCACGATGGGCGCGTCGGCCCCTCTGGCCCTGGAGTATTCGATCGCACCCGGTGACAGCGGCGGCGGGCTGTTCATCAATGTGGGCGGGCTGGACTATCTGGCCGCGGTCCACTCGTTCGGCTCGAACGTCGGTGACGGCGCGACCGACAGCGACTACGGCGACATCATGGGCTCGACACGGACCAGCAGCTTCGACGCCTGGATCAGCAGCTTCGTGCCCTTGAGCGCGGGGGCGGCCCCGGAACCGACCTGGCTGGGCGGGCTGGGCATCGCCTGGGTGCTCCTGACCGTCAGCGGCCGGCGGCGGGGTTGAAGCCGGCGGCTGCCATTCCTCTACGACCCTTTTCCTGTATTTTGCTCATAAAACACCGCTTCGCGGTGACGCACGATCGCCGCCCGGTTTCGCCGGCGGGGGCGGGGTGCTACAATGCCATGAATCATCAGCGTCACATGGATCCAGACGACAATGCAGAAGAAGCTTTTTGACTTGTTCCTGGCCGACAAACAGCTTCGGGGCCTGCGTGCCCGCCTGGATGCGGCCCGACGGCGGCACGCCGCTCAGCAGACACGTCTTCGGCAGTTTCAGCAGCAGCAGCATGAATTGGCGGCCCAGCACCGGACGGCCCAGGTGTCCGCCCAGGGTCTGGAGCGCCAGGCCGGTGACATCGAGCAGAAGATCGTGCGACTGCGCGAGCAGATGAACACGGTGCGGAACAACAAGGAGTACTCCGCTCTGCTGGTCGAAGTCAACACGCTGAAGATCGACAAGGGCAAAGTCGAGGAGCAGGCCCTGGAACGGATGGAGCAGGTCGAGAGGCTCAGGGGCGAACTGGAGGCAATGGCGGCGAAGGTGACCGACCAGGACAAGCTGACAACCGTCGCGGCCGACGAAGTCACCGCGGCCGAGCGCGATCTGGGCGATGAGCTGGCTGAGCTTCAGGCCCGGCGTGACGCCGCGGCCGAGCAACTGCCCCCGGAGCTGCGCGATATCTATGAACGGGCGGCCGCAGTCCACGAGGAAGAGGCCATGGCCGAGGTCGTCGAGGAGAGTCGACGACACATGGAGTTCAGTTGCGGGGGGTGCTACATGGCCATCCCCGTCGAACTGCTCAACACGCTGCTGAGCCGCTCCGAGAAGCCCGTCATCTGCCCCAGTTGCGGGCGTATTCTTTATCTGGCCGACGCGCTGCGCGAATCCTATGCCGACAAGTCGGCCGCCGGTTCGCACTGAGCGCGTCCCGTCGCATCCCGCCCTTCCCTGATGAACCTGACGATTCACATCGACGGCGGCTCGCGCGGCAACCCCGGTCCCGCGGCCGCGGGCGTCTGCATCGTCGATGCCGACACCGGCCGATTGCTTCATGAGAGCGGCCTGTACCTGGGCCGCGCGACCAACAACGTGGCCGAATACCGCGGATTGTTGCACGCGCTGGAGATTGCCGCCCGGCTGGGCGGGCGCGATCTGCGCATCTACACCGATTCACAGCTCATGGCCCGGCAGATTCGCGGCGAATACCGCGTCAAATCGCCCGACCTGATGCCGCTGTTCGAGCAGGCGCGCCGGCGGCTCAAGGACTATCCCAGGTGGTCCATCCAGGACGTGCGGCGGGAGCAGAACAAGCGGGCTGACGCCCTGGTCAATCAGGCGCTCGACGCCAAGGCGGATGTGGCTGGCGGCGCCGATTCCATCGGCAATCGGCAAGCGCCCATCGACCATACGCCCCAGCCCTCGCTCTCGGTGTCGAGCCACTGGTTCGAAGCCTGTTTTCCCAAGGGCACGGGCAAGAACTGCCCCGCCCCGACAGGCAAGGACAGCGTCTATCCCTTCGGTCCGACGGTCCCCGGCGGTCTGTGCCTGTATGCGGTCCGGGCGATTCTCGATTCGGGTCTGCTGGACGGCCGCGGCGGCGGCGACGTGCGGCGGCGGGCGCGTTGCCCACGCTGCACAGCCGTGATCGAGCTGGGTCCATGCGACGCGACATAGGCTGCATCATGCGGTCGCGGACACAGCCGTGGCGATACAATGGGCAAGGGGCTGGATGGCGCGGCACGCGTGGGCTGCGCGGGCCCGGACATACAGGGGCTGCACCGATGATCGTTCGCACGCCTGACGATGTGGCCGCCACCGCCATGACGCTGCCCGGAGCGCGCGGCGTGAGCATGCGCCTGATGGTGGGGCGCGGCGACGGCGCGCCCAACTTCGCCATGCGGCGGTTTGAAGTCGAGCCGGGCGGATGCACACCGCTGCATAAACACAACTACGAACACGAGGTGATGGTCGTCAGCGGCCGCGGCCAGGTGGTCGGCGGGGTGGACGGCTCGACGATTCGCCCCATCGAAGCCGGCTCCGTCGTGTTCATGCCTCCCAATGAGACGCATCAGTTCCGGAACCCCGGCACGCAGCCGCTGATCTTCATGTGTATGGTCCCCACAAGTTTCGACTGCGGCCAGGGCGCGTGTCAGCCCACCCCCGGAAGTTAGCGGGCGCGCAGGTCGAAGTCAGGAGTTGAACATGGCCGACCAGGATGAGCAACAGACGAAGCAGGAGGCGCCCGCGGACAACGGTGTGCGAACGCGGCCCGGACTGGGTTACGTAATCGCGGGCGTGGCAATGCTGATCGTAGCCATGCTGGCTGCCGTGGCCGCCACCAGAGGCCCCGACGTAACTCTCATCGAGGATTTCACCCAGTCGGCCGAAACCGTCATGCCAGACGATGGGGCGCCGACCGCCGCCCAAATCGCGCAGCGCCAGGTGTGGCTGCTGCTGTTCGCCGCCGTCACCGGTTTCGGCAGCGTGTTGTGCCTCGTGATCGCCGCCCTGCGCATCGCCGCACACCGTATGTTGCTGCCGCAGCTTGAAGCTCTTGGCGAGCGACTGGCCGACATGGCCACGCTGCTGGACTCGATCAACGAACGGCTGCTGGTCAGCGACATGGCCAAACGCATCGCCTATCGCGGCAAGGACCGGCAGGTGCTGCGCGACGCGATCAGCGATGACCTGAACAAGGGCGACTTCGACGCGGCCATGGTCATGGTCAACCAGATGAGTGAGACCTACGGCTACCGCGAGGAGGCCGAGGAGTTCCGCCAGCAGATCATGGGGCTGCGGGAATCGGACGTGAGCGCGGAGCTGGATCGCGCGGTGAGGCGGGTTGACAGCCTGACGAGTCAGGAGGCGTGGGACCAGGCCTTCGCGGAGGTGGCGCGGATTCAGCGGATGTACCCCGAAGCGCCGCGGGCGGCCGAGCTGCCACAGCGGGTGCGGCAGGCGTTCGAGAACCGCAAGCATGAACTGGAACGGGCATTCCTGCGGGCGGCGGAGCGCGACGACGTGGACCAGGCGATGGACCTGCTTCGTGATCTGGACCACTACCTGACCGAACAGGAGGCCGAACCTTTTCGCGAGACCGCCCGCGGCGTGATCGGCAAAAAGCGCGACAATCTCGGCGTGCAGTTCAAGTTGGCCGTACACGACAAGGAGTGGACCCGCAGCGTGGAGGTCGGCCAGCAGATCATCCGCGAATTTCCGAACACCAAAATGGCCGACGAGGTCCGCGCGATGCTGGACATGCTGCGCCAGCATGCGGCTGACGAACAGGCCGCCAACCAGCGGATGATCACGCGGTAAGCGCAGCCCGCCGGCGTCCGGCCCTGCATGATCCGCCTCAACCCGCAGGCATTTCTATCCGATTGGCTCATTCATGACGCATGACGTGGTCCTGATTCCCGGCGACGGCATCGGCCCCGAGGTGGCCGCGGCCACGCGACGTGTGCTTGACGCGGCCTCAGCGCCCCTCAATTGGCACGAACATCTGGCGGGCCTGGCAGCTCTGGAGCGCGGCTTGGAGGTTCTGCCCCAGGAGACCGTCGAGGCGATCGCCCATCACGGCATCGCCCTCAAGGGCCCCTGCACCACACCCGTGGGCAAGGGCTTCACCTCCGTCAACGTCGCCCTGCGCAAGCGGCTGAATCTGTACGCTGCCGTGCGACCCGTGCGGAGCATGCCCGGTATCCGCACACGCTACGAGAACGTCGATCTAGTCATCATCCGCGAGAACACCGAGGGGCTTTACAGCGGCGTGGAGAACGAGGTGACCGCCGGCGTGGTGATGAGCATGAAGGTCGCTACGCGGGCCGCGTGCAGCCGTATCGCTCACTGGGCCTTTCGTTACGCCACGCAGCGCCGCCGACCCAGCCTCACGGTCTTCCACAAAGCCAACATCATGAAGATGACCGACGGGCTGTTTCTCGACTGCGCCCGTGCGGTCGCTCAGCGCGACTACCCGAATATCGCCTACAACGAGCTGATCATCGATGCCGGCTGCATGAAGCTGGTGCAGGATCCCTCGCAGTTCGACATGCTGCTGCTGGAAAACCTCTACGGCGACGTGGTCAGCGATCTGTGCGCTGGACTGGTCGGCGGGCTGGGGGTCGTGCCGGGTGCGAACATCGGTGATGAACACGCGGTGTTCGAGGCCGTCCACGGCTCGGCTCCGGACATCGCCGGCAAGAACGTGGCCAATCCGCTGGCTTTGATCATGTCGGCCGTGATGATGCTCAACCACCTTGCCGACCAGCGCGGTGACACAGCCTGCGCCCAGGTCGCCGAACGCGTCAAACAGGCGTATGACCAGGCCCTGGCCGACGGCGCCCGTACCCGCGACCTTGGCGGCGAACTGAGTACCGATGCCTTCGCCGACGCCCTGATCCAGCGCCTCAACGGCTGAACCCGCCGTTGCTCTCGAGCGTGTGACGCCGGTTGCCGCTTCCAGCCCCGCCGCCTATTCTGGCCGCACCATGGCGAGTCCGCAGATTGACTGGACGCTTCCGGGGGCTGACGGCCAGCCCATTCTCGGCACCACCCACATGCCACCCGCCGTCGGGACTCCTGCCGGCATGCTGCTGATCTGCCACGGCTTCAAGGGCTACAAGGACTACGGCTTCTTCCCCTGGCTGGCGGAGCAGGCTGCCGCACGGGGCATGTACGCCTTGCGCTTCAACTTCAGCCACTGCGGCATGGCCAACAACCTGGCCACCTTCGACCGCGGCTCCAACTTCGACCGCCTCGACCTGTTCGAGCGCGACACCTGGGGCAAGCAGATCGAGGATCTGACGAACGTCTCAAACGCCGTAGCGGCCGCACGGATACCAGGGGTCGATGACGCGAACCTGCCGCAGGTTTTCTTCGGCCACAGCCGCGGGGGAGTGACGGCCCTGCTCACCGCGTCGCGCCTGGGTGCGGCCGAAGGGAAAGGCGTCCGGCCCGCCGGCGTGATCGCGGCCGCGACGCCGGCCCAGGCCTGCTCCCTCGATGAAACCCAGAAGCAGCAGCTTCGCAGCGAGGGGTATCTCGAATCGCCTTCATCGCGGACGGGCCAGATGCTGCGCGTCGGCCGACGCTGGCTGCGGGAGATTGAGCACGATCCGCAGGGATTTGATCCGAAAATCGCGGCCGGCCGGCTGCCCTGCCCGCTGCTGATCGTGCACGGCTCCGGCGATGAGACCGTGCCAGTGCGCGACGCCCACGAGCTTCGCTCCGCAGCCGGTGAAAGTGTCGAATTCCTGGTCGTGCCCGACGCCGGCCACACGTTCAACGCGCCCAATCCCATGCCGTGGCAGAATGTGCCGATGGAAACCGCTCAAATGGCCGAGGCGGCGTGCCGCTTCGCCCTGGTCTGCTGCCGCGGATAAGCGCCGCGATGCGGTATCACCCTTTCGCTGCGTCACGGGCCGCCTGACGGATGCGCTCAATCAGACCCGTCACATCCTGCGCCGAGCGATCAGGATGGTTGCCGATCATGACCGCCCGGCCCAGAATGTCGAGGCTGCGCGGGCACATGTCCTTCGCGTAACGCATGCGGCAGCGGCGATTGGCCGGCAGCTTGAAGGGATTGAGCGCGTCGTGGAATGCCCCGCGTTTCTCGAGGATCGGATCCCACTCGGTATACACGTGCCGGCCGGTGTCGATCGGCCGCACCCCGCCGACCGCTTTGGCAAAAGCCCGCGCCTTCGCGGCCGTGGACAGCAGATAGACCGTGTGCGTGCCGCACTCGTGTGCGAGGCTGTGCGTGACCGCCGGCGTCAGGTCCGCGTCGGCCGTCTCGTGCAGCATGCGCTGCTTCTGCGCCCGCATCCGCTGGATCATGTCCGGCAGGCGGTCGAGCTGCGCATTGAGCATCGCGCCTTCAAACTCCGAGGCCCGCGAGCCGGAGGCGGTGAACGGCCGAATGCCCCCGCCCTTGCGGCCGCGCCAGTAGAAGCGGCAGGGGTCGATGCAGCACTCGGCCCGGCGGGCGACGCGGGCGGTGTTCGTGGCGAACGCCCCGCCCTCGCCGCAGGTCATGTTCTTGTAGAAGTTGAAGCTGAACGCCCCCGCATGTCCGATGCCGCCGAGCATGCGCCCCTCGTACGCGCCGCCCACCGCCTGGCAGGCGTCTTCGATCACTTTCAGTTTGTGCCGCCGCGCGATGCGCACGATCTCCCGCATGTCGCACGGCAGGCCGATCATGTGCACGGGTATCACCGCCCGCGTGCGCGGACCGATGGCATCCTCCAGCGCGTCGGGCGCGAGCGTCAGGCTCTCATCGACATCGATGATCACCGGGATCGCGCCCACGGCCAGCACGGCAATGGCGGTGGCCATGTAGGTATACGCGGGCACAATGACCTCATCGCCCGGCCCGATCTCCAGCCCCGCCAGCGCGGCCGTCAGGGCGGCCGTGCCGCTGGACGTCAGGCCCACGTGCTTCACACCCAACGCGGCCGCATAACGCTGCTCGAACTGCTGGCACTGCCCGCCTTCGTGGTAGCGGAACAATTGTCCGCTTTGAATCACGCGGGCGACGGCATCAATTTCTTCCTGGCCGATACGGTACATGGTGTGGCTCACTTTCTGGTTTGGCTGACGGCAGTGCGCTGCGCCGCGACATGGCGGCCGACGGCCGCGACCGTGTCGATCCAGATGCCGCGTGACGCATCGGCCGCATAGGCGCAGATGGCCTCGAGCGTCTCCAGCAGCGTCGCCTGCACGCCGCCCTTGCTCGTCTCATGGCCCGTGAAGATCAGCCAGCGCCCGGTCTGCGCCGCCTCGTCGATCATCGCCTTCGCCCGCGCCCACGGCAGGCCGTCCATCCCCGGCGAGAAGACGTGGGCCAGATCGCAGTAAGCCGGGTCGTTCATCGTCTCGGCCATGTAGCCACGGCCAATCAGAAAATGCCGGGCGACGACGGGCACATAACTGGTGTGTCCCTCGCCCCGGCCGATCCACGTCTGTCCGCAGGGATACGCGAACGTCACCGGCTTGCGCCCCAGCGCCTTGGTGATCGCGTCGTTGGCCTCGACAATGTCGCGCTCGATGCGGGCCAGGTCGTATTCCTCGAGGGCATGTTCGCGCGCCCAGCGGAAGTTGCCCGAGCAGGGATGGTGCACCGTATGGCAGCCGATCTCGTGACCGCTGTCCGCCGCTCGCTTCCAGTCGGCCAGGCGCTTCTGAAATGCCGGCAGGCTGACGTAGAACGTGCCCTTGACGCCGTGACGATCCAGCAGCGGAATGCCCTGATCGACCTGACTTTCGCGGGCGTCGTCAAACGACAGACTCACGGCACAACGCTTGCCTTGCGGCCAGGGGAAATTGTCACTGAGCGCGGACGGCGGGGTCATGGGGTATCTCCGTTGAACGTCACCAGCAGCCCGTCGTGGGCAGGCTGAATGTGGGCGGGCAGTCTGGCCGACAGGTCGGCATGGCGGATGTCGTGGGCGATGTGCGTGAACCAGGCCTGGCGCGGCCGAATCTGCTCGATCTCGTGCAGGGCCTGATCGACCGTCAGGTGCGTCGGATGATGGCGATACCGCAGCGCGTCGATCACCAGCACGTCCAGGTCGCGCAGCAGCGGATAAGTCTGCGGCGGAATGCCCGACACGTCGGTGCAGTAGGCCAGCGACGCCCCGCGATAGTCGACGCGGAAGCCGAGAATCGGCAGCCGCCCGTGCAGCAGGCGCAGCGGCGTCCAGACCGCCCCATACAGCGGCAACGGGCGGTCCACATCGATCGGGTGCGCGATCAGTTCGGCCACGAATGACTGGTTGATGTTGTGCCCGGGGTCGAACACGTAGCTGAACATGGCCGCCAGACGCTCGAGCACAGCCGGCTCGGCGTGGATGTCCAGCGGCTGGCGCATGACGGCGTTGAAGCGACGCAGGTCATCGAGGCCGAAGACGTGGTCGGCATGGGCGTGCGTATACAGCACGGCATCGAGGCGGTCGAGCTGATGGGCCAGGGCCTGCTGACGCAGTTCGGGCGTGGTGTCGATGAGCACATGGCGGATCAGGTCGGGCTTCCGTTCATCGGGATAGCGGATCAGCACGCTCGGGCGCGTGCGACGGTCGCGCGGATCGTCGCTGCTGCACACCTCACAGCGGCAGCCGATCATGGGTACGCCGGCACTTGTCCCTGTGCCGAGAAAAAGCAGTTCCAGCGGCATGGGGCCGATTGTAGTGTCCGCCGGCATGCACGTAACCAGCAACGTCCCGCTGCGGATCGACGTGCCGTAGAATCTGGCTATGCCTGAGCAGGCTTTCCGCCTCGACACCGACATGGTTCCCTTGGGCGATCAGCCGGCCGCGATCGACGCCCTCGTCGCCGGCTTCCAGAGCGGCCGCCGGTTCCAGTCCCTGCTGGGCGTCACCGGCTCGGGCAAGACCTTCACCATGGCCCACACCATCGCACGCCTCAACCGCCCCACCCTCGTCATCAGCCACAACAAAACCCTCGCCGCACAGCTCTACGAAGAGTTCAAGGAGCTGTTCCCCCACAACGCCGTCTGCTACTTCGTCAGCTACTACGACTACTACCAGCCCGAAGCCTACATCCCCCAGCGCGACATCTACATCGAAAAGGACGCCTCGCGCAATGACGACCTCGACCGCCTCCGCCTGGCCGCCACCACCGCCCTCGTCAGCCGCCGCGACGTGATCGTCGTCGCCTCCGTTTCCTGCATCTTCGGCCTCGGCTCGCCCGAGTCGTACAAGAAGTCGGTCATCAGCATCGCGCGCTGTCAGCCACTCGACCGCCGCGAACTGCTGCTGGGCCTCAACCAGCTTCAATACTCACGCAGTGACGTTGAGCTCAAACGCGGCGGCTATCGCGTCCGCGGTGACGTCATCGAGATTCACCAGGCCGGCGACGACTTCGCCTGCCGCATCGAACTCTTCGGCGACCAGATCGACGCCATCCAGCTCATCAACCCCACCAGCGGCGAACTGCTGGCCGAGGAAAGCCAGCTCTTCATCTACCCGGCCGTACACTACGTCATGCCCGAGGAGGACATCCAGCGGGCCGTCGATTCCATCAGCCGGGAACTCGAGCACCGCCTGCTTCAGCTTCGCGGCGAGGGCAAGCTCCTCGAAGCCCAGCGCCTCGAAGCCCGCACGAAGTACGACCTGGAGATGATCCAGGAAGTCGGCTTCTGCTCCGGCATCGAGAACTACTCGCGCCATCTCGACGGCCGCACGCCCGGCGCCCGACCTTACACCCTGCTGGACTACTTCCCCGACGACGACTGGCTGATGATGATCGACGAGAGCCACGTCACCCTGCCGCAGATGCGCGCGATGTTCAACGGCGACCGCGCACGCAAGCAGGTGCTTGTGGACCACGGCTTCCGCCTGCCCAGTGCGATGGACAACCGCCCACTGCGCTTCGAGGAAGTCGAACAGATCTGGCCGCGGGTGCTCTTCGTCTCCGCCACGCCCGGACCGTATGAACTGGAGAAATCCGAAGGCGAGGTCGTCGAGCAGATCATCCGCCCGACGGGGCTGGTCGATCCGGTCATCCAGTTGCAGCCCGCGCATGGCCAGGTCCAGGACGTCATCGTCCGCGCCAGCGAACGTGCCTTGAAGCGTGAGCGCACACTCATCACCACGCTCACGAAACGCATGGCCGAAGATCTGGCGGCCTACATGGCCGAACAGAAGATCAAGTGCCGTTACCTGCACAGCGAGATCGACACGCTCGACCGCGTGGAGATTTTGCGCGACCTGCGCGGCGGGGAGTACGACGTGCTCATCGGCGTCAATCTGCTGCGCGAGGGTCTGGACCTGCCGGAGGTGTCGCTGGTGGCGATCATGGACGCGGACAAGGCCGGCTTCCTGCGTTCGGCCACGAGCCTGATCCAGCAGATCGGCCGGGCCGCGCGCAACGTCAACGCCACCGTGATTCTCTATGCCGACGCCGTCACGCCCGCGATGCGGCAGGCGATCGACGAGACCAGCCGCCGCCGCGAGAGGCAGCTTGCCTTCAATGCCGAGCACAACATCACGCCGCGCACCATCGTCAAGGCCATCCGCCACGGCATGGAGCTGGAGCTGCGGGCCGCCCGCACCGCCCGCGAGGCGATCGCCGCCGACGAGAAGGAGTACGAGGTCACCGAGCTGATCGCCGAGCTGGAAAAGCAGATGCTCGACGCGGCCGCGGGACTGGAATTCGAGAAGGCGGCCGCAATCCGCGACCGCATCCGCCAGCTCAAGGAGACACCGCAGGTCGGTAAAATAAAGCGCGATGCCGTGGCCACGCGCAAGCGCAAGCCCGGCCTGCCGGGCACGCGCGTTGTCAAGCCGCGGAAGAAGTCCAACCCCGGGCGCTGACACGCTGCCCATATTCACTATCATGCACAGGCGCAACGGCTCCGGCGGTCACGGTGACCTGACGGAATCACGAAAAGGAAGTGCCTGATGACCCGCAACGTGACACACCGCGTCCTGACCGTTCTTCTGTCGATGCTCGTGGGCGGCGGAGCGGTGGCGGCAAGCAAGGAACAGAACATGCTCGCACATACCGACTCCGCGGCCGTACCCGCTGCGGCGCAACCCGTCGCCGATCCGCATGCCCCCGACTCCGCCGCGCGGCAGGCGATGATCAAAACCTTTTGGGATACGAGCGAAGCGCTGACGCCGCGCTTCGAGGTCCGCACACACACACGCGGCGAACTGGCGATGCCTTACCGGCTTTTTGTGCCCGCGATCGATCCGAACAAAGCGCCCGATCAACGCTATCCGCTGGTGATCTTTCTCCACGGCGCCGGCGGTCGCGGCAACGACAATGAGACACAGTACACGGCCGGCAATCGTTTCGGCACACATATCTGGGCGATGCCGGAGAATCAGAAGGAGCACCCCTGTTTCATCCTGGCCCCCCAGACCGAACAGGCTTGGTATGCACACGACGGACACGGTGGCCGGATGGCCCCCAACCCTGAAGAGCCCGATACCGGTCTGACGCCCGCGGCCGCGTCGGTACTCGAGATCATCGAGCAACTCATCGAACAGTACCCGATCGATCGCAACCGTCTGATCCTTACGGGTCAGTCGATGGGCGGCGGGGGCACGTGGTACCTGCTGACAAAACGTCCGCACATGTTCGCGGCGGCGATGCCGATCTGCGGCGTATGGGCTGAGCCTGAAATTGCCCCCGCGATCGCGCATGTGCCGCTGTGGATCTTCCACGGAGAACAGGACCGTGCCGTACCGGTTGACGTCTCCCGCGCGATGGTCGAGGCCCTGAAGGCGGCCGACGGAAGTCCCGCGTACACCGAGTATGCAGGCGTCGGGCACAATTCATGGAACTGGGCTTACACCGAGCCGGCCCTCGTGCCCTGGGCCATGGCCCAGCGCCGCTCCCCCCGGTGAGGGGCGGCGACGAGTGATATCGACGGTGGCACGAGCCGATATAATGGAGAACCATGCTCCCCTGGCAGCTTCCCATCCCGCGGCCGATCAGCGTCGCCGTTAGATGAGCGGACGACCCGCACGCTCCGCGACACTCGGCCACGCTGTTGACTTTGGTCATTCACTGACGATCCGCTGACGCTCCGCAACGGCGCGTTTGGCGGCTATTGCGAACAGGATCGCTGCCATGAGCAAGCCATCACCCACCCCGCCGTCCGCCGCCACGTCCGGCGAGTTGCCTGAGCTTCCCAAGACTTATACCCCTGCCGACATCGAGCCGGCTGTACTGCAACGCTGGAGCGACGCCGACGCCTTCCACGCCGAGCCGAGCGACTCCGGCCAGCCTTATTCGATCGTCATTCCTCCGCCGAACGTCACGGCTGCGCTGCACCTGGGCCACGCCCTCAACAACACGCTGCAGGACATCCTCATCCGCTGGCGTCGGATGTGCGGCGACAACGCCATGTGGATGCCCGGCACGGACCATGCCGGCATCGCCACGCAGACCGTGGTCGACAAACGCCTTCAGTCCGAAGGCAAGCCCGCTCTCAAGGAACACAAGCGGATGGAGGCCGCCGGCCAGGGCGGACGCGAAAAGTTCATCGCACAGGTCCAGGCGTGGAAGGACGAGTATGAGGCCACCATCACCAACCAGCTCAAGACCATGGGCTGTTCCTGCGACTGGGCCCGCCAGCGGTTTACCATGGACGAAGTGTGCGCCCGAGCCGTGCGTGAGGCTTTCTTCCAGCTATTCAAGGACGGCCTGATCTACCGCGGCAAGCGGCTGGTGAACTGGGACCCGGTCACGCAGACCGCCCTGGCCGACGACGAAGTGGAGATGCAGGAGATCGACGGCCACTTCTGGTACCTCAAGTATCCGGTGGTGGACGATGAAGGCC
>CAZUUQ010000038.1:23293-25041 GCA_964622625.1 uncultured Phycisphaeraceae bacterium | reverse complement strand
CCCGGCTTCCACATTCTTACCTGATCCCCGGTCCCTCATTCCTCAGCCCGCGCCCACCCTCATCGAAGCGGCCAAGGGAGTACGATCGCCTGCATCCTCGCCACCTCAACTCCAATACACTTCAATCTTCACGGAGCCGTCCTTATCGTCAACTTCCACTTCCGCGTATTGGGCGCAGCCGCCTGGCTCAATTCGATATCTTCGCACCGAACCTGCGACCACTGGATCGACGCCCGCTGTTCCTGCTGACGCCGCGAGCCAACCGTTGATCGCGTCCAACGGCGCGGTAAAGGTGACAATGAAACCTCGGGTGAAAATGTTGCCCGTAGTCGTGACGGTGATATCTTCAGCCAACGCGGGGAAGTCACTGAGGCGCGCCCATTCCTTGGTTGCCGCAAGCGCGCTACGGTAGTTATCGCGGGATACGTAGACATAGCTGCCCAGGCACAAGCCGACGGCCAGCAAGAAGGCGGCCACAAGCCACGCCAACTTCTTTTCTTTGTTGCGCATGTTTCCAGTTTAACGAGCCACAGCCGAATCGTGATGATGTGGTTCGCCCTTCACCCCAGCAGCCACAGCAGCACCAGCGCCTGCATTACCAGCAGCGCCGCCACGGCCGCCGTCGTCGCCCAGACGTTGCCGCGCCGCGGTTGCGCCTGCGGAATCAGCGCCAGGTCAGCCGCCGCCGCGTGGGTCAGGTCATCACGCACCACGCCTCGCCGGGCACGGTCCTGCACCACGGCAATGACCAGGTTGGCCGCGAACGGCGACAGACCCATCACCCGCCCAAGCCGCAGCAATCGCTGCCGCTTCTCCGGCCTCAGGATCGGCCCCTCCAACGCCTCAGCCGTCCGCAGCGCCAGCACCCAGCGCGGATCGCGGGCCTCGAGCACCGGCTCCGACGCCGACGTCACCGCCTCACGCAGCACAGGCCGCTCCGCCGCCACAGGCCGGCGATCATCCGCCACGTCCGCATCCAGCCGCGCACGCCCGCCGCGCCGAGCGACAACCCGCCCGCCACGCTCCGAAGCCTCAGGCTGAAACCAGCGACTCACCACTTCACACCCCAAATCCAATACCCCAACTCCCGAATCCCGACGCCCAACCCCCCGCTCCAGAACACCGTTCACCCCCACCCTGAGCATAGCACCGCGCATGCCCCGACCAAGCGAAATCTCTGAATGTGCATGCTTCCCCGGCTGGTGCAGGCCGCGCAGCCGCGCAAGTTCACCCGGACTGACGCCGGTTTCACCCGCTCAGGCCACTACGGGCAGACTCGCCTTGACCGTCAGCTCCACCACCGGACGGGCCACCAGATCGTAGTCGGCCGCGTCCACCACGCGGCAGCGCACCAGCTCGCCCGGCGACAGCGCCGCCCGCGCCTGCACATACGTCACCGCGTCCACCTGCGGCGCCTGCCCAGCCGTGCGGCCCACGTACAGCCGCCCGCCCTCGCTCACGCCCGCCGTCGCCCGACCCTCCACCGCCACGCCCTCGCTCTGGGCCATGCCCTCGATCAGCACGTCGCACTCCGCCTGATCAGCCGCGAGCTGCGCGTTGCGCGCGAAGACCACCTCCTGCTGCGTACGCATCAGCTCATCGAGCCGGTCCGCCACCACATCCTCAGGCACAGCCGCCCCGCGCTCGTGCAGCGTGCCCGCGGGCGTGCCCGGCTCCGGCGAGTACGGAAACACGCCCATCGCGTCGAAACCGAAATCCCGCACGAAATCCACCAGCTCCCGGTGCTG
>CAZUUQ010000038.1:11792-23193 GCA_964622625.1 uncultured Phycisphaeraceae bacterium | reverse complement strand
CGCCCATCGCGTCGAAACCGAAATCCCGCACGAAATCCACCAGCTCCCGGTGCTGCGCATCGGTCTCGCCGGGAAAGCCGGTGATGAATGTCGTCCGCAGCGCGATGCCCGGCACGCGGTCGCGCAGCTTGCCCAGCAGCGTCTCGATCAGCTTCCGCGACGTGCGCCGCCGCATCGCGTCGAGCACGGCGTCGCTGATGTGCTGCAGCGGCATGTCGATGTACTTCACCACCCGCGGCAGCCGCGCGATCGCATCGATCATCGCGTCGCTGAAACACGACGGATACGCATACATCAGCCGCACCCAACCGCCGCCCTCACGCCCCGCCAGTTCGTCCAGCGCTTCGAGCATGCCCACCAGCCCCGGCTGGTCCGGCCCATACCCGATGTCCTGGCCGTAGCTGGTGGTGTCCTGCCCGATGAGGTTCAGCTCGAACGCGCCGTCGGCCATCAGCTCCCGCGCCTCGGCCAGCAGGGCGTCCAGCGGCTTGGACCGCATCTTGCCGCGGATCGACGGAATCGTGCAGAACGCGCAGTTCTGGTTGCACCCCTCGCTGATGCGCAGATACGCATAGTGCCGCGGCGTCAGACGCAGCCGGGCGCTGTCGGATTCGAAGTAACCCTGTGCCGCGTCGCCGAGCTGGCGATCCTGCCGGGCGATCTGCGCGTTGGCGGCAATCGATGAATAGACCGCCACCTCCCTGCCCGCGTCCGCAGCCGTCCGCCGCCGCGTCGCCGCCGGCGCCGGCCCACGCACCGCCTCGACGATCCGGTCGCGGTCGAACACGCCCACCATCGCGTCGATCCCCGGACACCACTCCAGCAGCTTCGCCCGGTGACGCTGCACCAGGCAGCCGGCCACGATCACCCGCTGACATCCGCCCGCTGCCTTGCGCTCGATCGCCCGCTGAATCTCCGCGACCGACTCGTCCTTCGACGCTTCCAGAAACCCGCAGGTGTTGACGATCACCGCGTCGGCCGCGTCCTCGTCAGCGATTGGTATCAGCCCATCGCTTGCCAGCAGGCCGAGCATCTTCTCGCTGTCCACGAGATTCTTCGGACAGCCCAGGCTCACCAGGGCGACGGTGTGGACGGCAGGCGATTGGGGGCGGGCGGCTTTGGGCATGGCGGGTCGATAAGGATAGCACGTGCCGACGGAATGCTCCCGCTCAGGCAACCCCGCGGCTATCATGTCCCGGATGATTCAGCCGACGCACGCACAGCCAGCAGTCGCCAAAACGGATACGACGACAGGGATCATCATCGTGGACCACGGCTCGCGACGGCAGGAGTCGAACGCGATGCTGGAGCGGTTCGTGGCCGGGTATGCGCAGGCGAGCCACTATGCCATCGTTGAGCCGGCGCACATGGAGCTGGCCGAACCGTCGATCGCAACGGCGTTCGACCGGTGCGTGCGGCGCGGGGCGAAGCGCGTCGTGGTCGCCCCCTATTTTCTGTTGCCGGGCAAGCACTGGGATGAGGACATTCCCGCTCTCACCGCCGCGGCCGCGGGGCGGCATCCGGGCGTCGCGTTCGTGGTGGCTGCGCCGATCGGCCTGCACCCGATGATGCGCCAGGTGATTGAAGCGCGGATCGACCACTGCCTGCGGCACATCGCGGGGCAGGCGCCGGAGTGCGAATCGTGCGCGGGGCTGGGGCGGTGCCATTTTCAGACGGCGTGATCAGGTTCGCAACGACTCAGCCCCGGGCCAGCGTGTGTGAGGGCACGCGCCGACAGCGCTGAGGATCATGGATGAGGGGCGGGAGGGATGGGCACGTCGCCGTCGCCTTCATCGTCCTCTTCATCCTCGTCATCATCGTCCTGTACCTCGGCTGCATCTTGCGGATCGTAGCGCGGCTCGTAGGGCTTGCCGTGCTTCCACGACTCGCCGTCACGCTCTTCCTCGGCAGCGGATTGGGGCACGTCGAAGCCTTCCGATCCAGGGTCGCCCCGCGATGCGGGCGGCTGGGCCTGGTCGTACTGCTGCCGGGTCAACTGCTGGGCCAGACGGTCGCCGGCGGCCTGCCAGAGGTCGGGCATGATGCGTCGCGGCCTGCGGCGGCGGATGCGGCTGGATTTCTGCCGCTGCCGACGATAACGGCGCAGCCACGCGATCAGCGACAGGCTGGTCAGCCCCACCAGCGCCAGCACGGATATGCCGACGATCAGCAGCATCAGGCGCAGCGGTTCCTGCCCGGTCATCGGCACATTCTAGGCTGTGCCGGCGATCGGCAGGGACGCCGGGGAGCGGCGGCGGCCGACTACAGGCGCGGCTCCTCCAGGGGGACGGGGCAGACGTCGCGGCGGCCGCAATCGGCGCAGAGGCGGCCTTCCCACAGCGCGTTGAATTGTGCGGCGATCGCATCGATGAGCGTGGCGGCATCGGTCCAGATGCCCGCCTCGAAGTTCCGCCGCGTCGCCCCCTTGGCGCCCAGACCCGCGCCGGTGAGGTTGGCGCTGCCCAGGTACATGGCGCGGCTGTCGATGATCACCGCCTTCATGTGCAGTCGCGGACATCGCCGCATGCGCAGGCCGCGATGCGGAGGCTCGGCCCGACCCTGTCCGCGCGGCCGGCGCAACTCCTCGAGCACCGGACCGGACGGCACGCCGCTGTGCAGCACGCGTACCTCGACGCCGCGCTGCGCCAGGTCGTTCATGCGGCTCACGATGCTCTTCGCCCGCCGCCGGCCGCGACCGCCGGCATCCGGCACGAGCATGGCCTTGAAGTCGGCTGTCGCGATGTCCAGGCTCACGCGGGCCTTGAGCATGCCATCAAGCACGACCGCCTGAAAGTGCTGCTCATTGAGGATCAATTCGCACTCGCCGCGCGGCCGGGGCGGGCGGCCCAGATCGCCGGGCAGCACCAGGTCGTACTTGTCGGCCGCTTGCGCCATGGTCCGCCTTCATTCCCCGCGATAGGTGCACACGGTCTTGCCGGTCTCCCACACGCTCACTTCCTCGAGGCGCAGCCCCACGTCCGCGAGCGGGGCAAGGAGCAACCCGTGGACCGCCATCGCGATGTTCTCGACCGACGAGTTGCGCTGCTGAAAATCGGGCACATCCACGTCCAGGTTTTTGTGATCGAACCGCTCGACGACGACGCGATCGACGACAGCGTCGAGATCTTCCGCGGCCGTGACGCAGCCGGCGGCGTCGATGGCGGCGGCGGCGACGACTTCGATCTGGTAGTTGTGCCCGTGGCCGGCGGGGTTGTTGCACTTGCCGAAGACTTCGCGGTTGCGCCGCTGGTCCCATTGCGGCACGTGCAGCCGGTGCGAGGCGGAGAACTCGTATTGATGGCGGATGAGCACCTCGTGCATGGCGTGGCTCCGGATGGTCAGGCTCAATCGAGGCGTCAGGCTCAGCCGCGCGGCCGCGACCGCATCGCGCAGCGGCGGTTGCAGCCAGCCGATGATCCGCCGCATCAGCCCGCCCATGGGCAGGTCGGCGGGATGCGCGGACGCGGCGGCGATGATTTCCTCCAGGCCGGGAAGGACATGCTGCCGCACCGCCTGGTCAATGACCCTGATGTTGACGAAATACCCGCTGATCGGGTCCGCCTGGCCGCGGCAGGTGACGGTCAGTTCGTAGTACCGGCCCAGGCCGCGCATCGGCGGCCAGGCGGCGAACGTGTTGGCCATGGCCGCCGACGCGCGCCGGCTGGGACCGTTAAGACAGAATCGCACCGTGCGGGAAAGCTCGATCACACCGCAGATCATAGCGCCGCGGGCAGATCGCAGCCAGAACCATCGAAACCGCGCCCATTGCCGCGCAGCCCATCAACCCGGTAGGCTGTAGCGATGCGATGGATACGGAACCAAGCGCGAACCGCGCGACGTTGCGGCGCGGCCGGCACCGGTGTGGTCATCGGCCTCGTGCTGCTGGGACTGCTGGCGGGGCTGACCGCCTGGGTCTACTGGACGCGCGGCGTGCAATTGGGTGATCCACCCGCTTCATCGGCCGGGCCGTACGATCGTGAAGCGGCCCTCATCGCTCTGGATCAGACGGCCGTCAAGGTCAATGCCGCGCTTGCCGAGCCGCCGGTGGCGGCTGCCACCGAAGCGCTGGTGCGCGATCTGGTCACGCGGTATCCGGCGATGCCCGAGGCCCACACACTGCTGGCGCAGGTGCTGCTGGCCCGTGACCAGGCCGCGGCCGCGTATGGCGCGCTCGAACAGGCCCTCGAACTGTCGCCGCGGCCGGCCGAGCTGCCGCCCATCCTGGAACTGGCGGGCACGGTGGCGGTCAACCTCGGTCGGCTTGACGTCGCGGCCGAGCACTTCGGTCGAGCCGTCGCTCTCGAGCCCGGCTCGACGCGCTATCGGCTGAGCCTGGCCAACGTCCACCTCAAGCAGGGGCGTCTTGACGCCGCCGCGTGGCAACTGGAGCAGGTCATCGTCCTCGACGCCGGCGAGCATCGCGCCTACGCCCTTCTGTCCGACGTCGCCGCGCAGCACGGCAACCTGCCTGCCGCACTGCGGCACATTGCCCGCGCCCTGGAACAGACGCCCGATGACGATCGCCGCAACGTCGTGACTTACACCCGCAAGCGGGCCCTGCTGCTGCGCCGGGCCGATCAGCCGGGGCAGGCCCTGCAGGTGCTGGATTCGCTGCACCCCATCGAGCAGCAGCAGGTGGATGTCCTCGCCGATCTCGCCGGGTGCTGGGCCGCGCTGGAACAACCCGGTCGCGCGGCAGAGGTCTACGAGCAGGCGTTCGCCAAAGATCCGGCGAACTGGCGGCTGCTGGCCGAAGCCGCCCGCTGGCACAACCGCGCGGCCGACCAGACGGCGGTCATGCGCTGTCTGGCCATCATCCGCAGCCTCAACCCTCACGCCCCGGTGCTCGATGAACTGGGCGCCGGCGATATCGCGCCGGCCGCCGCGCCGGATTGAGGCGTCAGACCCGCATGGTCCGGCGACGCGAACATCGCGGTCCGGCCGCGACGCGCGCGAATCGCATCTTTCGCGTGCCGTAAGGGACGGCGCCTCGTGAACTGCGACAGCATGCGCGATCAGGCGCCGCCGCACCGACTACCGTGAGGGGTTGTCCTTGTCCCATTGGGCCACCTGCTGATCGCTGACGCCCAGCCACTCCTTCATGTGCTGCTCGTACAGCGCCTGGTGGGCGGGGTTGGAGAAGTCGAGGCGCAGCTCGTTGATGACCTTGGTGCCCATGCCGATCCACTCGCGCCACGTCTCGGCTGAGAAGTGGGCGTGGATATAACGGCCCAGCGGCCCGCGCATGGGGGGATCGGGCAGGCGGCTGCCGGGGCGGCCGGTGCGCTGGTCAATGACCTGGTCGCCGCTGACCGCCGCGGGTTCAGACGTGGGCTGTTCGACCGTCGGCACGGGCCAGCCCTGGGTCTCGAGCAGCGACTGCATGGCCCGCTGGGGCATCACGTCGCCGCGGCGGGCGGCCGTGGCGTAGCCGCGCGTCAGCACGTCGCGGGCCTGCTCGCGGCGATCGAGCTTCAGCAGCACCTGGGCCAGCAGTTGATAAGCCCGCGACAGGCCGGGGTCGAGTTCGACAGCCCGCTCCAGGGCGTGGGCGGCCTGCTCGGGCCGGTCGGCTTCACGGTAGGCGCTGCCCAGGCTGAACCAGCCCATGGCGTTGGACGGGTCGGCCTGGGTCATGTTTTCCCATTGGGCGATGCGGTCGGCTTGTGTCATGCCGGTAGCTTAGACGGGATCGGCGGCGATGTGAACCCCGGATAAGCCGTCAGGCGGCGCGGGCAGCGTCGTGACGTCTGGGCGTTGGCCCCGATCGGCCCGCGGCCGCCGAGGTCCCGACGCTGCCCGCTCCACCCTCCCCCCTGCGAATCCCCGGCTGGTCCCGACCGATCCCCGTTCATCCCGGGCCGCACCGACGTCGGTCCTCAGGTGAAGCGCCACGCGCCCTCCGCCCCGCTTCACGACTCGCGCAGGCAGTTGGCCGCCGCGTCGGCCGGCCTGAAAAGGGCCCGCCGGTCCGGCCGCTGATCGGCCATGCCGCTGGGGCGAGTTGCGTCTTTGCGTGTATATCCACCTGTTACGGACCGTGCCTCAAATCATCGCAGACAGGATGAGCTTGTCAAGGCCGCCTGTCGCGAAACCGCGCGGATTTCACCGCCGCGTCAGGCAGGTCTCAAGGCCCCGGCCGCCTCCGTCGCGGCGTCAAGACGCCGCAGCAGTTGCCCCCAGTTCTGCTTGCCGTAGCGCTGCAACAGGGCGGCCTGCGTGCGCTGCCAAAGCGGCGCGGCCCGGAGAATCGCCCGATGACCCTTGGGCGTCAACGACACCAGGCGGACCCGCCGATCCCGACCGGGGGCGATCTTGACCCAGCCGCTGCGGACCAGTGGCTGCAGATTGCGCGTCAGCGTGGAACGATCCATCACCATCGCGTCGGCCAGATGGGCCATGGGCGTCGGTTCACAGGCCCCCACCGCCACCAGCAGAACGAGCTGGGTGGAGCGCAGGCCCGCCGGCGACAAAGCCTCGTCGAAAAGCTGGGTGACGGCCCGCGTGGCCTTGCGCATGTTGTAGCAGGCGCAGACACGCGCGATCTCTTCGCATTGCCGCGGACTGATTCGTCGGTCGATGTGAGACACGATGTCACAAACCTACACCAGAACATCGGCTGCGGCAACGCATTGGTCATGATCCCATGCCGGTGGGGAAAACTCCCGCGACGCGCGGGGCACGCGGACCCCGCTGACACCATGTCGCCAGACGCCCGCTTCAACCTGGGGCAATGTCGCGTTACCTTGTGATGATGCAAAGCCGCCGGGTGTTTCTGGGTTGGGATCAGCCGCTGCTGCCGATGGCCGCGGATTGGCTGCATGAGACAGCGCGGGATCAGGCGCGCGACCGCGGCGAACATGGGCTGCGCCTCGACCGGATGCTTGTGGTCACACCCGCCGCCCGGGCCGGTCGACGGCTGATCGAGTTGCTGGCCCAGCGCGTCGCCGGGCCGTGGACTCCGCCGAAGACAGTCACGCCCGGCCAATTGCCTGAAGAACTGTATGAGTCGGTTCGCCCATCGGCCGACGAACCGGCCGGCCTGCTGGCGCGCCTCGCTGTGCTGCAGCAGGCGGACGCGGACACGCTCGAACGACTGCTCGGCCCGCGAGCCGCTCCCGGCGCATCGGGCCGCGACGTCGTCGATCCCGCACTGCTGAATCTGGCTGAAGATCTCACCGCCGTCGCAGCCACGCTCGGGGCCGAGGGTCTGACGGTCGACGACGTGGTCCGCCGGGTCGCGGACATGGACGGCTTCCTGGAAGCGGAACGCTGGGCGGCCATCGCGACACTGCAACGTGACTACGAATGCCTCCTGGCTGGCAGCGGCCTGACCGATCTCCATGCCGCCCGCCTCGACGCCCTGCGCGACGCGGCGATCGCCTGCGACCGAACCATCGTGCTGGTCGGAACCAACGATCTGCCGCGCGTCGTGCGGCAGATGCTCGGGGCCCTGGCACAAGGCGGCACGGGCGACGACGGCTCACCGGGGCCCGTCACCGCCCTGATTCCCGCGCCGGCCGGGGAAGCGGAGAGTTTCGACGAACTGGGCTGCATTCGCGTCGAGGCGTGGGCGCGGCGACCGACACCGCTGCGCGACGCGGCCCTGCGCGTGGTGGATCGCCCGCTCGATCAGGCGCAGGAAGTGCTCTGGTCGCTGGGTCGGATCGAACCGGCCCAGGATGGCATCACCGTGCGATGTGACCATCGGCCCGACGCGATCACCGTCGGCCTCGGCGACGAACGACTCGGCCCGCTGGTGGAAAGGACGCTCGACATGGCGGGCGTGCCGGCCCGGCTGGCGATCGGCCGAGCGCTGCCCGCCAGTCGCCCCATGACGCTGCTGACGGCAATGGCGCGGTTCACCACGACGCAGCGGATGGCCGCCTTTGCCGCACTGGTGCGCCATCCCGACATCGCGCAATACCTGAACGCGACCAGTGACAACGAAGCCGGCGAGCAAGGTCGCACGCTGTGGATCAGCCTGCTGGATCGCTATGCCAACGATCATCTGCATGGCCGCCTTGCCGGAAAGTGGCTCGGCGATGAAGGCACGCAGGCCGCACTGAAGGCGACGTATGACGCCGTGACGGCGCTGCTGCCGCCGGATGCGGGACAGGCGCGGTCGCTGACGTCATGGGCGGAGCCGATGGCCGCCATGCTCGCCCAGGTGTACGGCGACCGCCAGCTCGATCGCCGCGACAAACGCGACGCGAGCCTGATCGACGCCCTCGCGGCGACGGCAAGGCTGCTGGGAGAACTGCGACAGATGCCGGAGCCCCTGACGCCGGAGGTGGACTTCGCTTCCGCGCTGCGGCTGGTGCTGACGATAGCGCGTGGCCGTGCGCTGGCGCCCGGCGGCGGCGACGCGGCCGTCGAATTGCTCGGCTGGCTGGAGCTGGGACTGGACGATGCGCCCCGGCTCACGGTCACCGGCTTCAACGAAGGCTGCGTGCCGCAATCCGGAGGAGCGGATGCCTTCCTGCCCGATGGCATGAGACGAAATCTGGGCATCACCGACGATCAGCGGCGGTATGCCCGCGACATGTTTCTGCTGCACGTGATCGTCAACAGCCGGCCCGACGCGGTGTTCATCGCCGGCCGATTCGACGCGCGCGGTGAGCCGCTCAAACCCAGTCGCCTGGCGCTGGCGCTGCAAGGCCGCGAGCTGGCGCGGCGCGTGGCGGACTTTTACGCGGCCCCCGTCTTGTCAGAACAGGACGCGACCGCGCATGAGCCGCGGCCGCGTGCCGCTCCGCTGCCGGCCGGGCGCGACAACAATCTGCTGCCGACATGCCCGCCGCCACTGGCCAAGCCCATCCGGCAACTGGCCGTCACCGCATTCCGCGCCTATCTGGCCTGCCCGTACCGGTTCTATCTCAAGTACGTTCTGGGACTGGAGGCCGTGGACGACGCGGCCGCCGAGATGGACGCCCTCGCGTTCGGTTCGCTGGGTCATGATGTGCTGGCGTGGTTCGGCGCCGGCCCGCTGGCACACAGCGAAAACGCGGCCGCGATCGCGGCCGCCCTGTCGGGCGAGCTGAACCGGCAGGCACGTAAGCACTTCGGCCCGCAGGCCCCGCCGGCGGCGCTGCTGCAGATCGAGCAGATGCGCGAACGCCTCGCCGCCTTCGCCGCGTGGCAGGCCGACCAGACCCGCCAGGGCTGGCGCATCGACCCCGCTCTGATCGAGAAGCGCGTCGAGGCGCGCCTGGATGTGGACGGTCAGCCTTTCACCCTCGTCGGCCGCATCGATCGCGTGGACCTGCACCCGGACAAAGGCTGCCGCGTGCTGGACTACAAGTTCGGCGACAGCGGCGACAAGCCGGAGAAAACGCACCGCCGCGGGCCGGTCAATGACAAACAGTGGATCGATCTGCAACTGCCGCTGTACCGCCATCTCGCCGCCGCCATCGGGCTGGATGCGGCAAAGGTCCAGCTGGGCTACGTCGTGCTACCGAAGAAGCTGGCGGACGTGCGCGACCAACTGGCGGACTGGAGCCATGACGACCTTGCCGCGGCCGACGAGGAAGCCTGCCGGGTGATCCGCGCCGTGCGTGACGGCGTGTTCTGGCCGCCGGGTGAGCCGCTGGATGCGCTGCACGACGACGGCCTGGGCGGCCTGTGCTTCGACCAGTATCCCCGCCGCGCGGAGGCCATCGCCCAGGCTGAGGCGAAGGCGAAGGGGGAGGCGCGATGAGCGACGGCCAAGCGCCATCCCGCGTCATTGCCGCGCCCGGCCACGCCCTGGTGCGCGCCTCGGCCGGCACGGGCAAGACCTATCGGCTGACGCTGCGCTACCTGGCGCTGCTGGCGGCCGGGGCCGAGCCGGCGTCGATCCTCGCCACAACGTTCACGCGCAAGGCGGCCGGCGAAATTCTCCAGCGCGTCATGGGCCGCCTCGCCGCCGCGGTACTGGATGCCTCGCAGGCGGCGCGGCTGGAGAAGGAGGTCACGGAGGAACTGGACGCGGCGGTGCGCGTGGGATCGACCGAGGCCGCGGCCATGCTCGAACGCCTCAGCCGCCAACTGCACCGCGCGGCCATCGGCACCATCGACAGCTTCCTCTATCGCACGGCCATGAGCTTCCGCCACGAGCTGGGCCTGCCGCGCGGCATCCAGCCGGCCGATGAACGCGATGCGGCCGTGGCGCAACTGCGCCTCGACGCCATCGCCGGCATGCTCGAGGACGAAACGCTGCAGCTCATGGTCGATCTGCTCCGCCGCCTGCACCACGACCAGGTGAAGCGCTCGGTCAGCGCGTCGTTCGAGAAGATCGTCACGGACCTCGCCGCCGCCTATGCCGACGCGCCGAACGCCGATGTGTGGCGGACGATCCCGTCACCATCACAAGGGTTGGATCGAGTGGCACTGGCCGCATACGTGGTTCACATGCAGGAGGTCATCGAGGAATTGCCCTCTGACAAGCGTTTCCACACCGCCCACCAGAAGGCGCGCGAAGCGGCGGAACAGGGCAACTGGGAGTCCTTCCTTGGCACAGGCACCGTAAACGCCTTGACCGGCTCGGGAACCTACTACGGCAAGTCCATTCCCGCGCCCGTGGCGGCCGTGTATATGCCATTGATCGAATACGCCCAGGGTGAAGCCCTGCGCCGCGCCGCCGCGCAGACCGCGGCCATGCATGAGCTGATGACGCGCTTCGACGCACGCTTCCGTCAGTTGCAGGCCGAGCATGGCCTGCTGCTGTTCGATGACTTCTCGCGTCGGCTGGCGGCCGCCCATGAGCAGGGCACGCTGGAGCTGATGGAGATGTACTACCGTCTCGACGCGCGGGTGGCCCACCTGCTGCTCGACGAGTTCCAGGACACCAGCCTGGCCCAGTGGGCGGTGCTCGAACCCATGGCCGCCGAGATCGCCGCCCAGGCCGACGGCACACGCTCGCTGTTCTGCGTCGGCGACGTCAAGCAGTCGATCTACGCCTGGCGCGGCGGCTGTCCGGAACTGTTCGCGCAGTTGCCCGACCGCCTGCACCTGGGCGACGAGGCCATCGGCCATCTGGAGAAAAGCTACCGCTCGTCGCCGGTGGTCATCGAGACGGTCAACCGCGTCTTCTCGCGCCTGGGCGATGTGGCGAAGCTGGTCGAGAAGCACGAGGCGGTGGCGGCGGCATGGGCGGCGCAGTTCCAGCCGCACGAGACGGCCCGGACGGACCTGCCGGGTTATGTCGAGCTGCGTTCGTCGTGTCCCGGCGAGGCTGACGAAGAGACGGACATGGACGGCGAACCGGACGACGGCAACGACAACGGGGACAACGACGATAGCCCGCGGCCGGCCGAGGCGCACCTGGCCTGGTGCGCGCAGCGTGTGGCCGAGCTGGCGCGGACGGCGCCAGGCAAGACGATCGGCGTGCTGACGCGCAGCAACAAGCCCGCCGCGACGC
>CAZUUQ010000038.1:0-11692 GCA_964622625.1 uncultured Phycisphaeraceae bacterium | reverse complement strand
GCGCCAGGCAAGACGATCGGCGTGCTGACGCGCAGCAACAAGCCCGCCGCGACGCTGCTGGACTGTCTGCGCCGCGCCCACTGCGACGCCAGCGGCGAAGGCGGCCAGTCGCTGACCGACGACCCGGCGGTGAACCTGGTGCTGTCGGCCCTGCGGCTGGCGGATCATCCCGGTCACACGGCCGCGGCGTATCACGTCCTGTGCAGTCCGCTGGCGGCCGTCGTCGGCCTGCGAAGCATGGAACTGGCTGATCGCGAGGCGGCAGCGGCGCGGATTCGCGCCGTCGTGCTTGATGAGGGATATGGGCAGGTGGTGACTGCGTGGGCGCGGGCGCTTGGCCCACACGGCGATGGACGGTCGGCGGCGCGATTGACGCAGTTGATCGCGCTGGTGGACGAGCGTGAGCAGGCGGCGGGGACATCCTTGCGGCCAGGTGAGCTGGCGGCCGCGATCGAGCAGGCCCGCGTCGAGGAGCCGACACCCGCGCGGGTGCGGGTCATGACGATCCATGCCGCCAAGGGGTTGGAATTCGACATCGTCGTGCTGCCGGAACTGGATCAGCCGCTGCCGGGGCATAATGAAACCTGCTGGCTGGTGCGTGACGAGCCGACCGGTCCGGTCCGCGAAGTACATGCCCGCGCCAATGGGGCGGTGCGCGGGCTGGCGCCGCAACTGGCCCGCGCCTATGAGCAGCACGTGGCCCAGGTGCTGCGCGACGAGCTGTGCGCCCTCTACGTCGCCATGACGCGGGCGCGCCAGGGGCTGTACATGTTCGTCAGACCGATGAAAGCCAAGGCCGGCAACAAACCGTGCGAGCGACGCCTGAGTCTGTCAGCCGTCCTCATGGACACGCTCAACACCGTCGAAGAGCGGGCGGCCGCGTCGCAGGTGTTCTATCAGACCGGCGATGCGAACTGTCTGGCGGCGCAGGCGCGGGCCGACGCGGCCGGCGACCCGCGCGAGGCGGTCGCCCGGCCGCTGCGCGTGCTGATGCCGGACGCCGATGCGCAAGGCCCGGGTGCCTGGCGGTCGTGGCGGCGCACGTCGCCCTCGTCGCTCGAAGGCGGAGCGAAGATCGCGGCCGCGGAATTGCTGGAACTGGACGTCAGCGAGCCGCGGCAGCGCGGAAGACTGATTCACGCGTTCTTCGAGCAGGTCGGCGACCTGGGCGATCCCGCCGGACCGTGGTGCGGCCCGCCGACGCAAGAGAATCTGCGCAAGCTGGCCCAGCGGCTGATGCCGCACCAGGAGCCGGACTGGCGCGAGGAGCAGATGCGGGCCTTCGCCCGGATGCTCCAACGACCGGCCGTGCGACAGGCGCTGACGCTGCCGAAGCCGGCGGCCGACGGCACGCTCGATCTCTGGCGTGAGCGGCCGTTCGCCGTACGCGTTGATGACGAACTTCTCACGGGCCTGTTCGACCGCGTGGTGATTGACCTGGACGCGGCCGGCAAGGCGCGGACCGCGGCCCTGATCGATTTCAAGACCGACCGCCTGGGCGAGCGGCACGAATACCTGGACGCGGCCGTGGCGCGGTATCGTCCACAGGTCGAAGCCTACCGTCAGGCCCTCGCGGTCCTGCTGGCAATGCAGCCGTCGCGGATCGCGGCCACGCTGCTGTTTGTGGAGGCGGATATCGCGGTGGACGTGCGCCCGGGCGACGCACACGAGAGATGATCATGAACTACCAGGTGCGCGGCGACATCCCCTTCGGCAACGTCGGCGACGTGACGATTCACGAGGATCAGCCGGCCGGCGTCGTGGAAGTGGGATTCACCGCGCAGCCGATGAACGGCCCCGAGGTCATGTGGTTCCGCTTCCGCATCGAGCGCGCCCCCGGCGGATCGGACCATGCGGCGTCGCTGCGGCTGGTCTGGCGGCACTGGGGCAACGCGCTGGGGGCGGCTGAGGACAGCCTGATCGACGCTGTGCGCCCCGTGGTGCGCCGCAGCGGCGAGGACTGGCAACGGCTTGAGGCCTGTCAGCGCATCGAGCTGCCCGATGGCCGCGTCTGGCCGGCGTGGGAGATGAAAGGGCTGGCGGCGGGGCAGTCGCTGGATGTGGCGCTGTGCTATCCGTATGGCCCGGACGAAGTCGCGGCCCTGGTCAGTGAAACGAACACGACTTGGCGTGCCGATACGATCGGCCTCAGCCAGGAGGGCCGGCCGCTGACGCGCCTGAGCAATGACGCCGGCCTGCCCGGCGACGGCCGGCCGGGTCTCTACGTCGTCGCGCGGCAGCACGCGGGCGAGACGCCCGGCTCGTGGGTGCTCGACGGCCTGCTGCGCGAACTGGCGGCCGCGCAACGGGCGGGCAAACCGGTGCCGCTGACCTGGGTCGTGCCGCTGGCGGATATCGACGGCGTGATGGCCGGCGCATACGGCAAGGACCGCTACCCCTACGACCTGAACCGCGCCTGGGGCCGGCCGCCGATGCGCCATGAAGCACTGGTGATTCAACGTGACATGCAGCGCTGGGCCCAGCGCTGCCGGCCGGCGCTGGTGCTCGACAGCCACGCGCCGGGTCTCTGCGAAACCCAGGGCGTCTACTGCTACCTGCCCGATCCGGATGAGGCGCCGCGGCGGACGGAACTGAGTCGCCCGTGGTGTGACAAGCTGGCGGCGGCGATCGGCCGGCCGCTGGCGGCGGGGGAATTCGGCCGGGTGGCCAGGTACCCCTCGCGCTGGAACACGTCGGGCTCGCCCACCTTCACCGCCTTCGCGGGCGCCCGTTTCGACTGCGCCGCTCTGGCCCTGGAGACGCCCTACGCCCTGGCGGGCGACGGCTCGCTGGCGCTGACCATCGAGCAGTATCGCCGCATCGGCCGGTGCATCGCCGCCGCCGTGGTGGACGCGCCGGCGACCTGAAGACGGCGCGGGCCCGCCGCTTCGCCGCCGCTGGCAATTGGACGGGCCGATCGTAGAATCCCGCCTTCATCCCCACCCACCATCGCCGGCCGCGTGCGACGGTCCGCGGCCGGCCCATCAAGGACACAGCGATGAGCAGCGCGCAAGCACCGGTCAAAATCGCCTTCATGGGCGCCGGTTCCACCATCTTCGCCAAGAGCATCCTCGGCGACTGCATGTATGAGCCGTCGCTTCAGGGCGGACACTTCGCCCTCTACGACGTCGACGCCGACCGGCTCAAGGAGTCGGCCCTGATGCTCGGGACGCTCAACCACAACATCAACCAGGACCGGACGACGATCACCACGCATCTCGGCCCTGACCAGCGCAAGGACGCCCTGCGCGGCGCCCGCTACGTCGTCAACGCCATCCAGGTCGGCGGATATGATCCCGGCACGATCATCGACTTTGAGATTCCCAAGAAATACGGCCTGCGCCAGACCATCGCTGACACGCTGGGCATCGGCGGCATCTTCCGCGTCCTGCGCACCGCGCCGGTCATGCTCGACTTCGCCCGCGACATGGCCGAAGTCTGCCCCGACGCCTGGCTGCTGAACTACACCAACCCCATGGCCGCCCTGTGCATGGTCATGCAGCAGCACACGCCGGTGAAGACCGTCGGCCTGTGCCACAGCGTCCAGGTATGCACCCGCCACCTGCTCGAGCAACTGGACCTGGCCGACTCGGTCAGCAGGGTCCAGTGGAAGATCGCCGGCATCAACCACATGGCCTGGCTGCTGGAGATCACCGACAACGGCAAGGATCTCTACCCCGAGATCAAACGCCGCGCCTTCGCCCGCCAGGACGCCGCCCTGACCGATCCGGACGCGCCCAAACGCAACATGGTCCGCATCGAGATCATGCGCCGCTTCGGCTACTACGTGACCGAAAGCAGCGAGCACATGAGCGAGTATGTGCCTTACTTCATCAAGAGCCAGTACCCGGAGCTGATCGAAAAGTTCCGCGTACCCCTCGACGAATACATCCGCCGCTGCATCGGCCAGATCGAGGAATGGAAGAAGCAGCGCGACGCGATCGTGGCCAATCCCGACCTGACGCACAAGCGCAGCAACGAATACGGCTCGCGGATCATGGCGGCCATGGAGACCGACGAACCGTTCCGCTTCCACGGCAACGTGCTCAACACCGGTCTGATCACCAACCTGCCGCGCAAAGCCTGCGTCGAGGTTGCCTGCATCGCCGACCGCAACGGCGTGACGCCGACGTATGTCGGCGACCTGCCCGAACAGCTCGCCGCCCTCAACCGCACCAACATCAACACGCAGATTCTCACCGTCGAGGCGGCCATCACCCGCAAACGCGACAAGATCTACCAGGCGGCCATGCTCGATCCCCACACCGGCGCCGAACTGCCCCTGGACAAAATCGTGGCCCTGTGCGACGACCTGATCGAAGCCCACGGCCGGTGGCTGCCGAAATTCGACTGACGCATGGATCGCGGCGGACAACATCACGGCCGGCGCGTCAGTTCATACAGGCACACGGCCGCGGCGACGGCCAGGTTCAGCGAATCCGTCGTCGCGGGCATGGGGATGGTGACGCGCTGGTCGGCCAGAGCCAGGTCGGCCTCGAACAGGCCGTGATCCTCCGGCCCGATCATCAGCGCCAGCGGCTGATCGGCAGGCGGACGCACCTGCGTCAGGGGCTGGGCGTCGGGGTGCAGCACGGCCGCGTAGACGTGCAGGCCGCGGCGGCGGCGCAGCTCGGCCAGCTCCGCGGGCAGGTCGTCGGCCCGGCGGATGGGCAGGCTGAAGACCGCGCCGGCCGAGACGCGGATGGCCCGCCGCCAGAACGGATCACAGCTTCGTGGCCCGATGAGCATGCCCGCGGCCCCGAACGCGGCCGCCACGCGCGCCAGGCTGCCGACGTTTTCATGGTCCAGCACCCACGGCGCCACCACCAGCACCGGCGGCGTCGCACGCTCTGTCACCGTCAGCAGGGTCGACAGTTGTTCCAGCGTCGGCTGTTCCGGCCGCCGGGCGCAGGCCACCACGCCGCGATGAAATCTGTAGCCCACGATCTGCCGCAGCAGCGGTACGGACGCGGCAAAGACCGATACCCCGGGCAGTCGCTGCGCCAGGGCCGCGGCACGCGACGGCTTGGCCAGCACCGCATCGATCCGCAAACCGGCCGCGACCATGCGGTCGAGCAGGAACGGTCCCTCGGCCACGAACAGGCCGTCGTCGCGCAGCGTCCGATCCCGCACATGGCGGAAGGGCGCGATGCGCGGATCATCCGGCTCGTGGATGGGAATCAGCGCCATGGCCTGCGAAGATACACGCCGCGCGCAAACCCCGCGCCTGCGGAACGGGCCCTACACCCGGCCGTAAATGTATTCGCTCAGGAAGTAGATCGTCTTCTCCTGGCCGTCGAGCCGCCAGGCGTTCAGATCGCCGATGGAGATCAGCCCCAGCAGGCGCTGCCCCTCATCGACCACGGGCAGGTGGCGGATGCGATGGTTTCGCATGACTGTCCTGGCCTCTTCAATGGTGGTATCAGGACGGCAGCAGGCGACGGGCTGGGTCATCACCTCGCCGACGGCCACGGTCGCCGGGTCACGCTGCTCGGCCACGATGCGCATCAGCACATCGCGCTCCGTGAACATGCCGACGGCCCGGTCCTGCTCGTGCACCACCAGGGCGCCGATCTTCTCCCGGTTCATCAGACGGGCGGCTTCGAGGACGGTCGCATGTGGGTCGATGGCCAGCACGCGGTCGCCCTTGCTCGCGAGGATGTCGCTGACGGTGGACATGGGCGCTCCTTTCACGAACCCTGCATATCAGACTTTACCGAGCCAAAGCCCCCGAACGCCCGGACGGTCATCGCGGCGGCGGTGCGATAAACGCACGCGACATGACCACCTGATTTTAGACGTGCGTGCTCAGCGGAGCGAGTCCGCCGGTGTCGCGGCACGGGGACGCCGACTTCAAAACAGCGACGCCTGATCGCGATTCGGCGGGGCCGCGTCCAGCACATCCCGCACCTCGTCGAGGAAGTCGTCCAGGTCGCGGAATTGCTTGTACACGCTCGCGAAACGCACGTAGGCCACCTGGTCCACCAGCTTCAGATGTTCCGCCACCAGGCGGCCGATCTCCAGCGACGCCACCTCCTTGTCGTGCCGCTTGAAGAGAATCTCCTCGACCGAGTCGACCAGACGGTTGATGTCATCGGCGCTGATCGGCCGCTTGTAGCACGACTTCTCCAGACCGCTGAGAATCCGCGAGCGGTCGTAGGGTACGCGCGAGCCGTCGCGCTTGACCACCATCAGGCGGTTGTGGGCCTCGACATGCTCGTAGGTGGTGAACCGCTTGCCGCAGCGCAGGCACTGGCGGCGGCGACGGATGGCCCGCCCGCCGTCGGTGGCGCGCGAGTCGATCACCTTGTCGTCGTTGGCCTCGCAGTACGGGCAGAGCATGTGTCGGCTCCACGCGGGCAGGCGGTGAAGGGCGTCGCGCCGTACTTATTGTAAAAGTTTCGCCCGCAGCCGCTGGCCGACGGACAGCCGGGGGCAGCCGGGGGCAGCCGGGAGAGCCGCGGTGGCCGGAGGCAGCAGCCGCGGCGTTTGTGGTACCGTAGCCCATCTCATGATGCTGCGCGTGGTGATGCTCGGCGACATTGTTGGTCAGGTGGGCCTTTCGGCCGCCGTCGCGCAGATTCCCGCCATTCGCAGCCGCTACCGTCCGCACCTGCTGCTGGCCAACGCCGAGAACGCCGCCAACGGGTCAGGCCTCACGCCCGATCAGTACCGCAAGCTCCGCGAGGGGGGCATCGACGGCGTGACGCTGGGCGACCATGTCTACAAGAAGGATCAGATCGTCAAGTGCCTGGAGACCGAGTCGACGCTGATCCGCCCGGCCAACCTGCCTGCGGGGGCCGTCGGCCGCGGCTGGATGCGCCTTCAGCCCACGCCCCAGGAGGGCGACCCCGGCGACGCGCCGCTGCCGGAAGTGTTCGTCACCACGCTGCTGGGACGCATCTTCGCCAGTCTGCCGGCCGACGATCCCTTCGCCGCCGCCGACCGCATCCTCAGCCAGCTTCCCGCCATCAAGCCGATCGTGCTCGTCGAAGTCCACGCCGAGGCCACCAGCGAAAAGCAGGCCCTGGGCTGGTATCTCGACGGCCGCGTCGCCGCCGTGCTGGGCACGCACACGCACGTGGCCACCGCCGACGCCAAGATTCTCCCCAAAGGCACCGCCTACATCACCGACCTGGGGATGACCGGCCCGCACGAGTCGGTGCTCGGCCGGCGCATCGACCGTGTGCTCAAGCACATGACCACGGCCATGCACGCGCCGTTCGACGTGGCCGACGGCGACCTGCGCGTCTGCGGAATCGCGGTGCGGATCGACACCGACACCCGCCGGGCCGTCGATATCGAACGCGTCGAAATAAAGGTGTCAGGTTGATTTTGCCCTCCTGACGCCGGGCCGGGCCCTTTCGCAGCCGCCTTGCCCAAAGCCCCACCGATCGCCATTTCCCCGAACTTCGCCCCGCCCCCGAGGCCGCAGCGGCTGATACCGGATCCGTGGATTTCCCGCGGACGCCCCCGATGGACCCAACCCCCGACTCAAGGCCCCCGATAAGAGTGAACGTGAGCAGGATGATGAGCGACAATCCGGCCGCCGCGCACGCCGCCGCCCCCCGCCAGCCCCTGCCGCCCTCCGCGGCCCTGGGGCGGCCGACGCGGATCGATCGCCCCGTCAACCGCCGTCGCTGGGACGACGCTCCCCTGCGGACGAAGCTGGCGCTGCTGGTCACGCTGGCTGTCGCGGCCGGGGCATTGTGCGGCACGATCATGGTCCACACGTCGGATCACGGCCTGCTGCTCAGCGTCACGCTCAGCGGGACCATCGCGATGGTGCTGGCCCTGGCGTTTCGCTGGATTGTCCGTCCCATCGAGAAGCTGGTGACGCTGTCGGAGCAACTGGACGCGCTGGCTGAGTCCGAGGCCACGCATCACCTGCCCGTCGCCCGGGCGGACGAACTGGGCCGCCTGGCGCGGAGCATGCACCGGGTGTACGCGGCCGCGACCCAGCAGCACCAGGAGATCGGCCAGTTGCGCCGCTCGCTGGACCATCGCATCGCCCAGGCCACCCGGCAGGCCACCATCCGCCTCAAGCAGATGGCCCTGCGCGATCCGCTGACCGACCTGGGCAATCGCCGCTTCTTCGACGAGAATTTCCCCGAACTGTTCGAGACATGCCGGGCCGCGGCCGATGACCTGACCTGCGTGCTGCTGGACATGGACGACTTCAAAAACGTCAACGACACGCTCGGCCACGCGGCCGGTGATGAACTGCTGATCTTCCTGGCCGGCCTGCTGCGGGCCTGCGTGCGACCGGAGGATTACGCGGTGCGGCTCGGCGGCGATGAATTCGTCGTCCTGATCCCCGGATGCCAGGTCAAGCGCGTGGCCCAGTTCACACAGCAGCTCCGCGTGCTCTTCCGCCAGCACGTGCGCATCGCCCTGCCGCCCGAAGTCAACCCCGACCTGTCCATCGGCGTGGCCATGCTCAGCCGCGACCGTTCCGCCAGCCCCCAGGAGTTGCTGGCCCGCGCCGACGCCAATCTCTACGCAGCCAAGAAATCCGGCAAAGGCGCGACCGTCGGCGTGTGAGGCCGTCCGCTTGCCGCGGCCGCGGCATCTCGGCCGCAATCCTTGCCCCCTGTCATACGGTGACTAAGCTTAAGAATAAACGCATGTCCTTATACCCCTGCCCGGCTTGCCGGCTGGTCCGGCCTGGACACCCCGCATCATGGTCAGCCAGGGCACATCACGACACTGGGTCAGGCCGCCCGCGGTTGCCGGAGCCTTCTATCCCGACGACGCCCACGCCCTGCGCCAGATGCTCGAACAGTTCGCCGCGAACGTCACGCTGGCGACCATGCCGCCCACGCCCTGTGCCATCATCGCCCCGCATGCCGGCTACATCTACTCCGGACCCGTGGCCGCCTACGCCTACGCCCCGCTGCGCGACACGCGCGGGCAGTTCGAGCGCGTGATTCTCATCGGGCCGTCGCACCGCCTGGCTTTCAGCGGACTGGCCGTCAGCACCGCCGACGCCTTCGACTGCCCATTGGGACAGGTGACCCTCGACCACCACGCCATCGCCCAACTGCTCGAACTGCCGTGCGTCCGCCAGCTCGATCAGGCCCACGCCCAGGAACATGGCCTGGAGGTGCATCTGCCCTTTCTCATGGACACGCTGGACGCGCCGCGGCATCCGCTCGCCCTGGTGCCGATCGTGGCGGGCGACGTCTCGGCCCACGAAGTTGCCGCAGCCCTCGAGCCCTGGTTGGGTCAGCCGCGGACCCTCATCGTCGTCAGCAGCGACCTGTCGCACTATCTCGATTACGATGCGGCCGGACGTCTGGACCGACAGACCGCGGCCGCCATTGAGTCCATGGCCCCGCAGAGCATCGGTCCCGACCAGGCCTGCGGCCGCGTGGCGATTCAGGGCCTGCTGCACCTGGCCCGGGAGGCGGGACTCAAGGCTCGCACACTCGATCTGCGCAACAGCGGCGACACCGCCGGCCCGCGCGACCGCGTCGTCGGCTACGGGGCCTTTGTCTTTCATGCCTGAGATTCAGCACCATTGCGATCTGACAGCCGCCCAACAGCAGGCGCTGCTGGACGTGGCGTGCCGCGCCATCGACGCCGGCCTTCGCGCCGGACGTCCGACCAGCGTCAGCGCCGAAGACTTTGAACCAGCCCTGCGCCAGCCGCGGGCGACGTTTGTCACCCTCGAGCGCGGCCAGATGCTGCGCGGCTGCATCGGCACGCTGATCGCCACGCGCCCCCTCGTCGTCGACGTCGCCCACGCCGCTTATGCCGCCGCTTTTCACGATCCGCGCTTCCCGCCGCTGGGACCGACCGAAACCCACGACCTGGAGATGCACATCTCCATCCTGTCGCCGCCCCAGTTGCTGATCTTCGCCGACGAAGCCGACCTGCTGCGCCAGATCCAGCCGGGAATCGACGGCCTGATCCTCGAGGACGGCCCGCGACGCGGCACCTTCCTGCCCTCGGTGTGGGAGTCCCTGCCGCGGTCGGCCGAGTTCTGGCAGCATCTGAAGCTCAAGGCCGGCCTGCCGGTCGATTACTGGTCGCCGACCCTGCGCGTCAGCCGCTACACCTGCGCCTCGGTGCGCGGCCCGTATGCGGCCTGCGCCTGAGCGCGACGGCGGCCCGCACCACGCCGTTACAGACGGCACAAACCCTCCAGACAGATCGGACCGCGGTCAAGCGACGCGGTCAGGCAGCCGACATACCCAGGGGGCGCGCTGCGCGCCCGTCCGACGGAGGCTTCCCGCTTGCTCCGCGTCGACTTGAACCAGGTCCGCCCCGGCATGCTCCTGGCTCTGCCGGTCCTGCACCCGCGGACGCCGCGGCAGGTGCTGCTGCGCCCCGGCTACCGCCTCGAAGGCCACACCGTCCGCCGCCTGCGCGAGCTGCACGTCCGCTATGTGTATGTGCAATATCCCAGGCTGGCGTTCCTGGCCCGCCGCCTCAGCGTCCGCGTCGCCCAGCACCAGGCAGCCGTCGTCGCCACGCTCACCGACGTTTTCGAGATCGCCCAGCAGCACACGGCCGCGCGACTGCCCTACGACGCCTATTGCCGCACCATCGCCGACCTCGTCCGCGCCCTGGCCGAGGAGCCCGATGCCGCGCTCTTCATGGGCGACCTGCTCCAGGGCGGCGACGAACTGCTGCGCCACAGCGCGGCCGTGACGCACCTGGCCGTGCTCATGGGACTGCGCCTCGGCGGCTACGTCGTCCGTCAGCGCCCGCTGATCGCGCCCGAACGCGCGGCCGAGGTGACGAACCTCGGCGTGGGCGCGATGCTCCACGACGTCGGCGTGGTCCAGCTCGACCCGCTGGTGCGTCAGCGCTATGAACTCAGCGGCGACGAGACCGACCCCGCCTGGCAGCAGCATCCGAAGCTCGGCTACGAGCTGGTGCGCGGCCAGCTCGACCCCAGCGCCGCCGCCGTCGTGCTGCACCACCACCAGCGCGTCGACGGCTCGGGCTATGCCGGCACGGATATGCCCATCCTCGACGGCGAGCGCATCCACATCTTCGCCCGCATCGCCGCCGTCGCCGACCAGTTCGACCGCATCCGCCGGCCGCCCAATCTTGTCGAGCAGCCGACCGTCTGGGCTTTGCACGCCATGACCCACCGCGGCCTGGCGCGGCGATTCGACATCGCCTCATTGCGCGCGCTGCTGGCGGTGGTGCCGGCCTATCCGCCCGGCTCGATCGTCCGGCTCAGCGACGGGCAATGGGCGGCCGTGATCGACCACGACCCGCGCCATCCCTGCCGGCCCATGGTCCTGCCCATCGAACACCCCGCCGACCTGGACTACGCCGAACGCGACAGCCTGGACTTGCGCCGAGCCGACGCCGCCGCCCTCGACCTGGCCGCCGAGGGACACGACATCCCGCCGCAACTCGCCGCCGCCGCGATCAACCTCGCCGAGGCCGACCGCGACCTCCACGTCACCGAGATCAGCGGCCGCAACGTCGCCGACATGAACTTCACACTGCCCGGCTGGCTCCAGGACGACCGCCTGCTGGCCGCGTGAGTCGCGCGGCAGCGCGATCGGGCAAAATCGGGCGGTTTCGAGCCTCGCTGTGCGCACCAATCGGGCGGGTGCGCGGGTCCGCTGCGTCCCATCCCGCAGTCGCCGCGCCCTTTGCGCTGCGGACCCTGCCTGACGAAGCCGCGCACAAACGCGCGCCGGGCGAGCCGATCCGTGCGCAC
>CAZUUQ010000037.1:0-25316 GCA_964622625.1 uncultured Phycisphaeraceae bacterium | reverse complement strand
GCATCGATCCGGACGCAAGCGGCACAGTCCGCGGGCCGACTCATGTGGCTTGCGCGGGACGGTATGCCGGCGAATCCGGGCCATGCGGCCGATCGTGGCGCAGCATGCGCCCTTCGACCATATAAACCACGTCCTCAGCCACGTTGACCGCGTGATCCGCAATGCGCTCCAGTTGACGCGAGATGCTCAGGAAGTGGATCAGCGCTCCGATCTGCTGCGGCTGATCGCGGAAACACTGCTCGATGATCTCGTAAGTCTGCCGGTGCATGGCGTCGACGCGGTCGTCATCGACACGCACGGCATGGGCCAGGCCGGCGTCAGCTCGGACCATGGCGTCGAGACTGCGTTTGAGCATGGACTGAGCGACGGCCGCCATCTCCGCCAGCGGTATGGGCGGGTCCTCCATGGGGGGCGCAGCGGCCAGGAACTGCGCCTGCTCCGCGATGTTCACCGCCAGATCGGCGATGCGTTCCAGATCATTGTTGATCTTCAGTACCGATACCGTAAATCGCAGGTCGAGCGCCACCGGCTGGTAGCAGGCCAGCGTGTGCAGGCACTCCTCCTCGACGTCCAGTTCCGCGATGTCGATCGCTTCGTCCGCGTCAATGACACGCTGCGCCAGGGCCACATCACGTTGCCGCACGGCCGTCACGGCGTGGTTGACAGCCTGCTCGACGCGCGCGCCCAAGGCCAGGATGCTGCGTTTGAGCTTTTCAAACTGCCTTTCCAGATGCTCGGACATGAACGTGCTCCCTGCCACTTCCGCAGTCAGCCGAAGCGGCCGGTGATGTAGTCTTCCGTCTGCCGACGGTGCGGCTTGGTGAATATGTCGGCTGTCGGACCATATTCGATCAGTCGTCCAAGGTACATGAACGCGGTGTAGTTGCTGGTGCGCGAGGCCTGCTGCATGTTATGCGTCACCATGAGGATGGTGTATTCGCCCTTGAGGGTTTCGATCAGGTCTTCGATTTTTCCGGTGGCGATGGGGTCGAGTGCGGAGCACGGCTCATCCATGAGCAGCACTTCCGGCTCAGCGGCGATGGCGCGGGCGATGCACAGACGCTGCTGCTGTCCGCCGGAGAGCCCCAGGGCGCTGTCCTGAAGCCGGTCCTTGGCCTCATCCCACAGGGCAGCGCCGCGCAACGACCGCTCGCACACTTCGTCAAGGACGCGGCGCCGCCGCTCCCCGTCGATCCGCAGGGGATAGACCACGTTCTCGTAGATGCTCATCGGAAACGGATTGGGCTTCTGGAAGACCATGCCCATACGCTTGCGCAGCTCGATGACATCGACGTCGCGGCGGTAGATCGACTCGCCGGCCAGACGCATGTCGCCTTCAATGCGTACGGAGCTGATCAGATCGTTGATGCGATTGACCGAGCGCAGCAGCGTGGACTTGCCGCAGCCGGAGGGTCCGATCAATGCGGTGACCCGGCCGTGGGGCACGGGCATCGTGACGTCATGCAGCGCCTGGTCACGACCGTACCAGAGGTTGAAGCCGTCGATTTCCAGCACCGGTGGGTGGTCGAGCACCTGCTGATGGATATCCGCCGGTTTGGCCTGCTGCATGGGCGGTGCGGTGCGGTTGCCCGCAATGCCGCGGTCAGGACGCTGTTGATCGCTGGTTTGTGGCATGGTGGTCAGGGCGGTCATGGGATTCTCCCGTCAGTATCGCTTAGAACGCGTTGCCGACAAACCGCCGCCGCAGTCGTCCACGCAGGAAGATGGCCGTGACATTCAGGATGGCGATGATCGCGATCAGCAGAAGCGTGGTGGTGAAGACCATGGGCTTGGCGGCCTCGGAGTTCTGGCTCTGAAATCCCAGATCGTAGATGTGGAAGCCCAGGTGCATGAAGCTGCGTTGGGCGTGCAGGTAGGGCGCTGTGCCATCGATCGGCAACTCGGGAGCGAGCTTGACCGCGCCCACGAGCATCAGTGGCGCGACTTCGCCGGCACCGCGGGCCATGGCGAGGATGGCGCCGGTCATGATGCCAGGCAGAGCGCGGGGCAGGACGATGCGGCGAATGGTCTGCCACTTGCCCGCCCCGCAGGCGTATGAGCCTTCGCGCATCGAGTTGGGCACGGCCGCGAGCGCCTCTTCGGTGGCGACGATCACCACCGGCAGGGTCAGCAGCGCCAGGGTCAGTGAAGCCCAGAGCAGGCCGCCCTTGCCATAGGTGGGATTGGGCAGGCGGGCTTCAAACAGCAACTGATCAATCCCCGCGCCGACGATGTAGCAGAAGAAACCCAGACCGAACACGCCGAAGACGATGCTCGGCACACCCGCGAGATTGTTGATCGAGATGCGCACAGCACTGACCATCGCTCCGGCCTTGGCGTACTCGCGCAGATAGAGGGCCGCCAGCACGCCGAAGGGCACCACGAAGATGGTCATGACCAGCGTCATCACGACCGTCCCGAAGATGGCGGGATAAACGCCGCCCTCGCTGTTGGCTTCGCGGGGTTCGGCGGACAGATACTCCCACCACCGTGCCACGTACAGCCGCAGCTTGTCAGCCAGGGTAAGGTCGTTGGGTCGATACATGCGGACGATGTCCGCCAGGAAGATCGGCGTGGTCCGCCCATCGGCTACGGTCATGATGATGGCGTCGCGTCGGCTCTCAGCCCGCAGTTCGGCGATGCGCTGCCGCAGTTCCGCGAAACGGGACTCGACCTCCTGTCGCGTGCGTTCAAACTGCTGCTGGGCTTGCTGGTGCTGGGGCGAACCCTCGCCGTATTGCAGCTCGGCCTGGCGGATCTGCAGGCGGGCGCGCTCCTGCTGCTGACTCAGGGCGCCGATGACGTGCTGCTCCAGATGGCGCAGTTCGTCGCGCTGGGCGGCGACCTGCGGATGGTGGTCGCGGTAGAGCTGCTCGATCTTGGTGCGGGCCTGGGTTTGGGCGTCGGCGTCGAGGTCTTCGGCGTCAACCAGCGTTTGGCCGTCGCGCTCATAGCGGATCGGCTTGCCGTAGAACCGGCCCCACGCCAGACGTTCGACGACCACGCCCCAGGAAGGCTGCGTCTCGCCCAGCACTTCAAAATCACTGATCCACATGAAGTGCTGGTTGGTCAGTTCAAAGTTGCCGGTCCGCAGCAATCGCCGCCGCGCCTCGCCGTCGCTTGCCGCGAGTTGCCGCTGTGCCGACGCGAGATGCTCCGCGGGCAGGGCGGCAAGGTCGCGCGGTGTGGGCTGGAAGATCTCACTGCGCCGCACTTCGCCCATCTGCACCGAGCCGTCAGCCATCTCCATGCGAACCAAAGGCAAAGGCCAGAACGTGGCTGCGCCCATATAAAGCACGTAACCCAGAAGCGAGATGATCATGGCCAGACACATGGCCAGGGCGCCGCCGGTGAGCCAGACCATCGGCTCGCCGTGAGCCAGCAAGGCGACACCGGGGCGCGACGCGCGGCGGCGTTGCGGCCGCGGCGCGGTTGTCTGCACGGGGGTGTCGGCAACCAGGCTCACAGTTGCACCGCCCTTCGGCGGAAGCGCAGTCGCACCAGTTCAGCCACGGTGTTGACCACAAACGTCATGACGAACAGAGTCAGGGCCGCGAGAAACAGCGTGCGATAGTGCGTGCTGTTGCGGACCGCCTCGGGAAGTTCGACTGCGATGTTGGCGCTGAGCGTCCGGAAGCCGTTGAAGATGTTCGCCTGCAGCACCGGCGTGTTGCCAGCGGCCATAAGCACGATCATCGTTTCCCCGACCGCGCGTCCCAGGCCGACCATCACCGCGCTGAACAGGCCGCTCATCGCCGTAGGCACGATCACCCGCATGGCGGTCTGCCACGGCGTGGCGCCCGCGCCCAGCGAGGCCGACCGCAGGTGATCGGGTACGGCCGAAAGCGCGTCGTCAGCAATGGTGTAGATGATCGGGATCACCGCAAAACCCATGACGAAGCCGACAACCAGCGCGTTACGCTGCACGAACGTGCCGACGGGAGCCCAGTCGACATGACCGACCACCCATGGACCACGCGGGTCCAGGCCGATTGCCTGCAGGATCAGCCCGCCGACCAGGGCCATGCCTGCCGCACAGACCACGATGGCGATGAACTTGCCCATGTCGACGGCCGCACATGTCGCGCGGCTCCAGCCGGCGGTGGCGTCACGCAGCTTGTCGTTGACGAATCGGCCCATGAGCATGGCCGCGACCACCGCCGACAGCGGCAGCAGCAGCAGCAGCCATGCGGTGGCGCCGGTGCCGACCTGCCCGTCCAGCCAGCGTGGGGTGTCGCCGGCGAAAAGCCACTGCTCGGTCATGGGGCCCGCCAGCACCGCCAGGCTCATGGCCACGGGCAGGGCCGCGATCATCATCAGCAGACGCCAGTGGACGATGCGGCTGGCCAGGCGGGGCGGGAGCATCTGCCACAGGTGGGCGCCGGTCATGAGCACCAGCGGCAGCAGCACGGCCAGAGCCACGACCGTCGGCACCAGGCGCTCGACGAGCGGGGCAATCACCAGGCCGGCCAGGAATCCAAGCACGACGCTGGGCAGACTGGCCATCAGTTCGATGGTCGGTTTGATGCGGGCTTTAAGACGCGGGTGCAGAAACTCGCTGGTGTAGATGGCCGCCAGCAGAGCCAGCGGCACCGCGATGATCATGGAATAGAAGGTGGCCTTGAGCGTTCCGAAGATCAGTGGCAGCAGGCCGAGTTTCGGCTCAAAGTCATCGGTGCCCGCCGATGATTGCCAGACATGGGCCGGCGCGGGGTAGCCTTCGTACCAGACAGGCGTGAACAGGGCCATGAACGAAGCTTCGGGATGCCGGGGGTCCAGGTACCAGTGTGTGAGGCCTTGTGACGTGGATGCGAGCAAACCATCGTCTTTAGGACTGATGGCCACGGCCGTCACCGCACTGCCGTCAGACTTCACCGTGGCAAGCAGGCGCTGCGTGGTGGCGTAATAAAGGCGAATCTCGCCGTCGGCATACCCGACCGCCACCATGCGGCCCAGACGCGATGGGCCGAAGGCAGTGACCGCGGCATGGGCGGGAGGCAGCGCATAGCCGCGTACCAGCACCGCGCCATCGACTGTGCCGACGTTCGGCGGACGTGTCAGAAACCAGGCGTTCACGTGGCCGCCGTCGTCGCCGATCAGCAGGGTCGTGCGCCCAACCAGAAAGCCCGCGGCCGTGACGCGTCCGTCGGCTGCCAGCGTCTGATGCCGCTCAATGATTTGCGCCTCGCCGGGGCGGCGCAGGTCGTAACGCAGCAGCAAGCCGTCGCCGTAAAGCAGATAAAGGGAGTCACCCAAGCCCGAGAGGCCCAGAAATAACACCGGTTGGCCGGTCGGCTCGTAGGGCAGCGTCACGCTCTGGGCGCGGCGGGTGACCTGGCCGGTCATGAGGTTGCGTTGCTCACGGACAGTGAGCATCTCCAGTTGACCGTCCTGCGTCAGCAGCACCACGCGGTCGCCGCGCGGACCGGTCACGTGGTCAATCAGGCGGATGTGCCGGCCGTCAGGATTGCGCAGACGGTCGCCCAGTTCAACAGCCACGGTCTGCAGGCGTGCCTGACCCTCGCTTGTCCATTGGGCCAGGCCCTCGCCGACGCGCAGTTGCTCGCCCGGCTGGGGGATCTGTTCGAGTTCGGCCGCATCGATGAATCGCGTCGTGAAGCCCGCCTTGCCGAGGTAGACCGCGCCGTCACCCGTGCCGATCACGACGCTGTCGCCCTCCTCATCAAGACGTACAGCGGTGACGGCCGCTTCGGGCGGGCCCAGCCGGCGGCGCTGGATCACCTCGCCGTCGTCCAGTCGCCGAACGACCATATCGCCGTCGCCGGTGACGGACATGCTCATCAGCCGATATTCATCGCTCAGCAGTGCGGCCACGGGCTGGTCGTGGACATCGCTGGCCGGCAGCACGCCTTGCCGATCAAGGCTGGAACCCAGGAACAGCGGGGCGACTACCCAGATCAGCAGCACCGCCACGGCCGACACCGCCAGGATCGTGCCGATGCCGCCGATGGCGATGATCCGGCGCGCCGCTGCATCTGACGCGCGGACTGTCCATCGGGTGGTGCGGCGGCGGGCGCGGCCCGTGAAACTGTTGGGTAGCTCGGCCATGGCCCGGCAACTCTGTTCATGCACGATTTAGAAGCCGGGTTCGATGCCGACGCTGAGCAGAGCCGCCCGGGCCATCTCGGCACTCACGGGGAAATAGCCGTCCTTGATCGTCTCCTCCTGACCCTGCCGGGAGTATACGTAGCGGATGAACTCACGCCGCAGCGGGTCCATGTCACTGCCCGGCCGATGGTTGATGTAAACCAGCAGGAACCGCGACAAGGGGTATTCGCCGCTGTAGGCGTTGGCGCCTTCAGCGGTCACGGGTTCGTCGCCCTCCTGGACCGCCAGCGCGACCGCCTTGACGTCGGCCGTGATGTAACCGATGCCGCTGTACCCGATGGCGTAAAGATCGTTGGCCACGCCCTGAACAACCGACGAACTGCCAGGCTGTTCCTTGACTTCGTTGCGGAAATCGCCGCGGCCCAGCGCGTGCTCCTTGAAAAAGCCATACGTTCCCGACGCTGAGTTGCGACCATAAAGACTGATGGGTGCCTGAGCCCAGCGTCCTTCAAGGCCCAGTTGCCCCCAGAGCGTGATGTCCTGGCCGTGGCCGAGTCGGCGTGTGCTTGAGAACACCGCGTCCACCTGCGGCAGGGTCATGGCCTGCAGCGGGTTGTCCTTGTGAACGTATACCGCGAGCATGTCAATGCCCATGGCCAGCTCGGTCGGTTTGTAGCCGAAGCGCTGCTCGAAGTCGTCGATCTCCTTCTGACGCATGGGTCGGCTCATCGGGCCGAAGTTGGCCGTGCCCTCGATCAGGGCCGCGGGCGCGGTCGACGAACCCTTGCCTTCCACTTCCACGGTCACGTTTGGATAGAACCGCTTGAAACCCTCGGTCCAAAGGGCCATCAGATTGTTCATGGTGTCCGAACCCACGCTCTTGAGCGAGCCGGAGACCCCATCGATCGGTTCGTAGTCAGGCAGGCTTTCATCCACCGTAACCTGAGCGCCGGCGGCGCCGACTATGCCGGCCGTGAACAGTGCCGCCAATAACGACGATGGACGAAGCAGCAGTCGTGTCAACATGGAAGTTTCACCTCTTTTGCACATGGATTCACCTTGACGCACCCTGACCTTAGCCGCGACTGGTTAGCGTTGTGTGAGCGAAGCGCCGGGTTTGTGTTACCGCAATGTCAAAGGCAGGTGAATCCGAAATGCACTGCCCTGGCCCACCCGGCTGTTGACCGACACCCGCCCGCCGTGGGCCTGAACAATGTGCTTGACGATGGCCAGCCCCAGGCCCGTGCCGCCCAGCTCGCGGCTGCGGGCCTTATCCACGCGGTAGAAGCGCTCGAAGATCCGCGGCAGCTCTTCGGCGGCGACGCCGATCCCTTCGTCGATCACCGAGATCACTGCTTCGTGCTCGTGGGCCGCGACCGCCAGCGTCACCAAGCGGCCAGGTGGACTGTACTTGATCGCGTTGTCCAGCAGGTTCACCACCGCCTGCTCCAGCAGCGTGCGGTTTACCGGGATCTGCAAATCGTCGTCGCCGCTGATCTCGACGCGAATGTTCTTCTCGGCCGCCCGGTCGCGGCAGGTCTCGGCCGCGTCGTCGAGTATCACCAGCAGCCGCGCCCCCTCGCGTTGCAGACGCGATTCATCCGTCTGCTCGATTCGGGCCAGACTCAACAGGTCGTCGATGATCGCCTCCAGTCGCGACGCCTGGCGCGCGGCCATGGCCAGGAAATGGCGCCGCTGCTCGTCGCTGATACGATCATCTTCCCGCAACGTCTCCAACGCGGCATGGATCGTCGCCACCGGCGTGTGAAGCTCATGCGATACGTTGGCCACGAAGTCGCGCCGCATCATTTCCAGTCGCTGCAGCTGCGTGATGTCGTGGAGCACCACCAAGGCGCCGATGGATCGACCCGAAGCGCTGCGCAGCACCGCGCCCTGAGCCTGGAGAATCCGCGGCTGGGACTCGGCTTCCGTGGCGGCGGTCGGTGACCGCGGCAGCACCAGGCGATGCTGGTGCGGCGCCTGCCGCATGAGCACCTGGCTGACGAAGGCCTGCATATCGACATTGCGCACCGCTTCGGGCAGCGTACGGCCCAGCGCCCAGGCCGGCTCCACGTCCAGCATCGCCGCCGCCGCCGGGTTGAGGCTCAGGATGCGCTGCTCGCCGTCGACCGCCAGCACGCCCTCGACCATGCTGCACAGCATCGCGTCGAGTTCGTTGCGCTGCCGCGCCACCGTGCGCAGCCGCTGTTCAAGCTGGTTGGCCATCTGGTTCAAAGCCGTGGCCACCCGCGCCACGGGCAGCGGACTGTCGATGTCGATCCGCCGGCTCAGGTCGCCCTGGGCGAAGCGGGCCGCCCCCTCGCCCAATCGCCGCAGCGACTGGTTGAGGATCAGAAACAGCGCCAGCGCCACCGCCGCTACCAGCAGCAGCCCGACCACCACGAGCCATTCCTGTATTTCGATCTGCTGGGCGAGCATGAATGCGTCCGTCGGGCTGGCGTCCGGGGCCGCTCATCATCCTACCGCCGACGGATCGCTTGCGATCGCTCAGGGCGCATGCTCGCGCAGCCGGTAGCCCACGCCGCGGACAGTCTCGATCCAGCCCGCGTGCTCACCCAGCCGTCGCCGCAGCATCACGATCTGCACGTCGACCGACCGCGGCGACACCGCCGCCAGCCCGCCATGCACGCCGTCGATGATCTGCTGGCGATTGAACACGCGGCCCGGCCGGCGCAGCAGCAAGGCCAGTATGCGAAATTCGGTGACTGTCAGCGGCAGCGCCCGGCCGTCCACACTCGCCCCATGCCGCTCGATATCCAGCACGATCGGCCCATGGCGCAGCACTCGACCTGCTGCTGCGCCGGTATCGGGTTCGGACGCTGCCGGCCGGCGAAGACGTGTCTTGATCCGCGCCACCAGTTCACGCACGCGAAACGGCTTGGTCATGTAGTCGTCCGCGCCCAGCTCCAGGCCCGCGACCACGTCGGTTTCCTCCGCCTTGGCCGTGAGCATGATCACGGGAACCTGCGCCGTCCGCGGATCGCGGCGCAAGAGGCGGCATACCTGCAGGCCGTCGACCGCCGGCAGCATCACGTCCAGTACGATCAGATCAGGCAATTGCTCTGCCACCGCCTGCAACGCTTGGCCACCATCCAGAGCGCTGCGAACAGCAAACCCATGACGCGTCAGGTTGTGACGCAGCAACTCCTGAAGATCAACCTCGTCCTCCACCACCAGGATCGATACAGGTTCGCCGTGCATAGGTTGCCCCTCCACCTCTGGCTGCTTGCGTTTGGCCTTCATGCAACCACCATCGCGCATGTCCTTCGGGCACCTGAGGGGCACTCTATGAGACTATTGTAAGGTTTGTGTGAGCATGGCATCACGATTGCGCGAGCCGTACTCGCATGTGTATACGACCGCGGCGGCATAAGTGGCTCAAGGCAGGCGAATCCCGACCGTGACCTTGAACCCTTATCTGGTCCAACCGGAAAGCGAATCTTCCGGGGGCTTTTCAGCCTGTCTGCTGCAGCAGACAGGCTGAAGCGACTTCGCCGGGGGACCGTCTCCCGAGCGAGGCATGAGGACGCTCCAGGTTGTGGTGCCGACGCCACGACTCGATCTTCACTCGGGCATCGGCCAAGGCTGCAGGCGCAGCAGAGCCTGCGTCAACGAGCGCCTTCTGATCTTGACAGAACCACAGTCCTGTCGGACGATTCACTCTAACTTGACTTGAGACCAAGTCTCAATAACATGTGAAAGGTCACACCAAGCCAAAGGAGCCGAAATGCTCGCAAGTGTCGTATCGCAGGGCACTTTTCCCCTTTGCGGCCGCCGATTGCCCGTGTTATTCGCAGTAGCGGCATGGGGGCTGGCGGCAGCAGTGATGGTCGCCGGCTGGCCCATGAGCCGGTCCATGGCCGCGCAGGAGTCGCTGCCAACACAACTGGTCTTCGCGTTTCAGAAACAAACCGATCCGGCCGCCATCCAGGAATCGGCGGCGAAAGTCGCCTCGTTCCTCAGTAATGAAGTTGGCATCCCGGTCAAGGTATTCGTGCCCACGGATTATGCCGCCAGCGTGCAGGCGATGGTCAGTCGCCAGGCTGACATCCTCTACACCGACTCGATTCCGTTCCTGCTGGCCCGCCGCGACGCGGGAGCGCAGCTCCTGCTGGCGGAGCAGCGGGCTGACGCCCACGCCAACCTCCGCACCGACTACGACTCCATCTTCGTGGTCCGCAAGGACAGCCCGCTCGAAACCATGGACGATCTGGTCGCCAGGGCGGCGGAGCTTCGCATGGCGTTCACCAGCCCCACGAGCACGTCGGGCTACGTGATGGCATATCGCCGCCTGGTACATGAGGACGTGCTTGAGCCGCGTCAGGATCCGCGGATGGCATTCAAGTCGGTGGCGTTCGGCGGCAGCTATACGCTTGCCCTGCGGCAGGTGGTCGAAGGGCGGGCTGACGTCTGTGCGGTGAGCTTCTACACGTTGGAGGGCGAGCGGGCGGATGTGTATCTGCCAGCGGAAGAACGTCAGCAGCTTCGTGTGCTGGCGCGCACGCCCGGAGTGCCGACGCACGTGATAAGCATCCGCGGGGAACTGAGCGACGAACTGAAGGACCGCGTCAAGGCGGCCCTGCTCAAGCTCAGCCGCGAGCAGGGCGAATTGCTGGAGGACGTATACGGCACCGCCAGCTTTGTGGAAGTTGACGAACAGCAGCACGTGGCCGCGACCGTCGAAGCGCTGGAATACCTGGGCATCGACGCGGGAACCATCGTCAACCGTTAACCCCGCACACATGCAGGGTCGGCGCTGCCCCCCTGCCGCACAGGATTACCGTTCTTGAGCACGATCACAACGCAACCCGACGCCGAACCGACCACGCATGGCCGGCCTGTCGCGGATGATGGGGACGGCGACGGCTGCGCGATCGTGCTGCACGATGTGAGCGTGACCTATCCGCGGGGCGTTGAGGCGTTGCGGAAGTTGACGTTGCGTATCGAGCGCGGCCGACACGTGACGATCCTGGGCAGTTCCGGCTCCGGCAAAACGACGCTGCTGGGTTGCCTGTCGGGTCGCGTGGCGGTCAGCGCGGGCGAGGTCCACTGCGAGGGGCGGATTGCGACGATTCACCAGGATTTGCGTCTTGTCGGCGAGCGGTCGACCCTGGCCAACGTGCTGCACGGATGCCTGGGCCGGCACGCGACGTGGCGGACGCTCCTGGGCTTTCCCCGCCGGGAGCGGCAACGGGCCATCGCTCTGCTCAATCGCGTGGGGCTGGGGCATCGCCTGCACGCGCCGGTGCGCAAGCTGTCGGGGGGTGAGCAGCAGCGGGTGGCGATCGCACGAGCCCTCATGCAGGAACCGGCCATTCTGCTGGCCGATGAGCCGATCGCGTCGCTCGACGCCGCCAACGCCCGCGACATCATGCAACTGCTCAGTGACATCGGCCGTGAACGGCAACTGACGATCGTGAGTGTGATGCACGACTGTTCACTGGCTGAGCAGTATGCCGACCGCCTGCTGGGCCTGCACCAGGGCCAGTTGGTGTTCGACAACGCGCGGGACACAGATCAGAGTTTCCAGGAGTGCCGCGCCTGCCGCGTGCTGCAGGGCGTCAGGGCCCAGAGCCCGCCGGCGCGGGCGGCGGAGTTCCCGCGCTGGGCCAGGGCCGGCACATGGATTGTCGCGGCCATCGTGGCCGCATGCGCCTATGGCCTGTCGATGCGGCACCTCGATATCGGCCCGCAGCGGTTTGAGGGCGTGCTCTTCGGTCTGGGCCGGTTTCTCCGCGATCTGGTGCCCACGCGATGGGAGCAGATCGCCGCGATCCCCTGGGCACCCTTGAGCTGGTCGCTGGTCGAGACACTGGAGATGTCGCTGCTCGGCACGACGCTGGGCGTGCTGGTCTCATGGCCGATGGCGGCGCTGGCGGCCGACAACGTCGGCCCGCGCTTCATACGCCATGGCATGCGCTTCGTGCTCAACGCCATCCGCACCATCCCGTCGTTGATCTGGGCCCTGCTGTTTCTCGCGGCCGTCGGCTTCGGCAACCTCGCGGGCGTGCTGGCGCTGGCGGCCTACTCAGTGGGCTATCTGACCAAGTTCTTTTACGAAGCGTTTGAGAACGTGGACCCTCACACGCCCGACGCCCTGCGTGAAATCGGGGCCTCAGGACCGCAACGCTTCCTGCACAGCGTCTGGCCGGCGGCGCGGCCGGCGATCCTTTCGTCGAGCCTGTTCATGCTGGAATACAACGTCCGGGCCGCGTCGGTGTTGGGAATCGTCGGGGCCGGCGGCATCGGCTTTTACTTCAAGCAGTTTTATGACTTCCGCGACTTCCCGGCCATGTTCGCGTGCCTGGTGCTTCTGCTGCTGGTGGTGCTGGTGCTCGACGCGATCAGCACCCGCCTGCGGGCCCGGCTGGTCCGTGCGTGACCAATCCGACCAGCCCGCCATCGCGACATGCGGGGGGCTGTATCACTTAATATCTTAATGGCAAGCACTTGCGCACATCTGTGCCTTGGCGGCATTTTCATGTATGTGGTGAAACAGGTATTCATGCCGACTTGACAGAAAACATATTGATCCTTAGACTGCTTGGGGCTGCGGTCTGCTTTGAAAGCGGTAACACTGCGGCCGTGCGGCGGTGACCGATGATGCAGGACCAACATGGTCGAGTGATCCGCTACCTGCGCCTGTCGCTGACGTCGGCGTGTCCGATGCGCTGTTCTTACTGTCGGCCCGGACTTGATGCCCACCATCCCCGGCTGCTGCTCACGCCTCGTGAAATCCAACGCGTTGTCGGCCACCTCGTGTCACGCCACGGCGTGGAAAAGGTGCGGCTTACGGGCGGCGATCCGACGGCTCGCGGCGACCTGGTCGAGATCATCGCCCGCCTCGCTGCTATCGACGGCCTGAGCGATCTGGCGATGACGACCAACGGCCTGACGCTGGCGACGCACGCGCGCGCGTACACCGGCGCCGGCCTGCGGCGCGTCAACGTCAGCCTTGATTCGCTCGATGCCCATCAGTTCACACGCATCACGGGTGTGGATGGTTTGGCCCGCGTGCTGACGGGGATCGACGCGGCCCAGGCGGCGGGACTGGACCCCATCAAGATCAACACCGTCGTGATGCGCGACCAGAATGAGGACCAGTTGCCCGACCTTGTTCGTTTCGCGGCTGCTCGCGGGCTGGCGATCCGCTTCATCGAACTGATGCCGATGGGCCCCTTGGCGGACGACTGGGAGGCACGCTACGTGCCGGCCCACGAGATGCGGGAGCGGCTCGACGCGGTGGTGGCGAGGTGGTCATCCTTGCCCCGCGGCTCGGAGTCGGCGGAGCGGTATGACGCCACGTTGACTGACGGCAGGCACGTGCAGATCGGCTTCATCACGCCGATGAGCTGCAATTTCTGCGCCGCGTGCAATCGTCTGCGGGTGACGTGCGACGGTTCGGTTTATCCCTGCCTGATGGATGAACCGCGTGGCTCGATTCTGCCGGCGGTGCGACCGAGCTTTGACGCCCAGTGCTTCGATCGCATTCTCGCGAACGCGCTGGCGTCCAAGGCATCGGAGCACCCTGCCCAGGGCGTTGCGGTGATGACCGGGATCGGAGGTTGATGATGTCGCAGCCAAGCCAAAGGGCGGGTGACAAAGTGCCGGCGGCGTTCAAGCATTTCATTGCGAAGTTCCCCGAACTCGGGGCGGCCCACGAGGCCGTGGCCCGGGCGGTGGATCGGGTGGGCCCTCTGGACGCGAAGACCTGCTTTCTGATCAAGATGGGCATCAGCCTGGGCGCGGGCCTCGAGTCGGCATTCCGCAGCCACGTGCGGCGGGCGATGCGGCAAGGCGCGAGCGTCGAGGAGATCGAGCAGGCGCTGCTGCTGGCAATGAACACGCTCGGCCTGCCGCGCACAGTGGCGGCCTGGCAGTGGGCGTGGCAGCAGATCGAACGCGACCGCGGGGAACAACGATCGCTGCAGGAGGACGCGTGATGCGCATCGAGGTGCTGCTGTTCGGGGCACAGGCGGAGGCGGCGGGGCGCGATCGGATTGCGCTGTCCCTGCCATCGGCCGCGCTGAAGTGCGGCGACCTGCGCGACGCGATCCATGCGGCGGCACCGGCGCTGGGGGCGCAGTTGCCGGGGGTGCGATTTGCGGTCAATCACGAATTCGTTGATGACGAGCACTGCATCCGAGCGGGTGATGAAGTGGCCTTGATCGGCCTGGTGAGCGGCGGATGAACGCGGACGTATTCATTATCGACGGACCACTGGCTGAGCCGCGCGTTCAGGCGTTGACGGCCGAGGCGGGCGCGGTGCTTCACTTCGAGGGCGTCGTGCGGCCGACGGAGGATGACCGGGTGATCGCGGGCTTGACGTATCAAACATACGACCCGATGGCGGAGCGGCAGTTGCGGCAGCTTGCATATCAGGCCATCGAACGGTTCGGTCTGCTGGCAGTGGCGGCGGAGCACAGCCGGGGGTTTGTGCCGGCGGGCGGCTGCTCGTTCCGACTGCGTGTGGCTGCTGCCCATCGCAAGGCGGCGATGGCGGCGATGGATTGGTTCATCGATCAGATGAAACGCGACGTGCCCATCTGGAAGTCGCCGGTGTTTGCGGCGAATCGGCGGAAGCAGGAACAGGAGGCGGCACTGTGAGCGCCACGACGTGCACCATCCGGCCCTTCGCTTTCGCTTCGCCGGCCGAGGCTGTAGCGGCACTGGCGGCCCGGTTGTCGCCTGTGGGGTTAGAGACGGGCGCGCTGTCGCAAAGTGTCGGCCGCGTGCTGGGCGAGCCGGTGCGCGCGGATCGTCCCAGTCCAGCCTGCGACGTGAGCGCAATGGACGGCTACGCGGTGCGTTTGCGCGACCTGCCACATGGGCGGCTGACCATTGCGGGCGAGGCATCGATCGGCCAGCCCCCTGCGACCATGGCGGCCGCGCCGGTTGTCATGCGCATCTTCACGGGTGGACCTGTGCCACACGGGGCCGAGGCGGTGATCCCGCGCGAACAGGTCGTCGAGCATTGCGACTCGATTGAAATCGGCGCGGATGTCGCGACGGAAGTTCGTACCGGCCAGCACATTCGCAATACCGGCGAGAACTGCCCGGCCGGTGTATGCGTGGTGGATGCGGGTACGGCAGTCAACGTGCCGATACGCGCGTCCCTGGCGTCCTTCGGCTGCACGCGGGTCACGCTGCGCCGCCGGGTGCGCGTGGCTGCGATCGTGACCGGCAACGAAGTGCATGACGCACACGCTGCCGTCGAGCCATGGCAGATCCGTGACAACAACGGACCGACGCTGGCGGCTATGTTCGGGCCGCTGGCGTGGGTGCAGTGGCTCGGCTGCCATCACGTGCATGACGACGCGGCTGCGATCGGGCGGCTGGTGCGGCAACTGCTGCCGCGTGTCGATGCACTGCTCCTGACCGGCGGCGTGTCGATGGGCGAATACGATCATGTGCCGGCCGTCATCGCCGATGCCGGCTGCAAGACCATTTTTCATCGCCTGCCGATTCGCCCGGGTAAACCCGTGCTCGGCGCGGTGGGGCCTGCGGGCCAGGCCGTGCTGGGGCTTCCCGGCAATCCTGTATCGGTGATGACGACGGCCCGGCGGATCGCCGCCGCCACGCTGCGCCGCCTGGCGGGACTGACGGTGACTGATGAACCGACGGCCGTGGTCGAGCTGATGGAACCGCCGGCGAAGACGATCCCGCTGCATTTGTCGTTGCCGGTGCGATTGTGCGCCGACGGCGAAGCCGTGACGGTCGCAAGCCGTGGTTCCGGCGACATCGTGGCCGCGGCACGCAGCGATGGGTTCGTCGAGTTGCCGCCGAACGCGAGCGGAATCGGACCCTGGCCGTTCTATCGGTGGAGCATGTCATGACTGACCACGCGACCAGTCTGTCACACCTCGATGACCGCGGCCGGGCGCGGATGGTGGATGTCGGCGACAAGCCGCTGACGCCGCGCCGGGCGGTGGCGGAGGGCCGCGTCCGCATCAGCCATGAACTGGCCGCGTGCATCCGCGGCAACCGTGTGGCCAAGGGCAACTTGCTCGATGTGGCGCGACTTGCGGGCATTCAGGCAGCCAAACGCACCGATGATCTGATCCCGCTATGCCACAGCCTTCCCCTGGATGCTGTGGACGTGACGGCCGCCCTGCATGCCGATCACATTCACCTGCGGGCCGAGGTGCGCACGACATGGAAGACCGGCGTGGAGATGGAGGCTCTGACGGCCGTCGCGGTGGCGGCGCTGACGGTGATTGACATGGGCAAGGCCATCGATACGGAGATGGTGATCGAAGGCGTACGCCTGCTGGAGAAAACCGGCGGGCGCAGCGGCGACTATCGCGCAGCCGACCACCCGGCAGACGGCAGGGACCAGCCATGACGCCGTTTCGCGTGGCCATCCTGACGGTCAGCGACCGCTGCTCGCGCGGCGAAGCGATCGACACTTCCGGCCCGGCGCTGGCGGCGATGGCGCGCGACCATCTCAACGCGGACGTCATCGCCGTCGCGTGTCTGCCCGACGTGCGCGGTCAACTGGCGGCGCAGCTGCGAACCTGGGCCACAGAGGCTCCTACGCCCGATCTGATCCTGACCACCGGCGGCACGGGCCTGGCGCCGCGCGACGTGACGCCCGAGGCCACGCTCGATGTGATTGAGCGCCGTCACAGCGGCCTGATGGAATTGATCCGCAGACGCTGCTACGAGAAGACGCCACGGGCGTATCTGTCGCGCGGCGAGGCCGGCACACTGGGCCGGTCGCTGATCATCAACCTTCCCGGCTCGCAGCGGGGCGCGACCGAGTCGCTCGATGCGCTCCTTGACATCCTGCCGCACGCGATCGAGACGTTGCGCGGCGAGGTGCAGGACGACGGCCGGCCTGACGCGGCCGAGCATACCGGCCGTGTGGTGCGGCATGAGGATGCGCGATGACGCGGGCGATTTCACCGGCAACGACGCCGCCGGTCCCGGCCGCCTTGCAGCGCGGCTCGCGGCCGGACGCGCTGCGCTTCGACCCGCGCGAACTGTCGGGATCCCTGGGCGATCTCGGCACCTTCCTGCCGCTGGCGGTGGCAATGGCGCTGACGTGCGGCATGGACCTGGGGCTGATCTTCATCTTCGCGGGGCTGATGAATGTGATGACCGGTCTGTGGCTGCGTCAGCCGGTGCCGGTGCAGCCGATGAAAGCGATCGCGGCGGTCGCCATAGCCGAGGGCCTGAGTCCGGGTGCGATCGCATCGGCGGGCATGCTGACGGGCGCGGCCGTACTGGCGCTGGCGATGTCGGGCGGCATTGATCGGCTGGTGCGTCTGGTGCCGCCGGCGGTGATCCGCGGCATTCAGGCGGGCGTGGGTCTGAAACTCGCGTGGAAGGGACTGGTGTGGCTGGGGGCGATGCCGGTTGTGGGATGGGACAGTTGGCTGGTCGCGGGGATCGTCGCGGCGGTCGTGCTGTTTTCACTGGGGCGGCGCCAGCCAGTGCTGCTGTATATCTTCGTGGCCGGCTTCGGCCTGCTGTGGCTGGGGCATCCCGACGCGTACCGCGGCTTCACGACACAGTGGCCGGCTTTCCACGTCGTGCAGCCGACGGGGCGGGAGTGGTGGACGGGCCTGAGTCTCGGGGCCGTGCCGCAGTTACCGCTGACGCTGCTGAATTCCGTGATCGCGGTGTGCGCCCTGAGCAGCGACTACTTTCCCGGTCGGGGCATCGCGCCGCGGCGGATGGCTGCAAGCGTGGGGCTGATGAACCTGTTGTGCGTGCCCTTCGGCGGCATGCCGATGTGTCATGGGGCAGGGGGGCTGGCGGCGCAGTACCACTTTGGCGCCCGCACAGGCGGCAGCGTCGTCATGCTCGGAGGATTGAAGATCGCGGCCGGTGTGCTGCTGGGCGGGATGCTGCTGACGACGCTGCGGGCCTATCCCGTATCGATCCTCGGGGTCATGGTCATCGTTGCGGGGCTCACGCTGGCCGCCGCGGCGCGCGCTGCGCTGCGGCCGACAACGGCGGATCGACTCGCACTGCCGGCCTTTATCGCCACCGTGGCGGCGATCCTTCTGTGGAATACGCTGGGCGGTTTTCTCATCGGTTGGGCGATCGCGGCGACGGTCGCGATGATGGCGCATCGCTGGCGGAGGCGCTGACATGCAGCGTGTACCCGCGTTCATTCTGGCCGGCGGGCGCAGCTCACGCTTCGGGTCCGACAAGGCCCGCGCGCTCCTTGACAATCAGCCGCTGATCCTGCGCGTCGCGCAGATGCTCAGACCGGTGGCGTCGGACATCGCCGTCGTCGCGGACGTCGCGGACAAGTATGCCGACCTGGGGTTGCCCACGATCGCGGATCATGAACCGGGGCACGGCCCGCTGGGCGGGCTGGTTACGGCCCTGCGCGCAACGCCCGCGGACGGGACGCTGCTGCTGTGCTCCTGCGATGCCGTGGTTGTGCGGGAACATTGGCTGCAAACGCTGCTGGCGTATCGCGCCAAGGGTGATGACCAGGTCGAGGCCGTCGCGTTCCGCGGCCGGGGTTGGCAGCCGATGCCGGCGATCTACCATCGCGCCATCCTGCCGCGGGCGCTGCAGCACCTGGCGAACGGGCGACGCAGGATGCAGGAACTTCTGAACGCAGCCGCCGTCGCGGCACTCCCGCTGCCGACCGACTGGCCGGAGCACTGGCAGGCCAACACGCCGGCCGACCTGACGCGGTTTTCCTGACCACAGCCGCCGCGGAAGCGGCACCCGGGCGGCAATGCCCGCCCGTTTCACACGTAGCGCCGCGGCTCGATCCACGTCCGCTGGCGAGATGACTGGTAAACCGCGTCCATCACGCTGCTGCGCATTGCGGCCTCGCGGACGCTGACCAGCGGGATATTCGCCTTGCCGGCCACGGCATCGAGAAACAGGTGGAAGGCATGCGGCCAGGCGGCGGGCAGATCGGTCACGGGTTTCGTCCCGTCGAGCTTGAGGACCTCCGACTGAATGTAAAGCTGGCCGTTGAACACCGCGGCATGCGCCTGCGTGCCGCTGATCAGCAATTGCACGGGGTTGGCCAGGTCCAGCCACGATCCGGCCAGCGTCGCCAGTGGGCCGCCCTCGAAAGCCAGCATGGCCTCGCCTGCTTCATCGCATTCGCCGTAGCGGCCGGTGACCACGCGCACGTCGGCGGCGACGCGCTGCACCGGACCCAACAGCCACATGAGAATATCCAGCGAATGTGTGCCCAGGTCGCCGAAGGCGCCGCAGCCGGCCCGCTGTGGATCGGCCATCCAGCGCCATTCGGTGTCGAACCAGCCGCCCAGTGAGCCGTTGTGACAGTTGCTGTGGCGCACGCGCGTGATCGTGCCGAAATCGCCGGCGTCAATCATGGCCTTGAGCTTCTGGTGGATCGGCGTGCCGCGCAGGAAGTAGCCGGTCTGAAAGAGCACGCCAGCCTTCTCGATCGCGGCCGCCATGCGGAAGGCGTCGTCGGTTGCGAAACCCAGCGGCTTTTCCACGAACAGGTGCCTGCCCGCGTCCGCGGCCTTGAGCACCAGCGGCTCGTGCCGGTCCGTCTCCGAGCAGACGATTACCGCGTCGAGCTGTTCGTCGCCCAGCAGGCCGTCGAGATCGTCCACCACCGGGGCGTTGACCTGGTCGGCATTCTTCGCTGCCCGCTGCGGGTCGTCGTCGAAGACGGCCACGACCTTGGCATCGTCGCGTTTCGCGAGCATTTTGATGAAGCCGGGGGTATGGATGTGGGCGCAGCCGAGCAGGGCAAGACGAACCATCGACAGAACCTTTCGTGCCGGGCGGTTAAGAGAATGCGTTGGCGCTGCAACGCTACAGGCGAGGCAGAAGGCATTCTCCGCTCTTGCCCGCGGCCATGCCAACCGTGTCGTGCGGCCGCAGGGGTACGCTGACGCCATCGAAGAGCCATTGCGCCTGTCTCTGCCGACGACACACGCTTACACCACGCCGGCTGAGCCGGTGACGATCGGCTCGGTGACGTATTCGCGCGGGTCGGTGACGTAACCGGTCAACGCGCTGGCTGCCGCGGTCAGCGGGCTGGCGAGGTAGACGCCGGCATCCTTGTGGCCCATGCGGCCGGGGAAGTTGCGGTTCGTGGTGCTGATGCAGGTGATCGGCTCATTGAGGCGGCCGAAGGTGTCGACCGGCCCGCCCAGGCACGCGGCGCAGCCCGATGCGCCGATGAGGCAGCCGGCCTCCTGGAGCACTTCGTAGACGCTGCTTTCGCCGGGGGCTTTCACCTCGCCGGCGATGTTGAGGCGCAGCATGTCCTTGTGCACCTCGGTCGAGCCGGGCACAACATAGGTGGGGATCTTCACCTCCCGCCCGCGCAGGATGTTGGCCGCGAAGATCATGTCGGTGATCTTCCCGCCGGTGCATGAGCCGATGTACGCGCGGTCGAGCTTGACGTTGCGGCAGTTGTGGGCGGTGTCGCGGTTGTCCGGGCTGTGCGGCTTGGCGACCAGCGGCTCAAGCGTCGACAGGTCCCACGTGTGCTCATAGCAGTATTCAGCACCGGGATCGTCGGCCACGACGTCCCACTGCGGGCGCGTCGAACGATGGCGGACGTAGGCCAGTGTCTTCTCATCGACGTCGCACACGCCGTTCTTGCCGCCGGCTTCGATGGCCATGTTCGTCAGCGTCATGCGGTCTTCGAGCGTGAGCGACGCGATGCCGTCGCCGGCGAAGTACATCGTCTTGTACGTCGCGCCGCTGACGCTGATTTCGCCGATGACCGCGAGAATCAGGTCCTTGGCCGTCAGGTACGGCGGAATCTGGCCGTGGAAGGTGAACTTCATCGTCGGCGGGACTTTGAGCCAGGTTCTGCCTGTGCCGAGGGTGAAGGCGGCGTCGGTGTTGCCCACGCCGCTGGCGAACTGCCCGAACGCCCCGGCCGTGCAGGTGTGGCTGTCGGTGCCCAGCAGGATTTCACCGGGGCGGACGTGGCCCTCTTCGGGCAATGCCTTATGGCAGACGCCCTTGTAGCTGGTCTTCGATGGATCGCGATAAGGGCTGGGCATGCCCTCGCCGGTGACGAAGTCGGCGTCGTAGTAGTAGCGCAGGCCCTGCTGCTTCACGAAATCGCGCAGAATCTGAATGTTGCGATGGCACTTCTGCTCGGCCGTGAAGATGTAGTGGTCGGGGATGATGACCACGCGGTCGCGGTCCCACACCTTGGCGTCCGGGCCGAACTCCTCGTGGAAAATGCCGATGGTGCCCGGCCCGCAGACGTCGTGGGTCATGAGCACGTCGACATCCACCCAGACGTTTTCACCGGGTTCGACGCTGTCGCGGCCGGCGTGGCGGGCGAGGATCTTCTCGGTCATGGTCATCGGGCGGGGCATGCGCGGGCTCCTGCAAGGCAACGCGGCCGGGGGGTCGGGGCCGGTACGGCCGGGGCGGCCGCGGCAACTGCTGACGCAGACTCGACCGGCGGCCAATGCATAGTCTAGCATCCCCGACCTTGGCCTTGAATCCCCAGGGACTATCAGCCGCTATCGCGTGGCGTTCTCGGAGATCCGATCACGGGCCAATACCGGGCGAAGGCGACGCCCTCCTCCTTCGCCGCTGGATCCGCCGCTCACCGTTCACCGCTCATTCATCGATGCCCAGGTCGGTCTTCGTCAGCAGGCTTTCAAAATCGTAGCCGGCTGACTCGATGTTCTCGCGGGCCCCTTCCTGGCGGTCGATCACGGCGATGATCTTGACGATCACGGCCCCGGCGGCGGTGATGACCTTCGCGGCTTCGAGCACCTGTCCGCCGGTGGTGGCGATGTCCTCGACGATGACGACGCGCTGGTCTTTCTCAAGCCTGCCCTCGAGCAGTTTGGCTGTGCCATACTCCTTTTTCTGGTTACGGATCAGCACGCAGGGCTTGCCGCTGGCGATGGATGCGGCGGCGACCAGCGGGATACCGCCCAGCTCGGCGCCGGCCAGCACGTCCACGTCGTCCCCGATGCGGACGGCAAAGCGGCGGCCCAGTTCGGCCAGAATGTCGGGCTGGGTTTCGAAAAGGTACTTGTCGAGGTAGTAGCGGCTGGTGCGACCGCTGCGGAGGGTGAAGTGGCCGCGGAGCAGGGCTGCATCGCAGATGCGCTGGATAAGGGTGGCGTCGTTCATGGTCGAGCATCCATCGTAGGTGAAGGCGGCCAAGTATAGGGCCTGCGGTCGGCGACGGGGACGGGGGCACGGTCCGCCGGCGGTCGGTACACTCTGGCTCATCGCAGCCATCACAATTGCAGGAAATCTCATGGGCAGGACCAGCACGCTCCGGGATCGGGTCATCGTCATCACCGGCGCCAGCAGCGGCATCGGTGCGGCCACAGCGGTGGCGTGTGCGGCCGAGGGCATGCACGTGGTGCTCAATGCCCGACGAGAGGACCGTCTGCGTCAGGTGGCGGCTGCGTGCCAGCAGGCGGGCGGCAAGTCGGATGTGTTCGCGGCCGATGTATGCGACCGCGACCTGATGTTTCAGATGATCGAACAGACGGCCTCGCGTCTGGGCCGGCTGGACGCAGTTTTCGCCAATGCGGGTTACGGCCTGTCGGGCCCGGTGGATCGGACGACGCTGCACCAGGCGCGGGCGATCTTCGAGACCAACTTCTTCGGGACGCTGCACGTGATGCACGCGGCCGTACCCACCATGCGCAAGTTCGGCGGCGGACACATTCTGATCTGCTCCAGCGCCGCCAGCGAGATCGCCCCGCCGCTGCACGGCCTGTACTCCGCGACCAAGTCGGCCCAGGACGCCATAGGTTGCGCCATGCGTGCGGAGCTCGCGGACGAGAACATAGATGTGACCACAGTGCATCCCGTGGGCACACACACGGAGTTCTGGCAGGCCATGGCGCGGGCGTCCGACCCGGTCTACCACCGGGGCAACAACACGCCCAAGCCGATGCGGCAGTCGGCCGACAAGGTGGCGGGCAGTATCATCAAGGCTCTGCGCCGCCCTCGCCCGGAAGTGTGGCCCAATGCCGGGGCCCGCCTCGGCCTGGCGGTGATGACGGCGTGTCCGGGCTTAAGCGCGTATGTGATGCGGCGTATGATGAAGGCTCAAATGTAGAAACTTTCGGCCGTTCGCGCGTTTGTCCGCGGCCGCTGGAATGGACGATATGCCCGACGCCTGCGCTTCCGTCGCCAGCCGGACCCTCACCGCCAACATTCGTGCGGCCGGTGAACTTCACGCACGCCTCGAACCGCTGGCCGGTCCGCTGGCACAGGCGGTCGATGCCATCGGGCAGGCGTTGCTGAGCGGTCGCAAGCTGCTGTGCTGCGGCAATGGCGGCAGCGCGGCCGACAGCGCCCATCTGACCTGCGAGATCGCCGGCCGCTACCAGCTCGATCGGCCGGGGTTTGCGGCCATTGACATGACCGCCTGCAACGCCTTGAGCACCGCCCTGATCAACGACTTTCCCGCCGAGCAGATCTTCGCCCGGCAGGTACAGGCCCTCGGCAGCGCGGGCGACGTGCTGACGGTCTTTTCCACCAGCGGCAACAGCGCCAACGTCCGCCTGGCCCTCGAAGCAGCCGCCGCCCGACGCATGACGCGCATCGCGTTCCTCGGCCGCGACGGCGGTAAGTGCAAGGGCCTGGCCGACATCGAACTGCTCGTGCCTTCGCACAACACCCAGCGCATCCAGGAAGCCCACCTGCTGCTGTATCACAGCCTCTGCGACCTGCTCGATCCCGTGCTGGCGGGGGCGGGGCAGTAGATCAGTCCGTTGGCTGCGCGAGCCGCTGACGTCGCGGCCGGAATACGATCACCAGCATCAGCAGAAACACCGCGGCCGCCGCGACGATCGTGGTTGGTCCAAGCGTCGGGCCTGCCGCCAGCCAGAGTACGAGCCACAGGGACAATACGGCCGCCCGCGCCCAGGCAAGCCGGGATGTGACGTTGCCGCCGCGGTCGCTCGAACGCACCAGGGCCTCGATGACCAGCAACCCGACCAGCCCCAGCAGCAGGCCGGTGACAAACTGCTGCTGCACACTGCGGCGATGAGCCAGCGCCAGGTCGAGTTGTTCCTTGAGTTGCCGGCGTCCGGCGGCGTCGGCCGCCATCGCTTCACGGACGGCCGCGTCGGTCACGCCGCTGGCCTGGAGACGGGCGAGGCGATCGCGGGTCGCGGCGTCATGTTCCTGAAGGTCGCGCTGTTGTGCGACGCCGCCCAGGAACAGCCGCTGATGCATCTGCGGTGCGGCCCGGCCGAACACCAGCGGCCCCAACAGCAGGCCTGCCAGCAGCGCACAGCACACCAGAGCCATAAGCGCGGTCGCCTCGGCGCTGCCTCGGCCTTCACTCTTCGAGGTAACCCGCATCCCCCCGAGCCTACCCGTCCGCCCCCGAAAGGGCCACATCCGACTTCAGGCACCAGCCGGCAAAGTGCTCAAATCGAGCCGCGACGCCCCGACCCCGCTCAACCGCACATCGGAATCACAGCGTCCAGATGTCCCCCCATGCCGTCCGTGATATGCCGAGCGCGCAGCAGTTCCAGAACTCTCAGCACGGCGGCGACTTCCTCCTCCACATGGCGGCACAGATCGTCATCCACCACATTGTCGCCAGCCTCATCGCAGAACTGCGGCTCCATCAGCATCCGACGGACCATCGGTGCCAGTTGACGGGGCGAGCGGTCCCAGCATCGCTCAGCCAGCTCAGCCAACTGTCCCGGCAACCCGGGAATAGACGCCCATAGCGGTTCGCAGGGCTCCATCCCTCCCCACGTCAGACGTCGCGACTCGCTACTCAACAGAGTGCGAACTTCCAATTCCACGAACGGATCAACGGATGACATCACGCACCTCCATGGCGCCCGTGCCGCCTCCCGCCTGTCTTCAGAAGTTCAGTTCAGCTAATGACATGCGAACTCCGCCGTGAAGGGATATGCCCCGAAACCAACCGGCGAGAACACCGCTGCCATGGATTATCCGCCTGGTTTTCCGCCGAGTCAACGGTAATCTGGGCAAATTTTCGCGCCTGGAGGTCAAACCACCACTTTCCTGTCCGTCGCGACCAGCCACAGAGCGTGGATCATGCCCGGGAACCAACCCAGCAGCGTCAGGACGAGATTCAGCCAGAAGTGAACGGTAAGCCCGACCTGCAGGAAAGCCGCCGCCGGCGGCAGCAGGATCGCCAGAATGATCTTGACCAGCAGCATGTCCAACTCCTTTGACTCAGTAGAGATGCGATCGACCGCGGTCAGCAATCATAGCCCCGTGCGCTCTGATGGACCAGGCGTCCGTCGCCAACGGTGACTCGGCCG
>CAZUUQ010000036.1:0-25869 GCA_964622625.1 uncultured Phycisphaeraceae bacterium | reverse complement strand
AACGCGTCGGTGTAGGCCAGCACCAGGTCGCCCGGCTCCAGGGGCACCGCAAACTGGTGGTACGCGGTCGGGTGGATCACGCCCAGGGGCAGGTTGGCGGCCTCGTGAGCGCAGGCGTCGCCGTCGTGATCCAGCAATTCCCATTGCTGGCGTGACGCGCGGTACCACAGCGGCTGCGGATGGCCGGCGTTGACGACCACCAGATGCTGCGTGGGTGAGAAGTAGGTGAGCATGACGGCGGTGGCGAAACGGCCGGCGGTGCTCAGACCGGCGAAATGTTCGTTGAGCGCGCGGGCGAAGGCGGACTGGTCGGGCGTGTGGATGTGTTTGCGCATCAGGCGGCGAAGAGCCCGCGAGAGGTCGGCTGCGCGCGGGCCGTGGCCGGCGACGTCGGCGATCAGAAAGCGTGTGAGTCGGCCTTCGACGCAGCTTGAGATGTAGTGAATATCGCCGCCCTCGACCTCGTCGGCGTCGGCGTGATTTTCGTCAGCGCCGTCGTCAGCGCCGCCGCTCGTGACCGTCGCCTGCGCGCAGTCATGGCCGAAGGGCTGGCTGAAGACCCATGCCTCGAGGCCGGGCATGGCGATGCTCGTGCGCCGCGGCCGACTGCCGCCCCACACTTCCATGCAGTGCAGCTTCTCAGCCTCGCGCCAGTCGGCATCGACAGCCGCTTCCGATGTGTTCTCGGCAGTCATGGCGATCATCCATCCCTCCTATCGCGGCACGGCGTTGAATCATTGCCGATGCCGTCGGTGAAGTCCATAGCGGGCGTGGCACCGATGCCGGTTAACACTCGCTGATTACGGCCCGCTGTGCTAGATTCCATGCGGTCGCGCACGACCCGTGGGCAGGACCGGTGAAAGGGGCAGCCATCATGGACCAGACAGGTCGGCAATTCACATACGAGCATCAGTTCATTGAGGACGCCCCCGGTTACCGCGAGTGGGGGGCGGTGGTGTGTGCGGATCTGGACGGCGACGGGTTGCCGGAGTTCGCCACCGGCGGGCGCGGCGAGGCGTTCTATCACCTCTACGATCTGGACCCGGCCACGCGGCGGTGGACGCGCCACATCATCACCAACGCCGTTCAGCCGCAGGTGGGCGCGGCGGCGGTGGACTTCGACGGCGACGGGCGGCTGGAGATCGTCTGTGGCGACTGGTCGCACCATCTGTGGTGGATCGAGCGCCCTCGCAACGGACTGGACGGGTGGACGCCGCACGTGGTGTGGGAGGGCCTGACCGACCCGCACGACATGATCGCCGGCGACGTCGACGGCGACGGCAGGATTGAGGTGGTGGTGCGCGAGAAGGAAGGGCGCGTACTGATCTTCAGGCCCGCGGCCGATCCGCGCCAGTCTTGGTCGGTCACGGTCGTTGCCGAGGACCTGGCCGGCGATGGCACGGCCGTGACGCCCAGCAGTGCCGGGCGGGGGCTGGACATCGTGACCAACCGCGGCTGGTTCGTGAACGTGCGCGGCGACGCGACGCAGTGGGAGCGCCGGCCGCTGGTGCCGCCGGAACTGCAGTGGGATCACGAGTCGCGCCTGGCCGTGGCGGACGTCGACGGCGATGGGCAGGTGGAGGTCGTGATCACCGAGTCGGAACTGAACCACAACGCCCGCCTGGCGCTGCTGCGGCGGCCGGACAAAGTGACAAGCCCCTGGCACGCGGAAATTCTCCTGCCGGCCGAGGACGACTACCGCGCGCTGCACACGCTGGCGGTGGTGGACCTCGACGGCGACGGGCGGCCGGAGATCTTCACCGTCGAGATGGAGAACCGCAAGACCGACGGCCAGGTGCACAAACCGCGGTGGCTGGCGCTGGCGCGGGAGGCGACGGGACAATGGCGGCCGCATGTGCTGCTGGACGCCAACCTCGGCTCGCACTGCGCGGTCGCCGCCGACTTCGACGGCGACGGACGGCTGGAGCTGGTCGGCAAGGTGTGGCGGGCCAACGCGATCAACGGCAACGGCGGACGCAACCACGTCGACTGTCTCTGGCCCCTGCCGCGGCGGTGAAACGTTCACGGTGATGCATTGGCGGAAAGCAAACTATTCCAGCCCGCCACGGCGAGGCGGGACGGAGCGTTCACTAACGGGCGAGGTGACGGCGGAGGCGGCAGAACCTGTATCGGGAGCGGCCAGCGTCGTCGGATCGGGCCGGTAGAGGCGGGTTTCGAGGGCCCAGATTTTCTCGGTGAAATCGCCGCCGAGTTGTTCGCCGTCGGCGTCGGGCGCGGCGTCGCCGCGGGTGGCCGCCAGGGCCATCTGCATCTTGGCGTCGAGGTTGTCGAGCATGCTCACGAAGAACGCCTCGGGCGTGGCGGGCAGCTTTGCAGCCCCGAATTCCGGCTTGCCGTGGTGCGAGAGGATGATGTGCGTCAGCACGCGCAGCAGCGGTTCGGGCACAGGCACGCCCGCGTCCACACACGCCTGGGCCTTGCGCTCCAGCCACATCGCCCCGCGCACGATGTGGCCGACCAGTTGTCCGTCGTCGGTATAGGCGAAGCCCGCGTCCCAGGTCAGCTCGGCACATTTGCCCAGGTCGTGAATGAACAGGCTCAGCAGGACGATGTCGCGGTTGAGCTGGGGATAGCGGGGCAGCATCGCCTCGGCGAGTTTCAACAGGTTGAGCGTGTGTTCGAGCAGGCCGCCGATGTAGGCATGATGCAGCGTGACGGCCGCGGGGGCGCGACGGAAGCGTGCCATCAGCGCCTCGTCAGCCAGGTAGGCGCCGGCGAGGGCCTTGATGGCCGGATGGGTCAGCGTCGTCAGCATGGCCTTGACTTCGGTGAGCATTTCATCGAGGTCGAAGGCCGAGGTGGGCAGCAGCCAGTCGAGATCTTCTTCCGTCGGGTCGGCGCCGTAAATGTTGTTGATGATGATCTGGATTTCACCCTGGTAGGGCTGGGTCTGGCCTTCGAGGTAGACAAAGCCGTCAGTGGGCAGGCCGCGGAATATCTGCTCACTGGCATTCCACATACGTCCGGACGTGCGGCCGGACCGGTCGGACAGCAGGCACTTGATGAATGGCTTGCCGGCCTTGGTCTGACCGAGCTGGCAGTTGTGGATGGCGAAGATGCCTTCGAGGAACTGATTGGCTTCGAGGTCGCGGATGAGCGTGCGCTGCTTCACGGACGGCTCCTGCGTGGCGAGTCAGATGCGGGCGGGGTGGCGGACAATGGGGCCGATGCATCGTATCGCTTCGCTGACAGGCGGCCAAACGGGCGGCACGCGGGGCGCGGCATTTGACCCGGCTCGCCTCATGGCCCACGATCATGCGCCTGACACGGAGTTCCGCATGCCGCAAGCGCGTTTTCATCTGTATCTGTCGCTGCTTCTGCTGGCGCTGGCGGCGGTGTTGACGGCCCCGCCGGTCGTGGACCTGACGGTGGCGAGCTGGTTCTACGACGGTAGCGCAAAATGGCCGTGGGTCCATGAGCGCCGCCAGCCGTGGCTGGCGATGTACGAGTATGGCACGCTGCCCACGTGGGTCATGGTCATCGGCGCGGCCGTGCTGTTGTTGTTGAGCCTTCGCGTGCCGCGGCTGATACGACAACGCCGGCGACTGGTCATCATCGTGCTGGCCGTGCTGCTCGGGCCGGGGTTGGCGATCAACGCGGGGCTGAAGGAATACTGGGGTCGGCCGCGACCCAACCGTGTGCAGCAGTTCGACCAGGTCGAGCACTTTCATGCCTGGTGGCAACCGAGCCGCACCGAGGGCCATCGCAGCTTCGCCTCCGGCCACGTGTCGATGACCTTCGCCCTTCTGGCGGGGACGCTGACGATCGAATCGCGTCGGCGGCGGCGATTGGCGACGGCGGCGGCGACCGCGTATGGCTGCATCATGATCGCCGCCCGCGTCGTGGCGGGTGCGCACTGGCTCAGCGATGCGCTGCTTTCAGCAACGCTGACGTACATGATCGTCAGTCTGCTGCTGGCCCTGCCGGATCGAGAAGCGAACGTCGGGCCGGCTACTGCGGAATCGATGCCGCATAGCGCTGCTTGAAGTCGTCGAGACTCGCGACACCCATGGGCAGCCGGGCTTCGTCCACCAGTAAAATGGGAATCCCGTCACGGATCGGGTAGCGCAGGCCGGCGCCGGGCGGTTGTGCAGCGACCAGTTCGTCGCCCTCCTGGCGCAGGGGGGAGCGCGTCAGCGGGCAGACGAGTATCTCCAGCAGTTGCGGGTCGATGGCGGTGGCGTCCGTCATGGCAGTTTCTCGCGAGGTGGCCGCGTCACATTGGGGCAACGATATCAGACCGCTTCGCGGTCGACGCGTTGGATGTCGGCTCCGAGCTGCTGGAGGGTTTTCTCCATCGACTCGTAGCCGCGGTCGAGGTGGTAGACACGGTTGATGGTGGTGGTCCCGCTGGCGGCCAGTGCCGCCAGCACCAGGCCGGCCGACGCCCGCAGGTCGCTGGCCATCACCGGCGCGCCCTTGAGCTGGCGCACGCCGCTGACCATCACGCTCGGGCCATTGCGCACCAGGTTCGCGCCCATGCGCAGCAGTTCGGCCACGTGCAGGAAGCGGTCGGGGAAGATTTTCTCGGTGATGATGCTGTTGCCGTCGGCCATGCACAAAAGGGCCATGATCTGGGCCTGCAGGTCCGTGGGAAAACCGGGGTGCGGCTGGGTGGTGACGGCCACGGGTTCAAGCCGGCGGTTGCTGGCGATGCGCACGGTCTGGCGCAGGCCATTGTCGTCCTGGTTGTCGTGCGTCGCGATGACAGGTTCGACCTGCACGCCCACAGCCGCGAGACGGTCAAGCACGGCCGCCATGGCGTCGACCGGACAGTTCTCAAGCTGCACATCGCCGTTGGTGATCGCGGCGGCCATGATGTAGGTGCCGGCCTCGATGCGGTCGGGGATGACGCGGTGCTCCGTGCCGTGCAGTTTCTCGACGCCCTGCACAGTGATGCGGGGCGAGCCGGCCCCTTCGATGCGTGCCCCCATGGCCGTGAGCAGACGGGCGACGTCGGCGACTTCGGGTTCGCACGCGGCCGACTCGATAAGGGTCGTGCCCTCGGCCAGGGCGGCGGCACACATGACGTTCTGCGTGCCGAGCACGGTCGAGCCGAACGGCCCGCCAAGGAAGATACGCCTGCCTGTGAGCCGGTTGCCGGCCGGGACGCGGGCGACGATGTAGCCTTCGTCCAGTGTGATATCCGCGCCCATCGCCCTCAGACCGCGAAGGTGCAGGTCCACCGGGCGGTCGCCGATGTTGCATCCGCCGGGCATGGAGACGCGGGCATAGCCTCGCCGCGCCAGCAGCGGGCCGAGCACGCAGATGCTGGCCCGCATGGTGCGGACGATGTCGTAAGGCGCCTCGCTGCGGCCGGTGTCGGTCACGTGCAGGTGCAGCGACCCCGGTCCGTCGGCCGTCGGCTCGCCGCGACGCGACGCGACGCCCAGTTCACCCAGCAGACGGACCATGTTGCGAATGTCGGCCAGGTCGGGCACGTCGTGCAGCACGACCGGCTCGTCGGTCAACAGGGCCGCGGCCATCAGCGGCAGGGCGGCGTTCTTGGCCCCGTGCACCCGCACCCGGCCCGTAAGGCGGCGACCACCGTGAATGACGAATGCGTCCATGACGATGTTGTCCCACAACGCCTGCGGCACGGCAACTGCCGCGGGGACTGACGACACCATGGGCCAAAGATGGTAAAACTGGCGCGCTGGCGTCGTCCACCTTCCCTACCGCCATTGCTCTACGCTCCGGAGTGCTCATGGACCTGACGCAACTGATCCGCGATATCCCCGACTGGCCCAAGCCGGGCATCGTCTTCAAGGATATAACCCCCCTGCTCAAAGACCCCGCCGGCCTGGCCATGGCCGTCGAGCTGATGGCCAATCCCTTTCGCGGCCAGAATGTCGAACTGGTCGTGGGCACCGAGAGCCGGGGATTCATCTTCGGCGTGGCTGTGGCGCAGGCTCTGTCGGCCGGCTTCGTGCCCGTGCGCAAGCCCAAAAAACTGCCGGCCGCGACCATCGGCGTTGACTATGCACTGGAATACGGCAGCGACCGCCTGGAAATGCACCGAGACGCCATCGCCCCCGGCCAGCGCGTGCTCATGGTCGATGACCTGCTGGCCACCGGCGGCACGATGAAGGCGAGCTGCGAACTGGTCACGAAGCTGCAGGCCAATATCATCGGAACCAGCGTGCTCATCGAGCTGACGTTTCTCCAAGGCCGCCGCCAACTGGAACCCTATGGGGACATCCACGCGGTCCTCAAGTTCTGACCGCGCCCGCCATGGCCCGTCCATCGCCCCGACCTCCCGCCGAAACCACCGGCTACTGGCCGCTGTCACAGCAGCCGCTGCAGTCGCTGTTCTTCCTGCTGCCGCTGGTGATCGTCTACGAAGTGGGCACGCTGCTTTACGTTCGCGAATCTTTCGGCCAGGTGCCGCACATCCTCGCGCACAAGATGCTGCGGCAGTTCTTCGAGGCCGTCGGCGTGGGCGACGGGGCCTTCTACCTGCCGGGCCTCATTGTCGTCGTCGTGCTGCTTTCACTGCACGTGGCCCGTAAGGACCGCTGGCGCTTCGAGCCGGCCGTCTATCCGTGGATGGGCGTCGAATCGCTGGTGCTGAGCCTGCCGCTGTTCGTGATGATGCTCGTGGGTTTCGGGGCGACGACGGCCTGGCGGCTGCTGGCGGGGTCACATGAACAGGCTGGCTGGCAGACGCTGATGGTCTACAGCGTCGGCGCGGGCATCTACGAGGAGCTGCTGTTCCGCCTTATCGGCATCGCCCTGCTGCACATGATCTTCTCTGACCTGCTGGCGCTGCCGCAGCACATCAGCGCGGCTGCAGCGGTGATCGGCACGGCTGTGCTGTTCGCCCTATACCATTTCGGCCCGGGCAACCCATTTCACTGGGGGCGCTTCATTTTCTACAGCCTGGCGGGGGCGTACTTCGCCGTGGTCTACCTGCTGCGCGGCTTCGGCATCGTCGCCGGCACGCACGCGATGTACGACGTGCTGGTGGTCCTTCTCCAGGTGACGCAGGATGGCAGCGCGGGGCCGTGATGGTCATCGTGGCAGTTGCCGGGCGCACCAGGCGAACAGGGCCGCCCACTCGCGGCGCTGCAGTTCGATCAGGTCGGGCGGCGCCTCGCCGCGGCGATGAGCTGCCTCGGCCGCGTCCACCAGTCCGCCCGCGTCGTATGTGGCCGCATCCAACCCCGTCACATCGACCAGGTCCATCGCCGGGTGGCGGCCGGTGCGGCGCAGCCAGTAGTGGCTGTTGGAGAAGTCGCCCTCGAGCCGGTGCATGATCGCGTGCCAGTAACTGCCGGTGGCGTCGTCGATCTGCTGGCTGACGGCGTGACTGCGTTCGAGCTGATCGACGTAGAGCCATAGTGCGGCCGCCAGGGGCGAATGCGGACCGATGACCGGCCGCCCCACCGCCTTTTCGACCTTCGCCGCCAGCCGCGCCGCACCGGGGGCCGTGACCACGAGCCGCCCCAGGGCCTGGTTGAGCGGGCAGTCCTCGAACAGCGAGCCGACGGCATCGAGCACGGCCATGGGCAAGTCGCAGTGGATCATGCTTCGGTCTCCGTGCGGCGGCGGTGGGCGCGGGGCGGACATTTCGCTAGGATGCCGCCCCACTGTAAGCCCCACTTTACCCAGCGAGGTCCGACATGGCAGAGCAGAAGGCAACGAACATCCACTGGCACGAGGGCGAAGTCAGTCGCGCCGAGCGGCAGGCCAACATGGGCCAGAAGGGCTGCACCCTCTGGATGACCGGCCTGTCGGGATCGGGCAAGAGCACCGTCGCGGTGGCCCTGGAACAGGTGCTGATGCAGCGCGGCCGGCACGCCTACCGCCTCGACGGCGACAACGTACGGCACGGCCTGAACAAGAACCTGGGCTTCAGCGCCGAGGACCGCACGGAGAACATCCGACGCATCGGCGAAGTCGCCAAACTCTTCGCCGATGCGGGCATCATCGCCATCACCAGCTTCATCAGCCCTTATATCAAGGACCGCGACCTGGTCCGCCAGCTTCACGCGGCCGCGGACCTGCCATTCATCGAGGTTTACGTTGAGTGCCCGCTCGAAGAGGCTGAGAAGCGCGATCCCAAGGGCCTGTATAAGAAGGCCCGTGCCGGCCAGATCAAAGGCTTCACCGGCATCGACGATCCCTACGAAGCTCCTGCGAATCCTGAACTGGTGCTGCCCACGCACAAGCTGAGTGTGGCTGAGTCGGTGCAGAAGATCCTCGACCTGCTCGCCGCGCGAGGGATTCTCTGAGCGTAACGGCCGCCCTGCTCGATCATGCGATCCTGAATCGTCGGGCCTCTGACAGCGTCCCATGCTCGCCGTCGCAATGACGGCGTTGTAGGGCCGCGCTTTCAACCGTCACGGTACCGGCTTCACTGTGAAAGCATACCTCGCGGGGCGCTGCGCCATCGCCCTATCCCAGGCCCAGCCAGCCGCTGACGACTGGCGAGAACTTGATGATCAGGCCGGCGAAGACCACCGACACCACGCTGATGAGCTTGATGAGGATATTCAGCGACGGACCGGACGTGTCCTTGAACGGATCACCGACGGTATCGCCGACGACGGTGGCCTTGTGGTTGTCCGAGCCTTTGCCGCCCATCTGGCCGGTCTCGATGTACTTCTTGGCGTTGTCCCACGCCCCGCCGGCGTTGGCCATGAAGATTGCCACCGCGAAGCCGCACACCAGCGCGCCGGCCAGCATGCCCATTACGCCCGGCACGCCCAGCACCAGGCCGATGACGATCGGCACGATCACGGCCATCAGCGACGGCACGATCATCTCCTTCTGCGCCCCGGCCGTGGAAATGGCCACGCAATTGGCGTAGTCGGGATAGCGATGCCCGTCGGCCTCGACGGAGTAAGGCCACTTGGTCGGGTTGGCTATGTCGGCCTCGCTCATGCCCTGCTTGCGGAAGGCCTCGCGCATGATGCCAAACTGCCGGCGGCACTCGCGCATCATCGCATACGCCGCCCGGCCCACCGCGTTCATCGTCAGCGCGCAGAACACGAACACCAGCATGACGCCGATGAACAGCCCCGAGAGCACCTTGGGGTTCATCAGCGTCACGTCGAAATGGCCCAGAATCTGCGGCAGCGACGCGCTGGTGGCTGGGGCAATCTCGAACTCATAGGCGCCGGCTGCCCCCGGCTCGACGGGCACCGACGCGTGGTACACACCCAGTTCAGGATCCCACGAGACGGTGACGCGGCTCTGGTTGTCCGCCAGCACCCGCATGATCGCCGCACGGTTGCGCGGCGCCAGGAGCAGGCCCGAATCGACCACGCCCGGCCTGTCCGGCGCGTCGATGACGAATCGGCCGTGGTCGGCATAGTACGGCGAACCCGCGCTGACCTGGGCGAGGATGGTCTCGTCCTGCGCGGCCAGGGTTTGCGCCTGCTGCGTCAGCGACGCCTGCACGGTGATGATGTAGGCCGCCAGCAGCGCCAGGGCCGTCAGTGCCGCCGAACCGATGGCGAAACCCTTGCCCGTCGCGGCCGTGGTGTTGCCCAGCGAGTCGAGCATGTCCGTGCGCTCACGCACGAACGCGGGCTGATGCGTCATCTCGGCGTTGCCGCCGGCGTTGTCGGCGATCGGACCGTAGGCGTCGGTTGCCAGCGTGATCGATAGCGTGCTGAGCATGCCCACGGCCGCGATGCCCACGCCGAAAACGCCCAGCAGGAAGCTCTCGTTGCCCCCGGCGCTGATGAAAGCCGTCATGATGGCGGCGACGATCACCAGCAGCGGAATCCAGGTCGAAAGCATACCCGCGGCGATGCCGGCGATGATGACCGTGGCCGGGCCGGTCTCGGCCTGCCTGGAGATCGCCTGCGTCGGGCTGTGTTCATATGAGGTGTAGTATTCGGTGCCCCAGGCGATGACCAGGCCGGCGAGCAGCCCGGCGACGATCGCCAGCCACAGCCCCCACCAGCACACCACCTCGTTGTCGCCCAGCAGCAGATAGAGCAGCCCCGCGCTGCCGATGGCGATCAGCAGCGAACTGAACCATACCCCCCCGTGCAGGCTCTTGAGAAGCTGCTTCATGGTCGCGCCCTCGCGGGTGCGGACGATGAAGATGCCGGCAATGGCGCTGAGGATGCCCAGGCCGGCGAGCGCCGGGGCCGCGGCCACGAGTTTGGCGGCCTCGACCGGGGCCATACTCAGGCGGAATGCCGCCGCCGCCGCGAGGGCCATTGCCGCCAGAATCGAGCCGTAGTATGACTCGTAAAGGTCCGCGCCCATGCCCGCCACGTCCCCGACGTTGTCGCCCACGTTGTCGGCAATCGTGGCCGGGTTGCGGGCGTCGTCTTCCGGAATGCCGGCCTCGACCTTGCCCACCAGGTCGGCGCCCACATCGGCCGCCTTCGTGTAGATGCCGCCGCCCACGCGTGCGAACAACGCTTGCAGCGACGCGCCCATCGCGAAGCTCAGCGTGATGGTGGTGATCTGCACCAGGCTGTCGGCCGAGGTCTTGAAGACGATGTTGAGGATGATGAACCAGAGGCTTACGTCCAGTAGAGCGAAGCCGGTGACGCACAGGCCCATCACTGCTCCGGCGCGGAAGGCCACACGCAGACCGTCGTTGAGTGAGCGTTTGGCCGCAGCCGTGGTGCGGGCCGACGCGTTGGTGGCCGTGCGCATACCGAAGTAACCACACAGACCGGAAAAGAAGCCCGCCACCGCCACGCCCAGCGGCGTGAGCTTCGGCTGCAACTGGAGGCTGAAGCCGATGTAGATCAGCACCGCCACCAGCAGTACGAACACCGCGATGACGATCTTGCGCTGGCGGTTGAGGTAGGCGTATGCCCCCTCACGCACCGCCTGGGCAATGCGGATCATCTCCGGCTCACCCTCGTCGGCGGCCATGATCGACTGGTAGAAGTACCGGGCCATCACCAGCGATGCGATGGCGCCCAGCGGGGCGAGGAAGAAAAGCCACGGCAAGGACACGCTCTCGCCTGCGGCCGCCACCATCGGCGGATCCACTTGGGCGCCAGCCGTGGCGGTGCAGATCAGGGCCAGGGACACGGGGAGCAGAAGAGCAACAGGTGGGGTGACAAGTCGACGCATGACGCCGCCGGCCAGGGTGGAGATACGGTCCATCGAGACAAGCTCCTTTGCAATTCAGATAACCGGTGAACCCGTGCCTATCAACATCGGATCGGGGGCCGTTGCACCGCGAATCCTGGCCCACAGCCGGGGCTCTTGGCGGGCCATGTTAGCGATCGGCGTGGTATAAGGACAAAGACAGCCGCATTAGGCGTGGCTTTATCCACATATGTAGAAAAGTGGGCCTTCACCCCTGGCTGCCGCGACAGGCTAAATCCCCGGGCGATACCAGCTTGATCGGGCGGACACGGAGGGTTACGGGCCCTGTGTACGTCGCGGGCGAATCGTCGGCCCTTGGGTGGCGCGCTTGACCATCTTGCGCTGGGCCCGGCGGCGGCGCTCCGAGGGCTTCTCGAAATAGGCCTGACGCTTCATGTCCTTGGTCAGACCTTCCTTCTCACACATCTTCTTGAAGCGGCGAAGGATCTGCTCTGCCGACTCACCACTGCGCGCCTTGATTCGAATGGCCATGCCGTCGTTCCTCGGGGCTGATGCCCGCCTCTGCGGGCGAGCCACACATTATGCGCGATGCCCGTGGCGAAGGCAAGGCGCACACAGCAACCCCGTCGGCCACCGAACGATCATGCCGCAAATCGGCAAATCAAACCCTCTGGGGCCCTGCCGGATCGTCCCCACATCAGTGCCGAACCGGGATATGGCATATGCGTGGACAAATCGCCTTGACCATTGACTTGCCCATTGTGTATGGATATGGTGCAATTGTCATCGTACAGTTTTCGATGAACCTGTCGTCTTTAGAGTTCGTGAACAACTCTATATCTTAATCAGGGGGTCCGCCATGAAACGTCTGTGTGTTCTGGGTCTCGTACTGGCGTCTGCTGTAATGCTGCTGGCCACCGGTTGCAGCTATCACAGGAAGGACAAGGGGGATGCCACCACAACGGCATCGGCCGAGCCGGTCAAGAAGGGTACCTGGCCGGGGTCGTACCGGGACGGGCGCACATGGACGTCCATGGCCTATCCCACCGGTGATGCCCGCACCAGCGTGGTCGGCATCGAGAAAGGCCTGCCAGGTGAAGTCCGCGTCGGTGAAGCGTTCACCTACGTGATCAAAGCCACGAACCTCACCGATCAGACCCTCAGCAGCGTCACCCTGTCCGATCTGCCCGGCGACAACTTCAAGCTCGCCTCCTCGACGCCGCAGGCTCGCCGCGCGGGTGACGGCACGCTGAGTTGGGACCTGGGCGCCCTCAAGCCAGGCGAAAGCAAGACCGTCGAGGTCAGCGGCGCCGCCGAGAGCGAAGGCACCATCTCCTGCTGCACCTCGGTGAGTTACATGTCGATGCTTTGCGCCTCGACCCTGGTCGTTCAACCGGAAATCCAGATCGTGAAGACCGGCCCGGCCGAGGTTCTGCGCTGCGATGAGATCGTCTACCGCTACACCGTCAGCAACAGTGGCAGCGGCTCGGTCACGGGCGTAACCGTAACCGACCAGCTTGCCAACGGCCTGACGACGCTCGACGGCAAGCAGATGGTGAGCTTCGACGTCGACAAGCTCGATGCCGGCCAGAGCCGCGCGTTTGAGGTCAAAGTCAAGGCCGCCCAGGCCGGCACGTTCGCCAGCGCCGCCAAGGCCGCGGCCGGCAGGCTGACCGCCTCCGCCGCGGAGGTCCGCACCGTCGTCCGCGAGCCCAGGCTGGCGGTCAACTTCACCGGCTCCGAACGACTCTACATCGGCACATCGGCCGAGTATGACGTCGTGGTCACCAACACCGGCAACGGCGCGGCCCGCGACGCCACCCTCGAAATCGGCGTGGACGGACCAGTGCAACTGGTCCAGGCCACCGAAGGCGCCACCCAGACACCCGGCCGCGTAACCTACAACCTCGGCACCCTCCAGCCCAACGCCAGTTTCCGTGGCCGGCTGGTCTACAGCGGTTCGACAGCGGCGAACGTGCGCGGCGTGGCCACCGCCCGCGCCTACTGCGCCGAGGCCGTCTCCGCCAACGTCCGCACAGAATACCTGGGCATCCCCGCGGTGCTGCTTGAGGTCGTGGACCTGACCGACCCCGTGCGTATCGGCAACCAGCAGACCTATGTCATCACCGTGACCAACCAGGGCTCGGCTCCAGCTACGAACGTCAGGATTGCCGCCGAGTTCGAGGACAATTTTGAGTATATCTCGTCATCCGGCATCACCGCGGGGTCGGCGTCCGGCCGCAAGGTCACCTTCCAGCCTCTGGCAAGCCTTGCCGTGGGGCAGAAGGCGACCTGGCAGGTGCTGCTGCGTGCGACCGAGGCCGGCGACACGCGCTTCACGGTCAATATGAACACCGATGAGCTTCAGCGGCCGGTCATGGAGACCGAATCGACGTACGCGTACGAATGATCGCTACGTCCGCTTGAACCATCTCGACAGAACAGCCACAGGCGCGGCCCCGCGGCCGCGCCTGTTTTTTGCCTCCGGCGTGTGCGGATGGGGGCGACGCAGGATCAGACGCCGGTAAGCGTGGCCGCCTGCGCCAGCCGGTCGAGCTGCGGCCGCCAGCCTGTCTCGCGCGCGATCGCCTCGATGTCCACCAGCCGATCGATCTGCTCCAGAGGCCGACGCAGTTCGACGCCCGCATACCAGCGGCGGATCAGATCAGCCGCGTCCACGTCGACGTACGGGTCGCCGGCCGCGGGAAAGTAGACGCGGAAGCCGGGCAGGTCGCTGCGCAAAATGGCCGCGATCAGACTGGCCGCATCCTCGTAACGCAGAAATGCGAAGGCCTCGTCGAGTGTCTGCCACCAGCGGATCTCCCGCGGCCGGTGGCGCAACAACTCGCCCAGACTCTCGGCATCCACCAGCCACGGCAGTCGCAACGCCACTGCCGACAGGCCGGCCCGTCGCGACAGGTGGTCGAGCATCTGCTCGCCGAAATGCTTACTCAGCGCGTAGACGTTGCCGGGATTGGCCGGCAGGTTGCCGTCGGCCGGCAGGTATGCCAGCGGCGGGTGGGCCTCAGGCTGGCGGCAGGTGCGCCAGCCGCCGATCACCTGGACCGAGCTGGCGAACACCACCCGCGGCACATGGGCCGCCGCCGCTGCGTGAAAGACCACCATGTTCATCCGCATGTTTTCGCTGAAAATGCGCACCGCCTCATGCTCGCGGCCAGCCAGCGACGGGTGGTTGGCCAGATGCACGACACCATCGGCCCCGGCCAGCCGATCGGCCAGATCGTCGGCCGTCAGCAGATCGACCGCCTCCATCCGCACTGTGCCGCCCCCACCGGCGGCGTCGCGGTCCAGACCCAGCACATCGAAGCCCTCCGCCGTCAGATGCCGGCACGTGGGCCCACCGAGCTTGCCCGCCGCCCCCGTCACGATGATCCGCATGGCCATGGTCCACATCCTTGCCGATTTCCAGGTGGCCCAAGCCGGCTGCCCCTGGTCATGCCAGCCCCAATCGCCGTCGGCAGACCTGGGATTCTAAGCGAGGCGGCTACTTGCAGCGGATCGCTGCGACTTTTAGACTAACGTACAGCTTGGAGTACAGCGCTCATGCGATTGCCGCCGAGCCGCTGGCTCCTTCGGACCCCGGAGCGCACCGGTGTCGACAGTGGGGCCAAGCCCCACTATCGACGTACAGCACGCTGCCGGCCGGCGTCGGCCCCGCAACGACCCGATTCCGAACACCCACAGCGAAGGAGATGTTCCCTTGGTCGGTCGGCACTTTCACCGTCTCTGGTCCGTGTTCGTCCTTCTGCTGTGCTGCATGGCGGCTGTTCCCGCGTTGGCGGATGAAGGCGACATCACCGACCTCGAGTTGTTCACGCAGGGCATCGCCCTGTATCAGGACGCCAACTACAGCCAGGCTTTGAGCACGCTGCGCCAAGTGGATCCGATGCAGCTCACCGGTGAGCAGCGCGTTCTGCTGTACCAGACGCTGCAGGACCTCGACCGCCGCCTGCACGCCAGCGCCGCCACTGAGGCGCAGGCGCCCATGTCGGAAGCCTCGCCAGTCCGCGATGCCGATCACAGCGACACCGCCCAGGTGCTGCCGGTCGAGGTCGGGCCGGATCCCGTCGCCCCCGCCGTCTCGACCGAGAGCGTGCCCGCAACAGCCCCGCGCGACGATCTGCTGTCCCGCATGCGCGTGGTTTACGCGCAGCAGAAAGTCGCCGAGGCACAGGCGGCGGAACGTGACGGCCAGCACCGCCTGGCTGTTGAATTGTATGAACAGGCGCTGTCGCTGGATCCGGACAACCGCGCCGCTCGGCAGGGTCTGGCGACCGCATCCGCCAAGGCGCAGCAGATGGCGGCCCCGGCGTCTCTGATCGAGGAGCAGCAGTTCAGCCGCACCCTGGGCGCGGACATGACCGTGGCCGAATTCCGCCAGGCCATGAACGAAGCCCGCCGTCATCTCGAAGCCCGCAACTTCGCGGCCGCCAGCGAACAGGTGGCTCAGGCCAAGGTGCTCCTGGATCGCGGCCAGCGGTTTCTTCCGGTCAATCAGTACCGCCAGCTCCGTGAACAAGCGGTCATCCTCGGCGCCGAGATCGCCGACCGTGAACAACTGGCCCGGGCCGAACAGGAGCAGCGAATCATTCAGCAGCGCCGCCAGGATGCCGAGCAGCGACGCGATGAGGCCATGGAGCAGACCGACCGCGAAGTGCAGCGCCTGCTTCGCAGGGCCCTGGATCTGCAACGTGAACTGAAATACGACGAGGCCCTCCAGGTGCTCGACCAGGCTCTGTTCCTCGATCCCAATAACCCCGCCACGCAATTGATGAAAGAGACCATCGAGGACAACCGCATCTACGTGCAATACCGCCGGCTCGAACGCGAACGTGGCCTGGGCCTGGCCGATCTGCGATTGCAGAACATGGACGCGACGGTTCCCATCACCGATCTGGTGACCTACCCCAGCGACTGGCCGGTACTCACGGCCCGGCGGCTCAGCGCCCTGGATCGCGAAGCCGGTGAATCGGAGGTCAACCGCCGCGTGTCGGCCCAGATGCGCCAGCAGGTCCCCGTCAAGTACGAGGCCCGGCGCTTCGACCAGGTCATTGCATCCCTGCGCGCCCTCACCGGGCTGAGCTTCTACGTCAACTGGCCGGCGCTGGCTGAAGTCGGCGTCGAACCGGACATGCCCGTCACGCTTGACCTCGATCAGGTCTCCGTCCAGCGGGCCCTGACCCTCATTCTCGGCCAGGTTTCGGTTTTCAGTCCCCTGGATCCGATCGAGTACTCGATCATCGACGGCATTGTCACCATCTCGACCCAGTCCAACCTGACACGGGCCACCGAGATCCGCACCTACGACATCCGCGACCTGCTGGTGCTCGTCCCTTCGTTCATCGACGCCCCCGAGTTCGACCTCAGCTCGATCCTCGAGTCTGAAGAGGGGTTTACCGTCGAATCAGAGGAGGAAGAGGAGCTGCCGACGCGCGAAGAACTGGTCACGGCCATCACCGACCTGATTCAGGAATCCATCGGGCGCCTGGATGAATGGCAGGGCCTCGGCGGCGACCAGAGCTCCCTGCGCGAGTTCAACGGCAATCTCATCGTCCGCACCACCGCCCACAACCACCGGTCTCTGATCGATCTGCTCGGCCAGCTTCGCGAGGCCAACGCCATGCAGATCCATGTCGAAGGCCGCTTCCTGCTGGTCGACCACAACTTCCTCGAGGAAGTGGGTATCGACATGGACATCGCCTACGACCTGCCCAGTCCGTGGACGGGCATTGGTTTCGACCAAGATTCGGCCAGCATCGCCGACAAGGGCTCGATTGAGAACACCGGTATCACCGGCTCATTCAGCGATCCCGAAGCCCTGATCGACCCGATCACGCTCGACCGACAGCGGTCGATGTCCTTCAGCTTCGGTTACATGGACGACCTGGAGTTGTCCGTCGTGGTCAACGCCACGCAGGCAAACCGCCGCGCGTTGTCCCTCACCGCTCCCCGCATTACCTTCCTCAATGGCCAACGCGCCTATGTCATCGTCGCCACACAGACTTCCTTCGTCAGCGAGTTGGATGCCGTAGCCGACACGGGCGGCTTTGACCAGACCCTCAGCGTCGTCAACAGCGGCGCCATCCTTGACGTCGAAGGAACAGTCAGCGCCGACCGTCGCTATGTCACGCTCACCCTGCGCCCCAGCCTCGGCCGACTCGCCCGCATCCGCACGCTGACGCAGACCAGCTTCCTTACCGACGACGACGGCAACATCATCGCCACGGCCACAGCCGATCTCGAACTGCCCGAACTCGAAGTCACCCAGGTCAAGACCACCGTCCATGTGCCCGACCGCGGCACCCTCCTGCTGGGCGGCCAGCGTCTGGTTGCCGACGTCGAGGTCCGCGCCGGCGTCCCCGTCCTTTCCAAGATCCCCATCATCAATCGCTTCTTCACCAATGAGACCGAGATCAAGGACGAACGCACGCTCCTGATCCTCATCAAGCCCACCATCATCATCCAGGAAGAAATGGAAGAAGAGCTGTATCCCGGCCTGCTGAGTGATCCGGAGCAGTACAATCTCGGCCAGAGGTTCTGAAAAAGCCGCCCCGCACAAATCTTGGCGGACTGGCCGCGGGCGCCTGGGTAAATCGAGGCGCGGCAATGTTACAGCGGAAGCACCAGCCCCCCCTGCCGACGGCGGTGCCCGAACTGCTGAATTGAGTTGTTGGGCGACGGGCGCCAGCGGTCAGCGCTTGGAGAACTGGAAGCGGCGACGGGCGCCGGGCTGGCCGTACTTCTTACGCTCCACTTCGCGTGGGTCGCGCGTCAGCAGGTCATTGTCGCGCAGGACCGGCTCGAGTGTCGGATCGTACTTCTTGATCGCCCGCGCCAGGCCCAGAAGCACTGCCCCGGCCTGACCGGTCGTGCCCCCGCCGCGAACGTTCACAAACACGTCCAGTTTGCCTTCTGTCTGCGTCAGCCGCAGGGCCACATGGGCGTCATCCACATCTCGCGGGTGCACGAAGTATTCCCTGATATCGCGCTTGTTGACCTTGAACTGGCCGCTGCCGGGCCGGATGCGCACGCGGGCCACAGCACTCTTGCGGCGGCCGGTGCCCCATATGAAGCCGCCCTTGTCGGGCGACGCAGGCGCGATGGCGGCTGGCGTGGCCGCCGGCTTGTCGATGACGGGCGTTTGCGGAGTCTGCGTCTCAGGCATGTTTGCGTATCCTGCTTGGCAGCAACGGCGTTGAAGCGGCCGAATGCTGAGGAATGGTTATGCCACGTTCTCCAGCGGCCGCGGCTGCTGAGCCTGGTGCGGATGCTCCGCGCCGCCATACACCTTCAGCTTCTTGAGCATCTGAGGCCCCAGCTTGTTCTTGGGCATCATCCGCCGCACCGCCGTCTCCAGCAGTTTCTCCGGGCGATGCTCCAGCATCCAGCGGTAACTGTGTACTTTCTGCCCGCTGGGATAGCCGCTGTAGGCCTTATGCAGTTTCTGATCGGCCTTCTGACCCGTCAGGCGTAGGCGCCCGGCATTGATCACCACCACGAAATCACCCACGTCATGGTGCGGCGTGTACTGCGGCTTGTGCTTGCCCATCAGGATCGTGGCCAAGCGCACCGCCAGACGGCCCAGGACCTGGTCGCTGGCGTCCACGATCCACCACCCCTGGGCCACCTCGTTGTTCTTCGCGTGATACGTCTGTCGATTCATGGCAGCACCCGATCCTGGATCCGCCCGATTCCTCGCGACTGCAAGGGCCCGGCCGCATCGAGCAGAAAATTCGCAGCCCCATACTTTAACCCACCTCCTGCGACTGTCAAACGCCGATCGCGCCCCCATGCACCCCTGCCCCCCCGCGCCAGTCCCTCCGCACGGACTGACGCGTGCCTTGACGACAGGAGGCGCGGTGATTAGTCTTATCCGTTCGCTTCAAGTCGCCATGGCATGCTGCGGCAGTGCCCCGCTTGAGGCATCGGTGACCAGCGCTGTGGCCCGCGAACTTGATGAAGGTGAGCCGATCATGCTTCCTGTGCAACGACAGACGCGTACCCAGGGCAAAAAACGCCGCTCGCACGATGGTCTGACGGCGGTTCAGGTGGTGCGCTGTCCCAACTGCGGGTCGGCCAAGAAGGCTCACGCGGCCTGCGGCGAGTGCGGTTATGTGCGTCCCGGCCTGAAACTGCGTCTGGGCAAAGAAGTCGAGGCCTGAGCAGTCGGACTGCGTCGCCCGCCTGCGGCTGGGGTGTCGTGCAGTTCCTGTCGGTCCTGGGGATGAGCAGAAGCCTCGCTCGACGAGGAGCCTGACTTGCGCATCGGTATTGACGTGATGGGTGGAGACCACGCCCCGGACGCCATTCTCGCCGGCAGTCTGGATGCTGTGCCTCTGCTGAGCCGCGACGACTGCCTGGTGCTCATCGGCGACGAGGCCATCATCCGCGACGAACTGGCCGAGCGCAAGCTCACCGACGATCCGCGCGTCGAGATCTGTCCGACGACGCAGGTCATCACCATGGATGAGCCGCCGGTCAGCGCCATCCGCTCCAAGCCCGACAGCTCGATCGTGAAGATGGGCTGGCTGGCGGGGCGCAAAGCGGGCGACAAGCGCTGCGACATGATCATCAGTGCGGGCAACACCGGCGCGTGCGTGGCTGCGGCCCAGATGTCAATGCGCCGCCTGCCGGGCGTGCATCGACCGGGGATCGCGGTGACGATGCCGACCTTCTTCGGCCCGATCTGCATCTGCGATGTGGGCGCCAACCCCGAGCCGCGCCCCAGCCACCTGCATCAGTACGCCCACATGGCCGGCATCTTCACCGAGCGCGTCAACGGCGTAAAGAACCCGCGGGTGTCCATCCTGAATATCGGCGGCGAGGAGGCCAAGGGCAGCGCCCTGGTCAAGGAAACCCATGCCCTGGTCAAGAAGGACAACCGGCTCAACTACGTCGGCTACATCGAGGGCCGCGACCTGTTTGCGGGTAGAACCGACGTGATCGTGACCGAGGGCTTCACCGGCAACGTGGTGCTCAAGCTGGCCGAGGGGCTGTCCAGCGGCCTGTTCAAGACGATTGCCCACGAGATATTCGAGATCGACCCGGAACTCGCGATGCGCTTTGAGCCGGTAGTCAAGCGCATCTACCAGAAGCATGACTACCACGAGTATGGCGGGGCGCCGCTGCTGGGGGCCAACGGCGTGTGCATCATCTGCCACGGCTCGAGCGAGGCCCGCACCATCACCGCCGCCATTCGCAATGCCGTCAGCCTGGCCCAGCACGATGTCAATAACGCCATCATTGAGGCCATGAGCCTCTTGGAGGGCGTCGAGGAGGCTGCCGTCTGACGCCGCTCCCACCCCGCCCCCGGCCGGCGCCCCGGCGCCGCCCCATACCCCTGCACACGCTCAATACCCCATGGCTCAACCGCGCATCGGAATCCGACTCGCCGGAACCGGCATGGCCGTCCCGGACACGGTCCTGACCAACGCCGACCTGGCCGCTCGCGTCGACACCAACGACGAATGGATCACCCAGCGCACCGGCATCCGCGAGCGACGGGTTCTGAACGACGGCGCCAGTGTCCGCGATCTGGCGCGCCAGGCGGTGCAGCAGGCGATGGCCAGCGCCGACGTCACCGGGCCGCAACTGGACATGCTTATCTGCGCCACTCTGCGTCCGGAAATGGTCTGTCCTTCGACAGCCGCACGGGTGGTAGCAGAGATCGGAGCGGTGCCCGCCGCGGCCGTGGACCTCAATGCCGCGTGCAGCGGTTTCGTCTATGCCTTGAACTTCGCGTCGAGCCTGATCCGCACGGGGGCGGCCGGAACGGTAGCCGTCGTCGGGGCAGAGGCCCTGACCAAAATCACCGACTGGTCCGATCGGCGAACCTGTGTGCTCTTCGGCGACGGGGCTGGTGCCGCGATCCTCACGGCCAGCGACGATCCGCGTCAGGGGCTGCTGCACCAGACGATGGCCAGCGATGGCAGCATGTGGAAGGAACTGTACTGCCCGCGCGACGCCGCACAGGTGCCGGCCGACGACAAGGTCTTCTCCGGCACGTTCGATACGCTGCAGATGAACGGCCGGGAGATATACAAGTTCGCGGTCTCCACACTCCAGAAAACAATTGAAAAAGTGCTGATTGACAATGACTTACGGGCGGATGATTTGTCCATGGTCATCGCCCACCAGTCCAACGCCCGCATCCTTGAGTCGGCCCGCGAGCGACTGGGGCTGCCCGAGGACAAGCTGTACATCAACATCGACCGCTACGGCAATACGTCGGCAGCGAGTATCCCGATCTGTCTGCACGAACTGAACGCGGCCGGGCGGATCAGACCTGGTGACCTGGTGTTGTTTGTCGGCCTGGGTGGGGGCCTGACGTGGGCCTCGGCCTTGTGGCGGGTATAGAATCCACCCGCGGCAGCAGCTTCCTTGACGCCTTGGCCGATAAATGCATCATGTCAACCGTGTTAGCGCCTGATGAGCACCGCCTTGCCGTGAGGCGGGACGCCACACCCCAGCGGGCCTGGACACCATGACTACATTCCATCAGACCGATACAGCCGTCCGTCCCCATATCCGTACGGCCGTGGGAGACATCCTGCTCTGCCCCGGCCAAGGCGCTCAGCATGTGGGCATGGGCAAGTCCTGGTTCGATACCGATCCGGAGGCCAAGGCCACGTTCCAGGCGGCCGACGACCTGCTGGGCATGAGCCTCAGCAGCCTCTGCTTCGACGGACCGGCCGAGCAGCTCAACCGCACCGACATCGCCCAGGCGGCCATCTATGTGTGCTCCGTGGCGGCCTACCGGTCCCTGAAGCGGCGGGGCCTGCTGAGCCACGTTGTCGCCGCGGCCGGCCTGAGTTTGGGCGAGTTCACAGCCCTGCACCTGGCGGGAGCGTTCAGCTTTGAAGAAGGTCTGAAGCTCGTGCGTCTTCGCGGCCAGGCCATGCAGGCCGCCGCCGAGGCCAAGCCCAGCGGGATGGTCGCCCTCATCGGTGCCGAACAGGAACAGGCCGAGACCCTGTGCCTCGAGGTCATCGGCCGGGTGCGCGGCGACGACCAGGTGCTCGTGCCGGCCAACTTCAACTGTCCCCAGCAGGTGGTCATCAGCGGCAGCAAGGCCGCCTGTGAGTGCGCCGTGCAGGTGGCGGGGGAGATGGGTCTGGCCGCCAAGCCCCTGGCCGTTGCCGGGGCATTCCATTCGCCGATCATGCAGCCGGCCGCCCAACGCCTGGCCAAGGCGCTCGAAAGCACCGCTTGGCGCGAGCCGAGCGTCCCTGTGCTTTCGAACGTCACCGGTCAGCCGCACGACTCGGCCAACGTCGAGTCGATCAAGGGGCTGCTGGTCGAGCAACTCACCCGCCCGGTGCAGTGGGCTAAGTCGATGGTTTGGTCGAACGTTCACCTGACGGGGCGCTACGTCGAGCTGGCGCCGGGCAAGGTGCTCAGCGGCCTGATGCGGCGGATCGACCGCCGCCGCGAGGTACTGAGTTTTGGCGAAGCGCCGACCAATGCGTGAATGTCGGGGACGAGCTACCACGTTAAAACGAAGGGGCAGAGAAAGCCGCTGGCCCATGCACGCGGTTCGTTGCCGAAGAGTTCTCTGGGTCGACGGGAAGCGACGGGAAGTGATTCATGCCTGATTCGGTTGAGACGCGCGTGGCGCTCGTGACCGGAGCCTCGCGGGGCATCGGTGCCGCCATTGCCAAGGCCATCGCCGCCCAGGGGCGCCACGTGGTGCTGCTGGCCCGCAACGCCGACAAGCTCGAAGCCGTCCGCGGACAGATCGAAGCTGCCGGCGGACAGGCCTCGGTGGTTACCTGCGACATCGCCGACGCGGCCGCGCTCAACGATGCCGTGGAAGCCGTCGCCGAAACGCACAAGCGGCTGGACATCCTGGTGAACAACGCCGGCATCACCCGCGACACGCTGGTGCTGCGAATGACCAACGAACAGTTCGACGAGGTGATCGCGACGAACCTGCGCAGCGCCTTTGTCGCCTGCCGGGCCGCGATCCGCACCATGATGCGCGGCAAATGGGGGCGGATCGTGAACATCTCGTCGGTGGCCGGCCTGGTGGGCAACGCCGGCCAGGCGAACTACGCGGCCGCGAAGTCAGGGTTGATCGGTCTGACGCGTTCGATCGCCAAGGAGATGGCCGGCAAGAACATCACCGCCAATGTGATCGCCCCCGGCTTCATCGACACAGACATGACCGAGGGTCTGCCCGACCGCATCAAGGACCTGGCCCGCGCCGCCACGCCGATGGGGCGGTTCGGACGCGGCGAGGAAGTCGCCGCCGCGGCCGCCTTCCTGGCCGGCGAGACCGCCTCCTACATCACCGGGCAGGTGCTGGCAGTGGACGGCGGGATGACCATGAGTTGACGCCGGCGCGGCTTGTGACCCGCGCGGGCGAAAGTTATAGTGCTGCGCGATATGCGCCGTTGAAACGCACATCCACAGAACCGCCATGTTCGGCCTCACGATCGGGGCCAAGGAGAAGACTCGCCATGGATGAAAAGGCGATTGAAGAGAAGGTGATCTCGATCGTCGCTGAGCAGATGGGCGTCGACAAGAGCGAGATCAATCGCGACACCAACTTCGTCAACGACCTCAATGCCGACAGTCTCGACACCGTCGAACTGGTCATGGAGTTCGAAGACGAATTTGAGACGTCCATTCCCGACGAGGATGCCGAGAAGATCCAAACCGTCGGTCAGGCGATCGACTTCATCAAGGACCACGTCGCCAAGGCCGCACAGGAGTAACCGCCGTGTGCGCGGGCGGCCGGACTTGGCGCCTCGGTCCTGGAATATCTGATCGCTCGGTCCCTCGGCTCCAGCCAGGGCCGCCGCCCTAACCCCGCGAGCCTCGCATCCTCCAAAGAGTTTCATGGGCATGAGCAAGCGTCGTGTGGTCATCACCGGCCTGGGTTGGGTCACCAGTCTGGGCATGGACGTCGATCAGGTCTTTGCCGACCTCGTGGCCGGCAAGAGCGGTATCCGCACCATTACCCGCTGGGACACGTCCAAGCACGGCGTAAAGTTCGGCGGAGAGGTGGTGGACTGGACCGGCGGCCCGCATCTTGAACCACGCGAGGCCAAGCGGCTCGACCGCTTCGCCCAGTTCGCGATGAATGCCGCCATCGGTGCCGTCGGGCATTCAGGCATCGAATTTCCAAAGGAAAACCCCTGGCGCTGCGGCTCGATCATCGGCACAGGGATCGGAGGCATGGAGACCTTCGAGACCGGCTACGCCAAGATGATCGAGAAGGGCCCTGACCGGGTCAGCCCATTCATGGTGCCGAGGCTGATGTGCAACGCCGCCAGCGGCAATGTCTCGATCCTCTGGGGCATCAAAGGGCCCAACTCCTCGGTCGCCACCGCTTGCGCCAGCGCTGCCCACGCCATTGGCGAGGCTGCCGAGTGCATCCGCCACAACGTGGCGGATGTCATGATCACCGGCGGTTCCGAAGCTGCCCTCACGCCCCTGGGCATGGCCTGTTTCGAGGCGCTCAAGGCCCTCAGCCGCCGCAACGACGATCCGACGACCGCCTCGCGGCCGTTCGACGCCGACCGCGACGGCTTCGTGCTCGCCGAAGGCAGCGGCATTCTCGTCCTTGAAGACTACGAGCATGCCCGCCGCCGTGGCGCCACCATTCATGCGGAATTACTGGGCTGGGGCCAGTCGGCCGACGGCTCGCACATCACCGCGCCCGACGAAGAGGGCCGCGGCGCCGCGGAGGCCATGCGCCTGGCTCTCGAAGACGCAGGCGTCGGGCTCGACGGCGTCGACTACATCAACGCCCACGGCACCAGCACCCCCTTGGGCGACGCCTCGGAGACGACCGCCATAAAACGCCTCTTCGGCGACGCTCGGGCTCGCAAGATTCCCGTAAGCTCAACCAAGAGCATGACCGGGCACCTCCTGGGAGCCTCCGGCGGCGTCGAGGCCATCATTGCCGTCAAAACCATCCAGACCGGCCAGATACCGCCCACCATCAACTACCATACGCCCGATCCGACCTGCGACCTCGATTGCGTGCCCAACACCGCCCGTCAGGCCAGAGTTGAGGTGGTCTTGAGCAATTCGTTCGGCTTCGGGGGGCACAACGTCTGCCTCTGCGTGGGCAAGCCGCGCTGAGTCGTCGTATGATGCTGGTGACCGAATGGCGTGGGCAGCCGGCGGTTTGACCTGCCGCCCCACATGCGATGCAACGACCCGCGCCATCGCCATGGCGTGACATACTCGAATAAGGATTGACCGCGATGCCCGGCATCGTTCCCACAACTTTGGCGCTGTTCGGCACCTTCGGCTGGCAGGAACTGCTGATCCTGGCGATTCTGGGCATCCTGCTGTTCGGCAAGCGGTTGCCCGAAGTCGGGCGCAGTCTGGGCAAGGGCATTGTCGAGTTCAAGAAGGGCCTTCAAGGCATCGAGGACGAGGTAGATCAGGCCGGCAAGACGCCGGGCGGGGACAAGGACGCGAAACAGCCGCACAGTCAGCTTCCGCCCCGGGATGCGGGTACGTCCATTCGAACCGATGCGGACGACGCCCGCACCCGCGCCGCCCAGAATCGCGATACCGATGCAACGCAGTGAGATCCCACGCGGCGCCCCGGACTGAGCAGCGTGAGCTTGTATCATTCGTTTTTTGCGGTATGGTGTGGCGGCCCCAGTGTGAGCATGTACAGGGCGATTAGCTCAGTTGGCTAGAGCGCACGGATCACACCCGTGAGGTCACAGGTTCAAGTCCTGTATCGCCCACTTTCGACAAGTCCCGCCGAGTCCGCACGTTGCGGACACCCGCCCTGCCAAGCGGTGCGGCTGGACTGCTCCC